>NZ_JAODBE010000037.1 GCF_025463795.1 Amnibacterium sp.
ACACGGACCGTGCGCCGTGTGTCGACCGCGATCACGACGCCGACCACGACGAGTGACAGGGCGACGGAAGCGCTCACGTCCGTGAGCCAGTGGTAGCCGAGGTACAGCCGGCTGACCACCTGGGCGACGATGCAGGCCCCGGCGATCGTGAAGGCGACGACGGTGAACCAGCGTCGGCCGATCCGGCTCGCGAACAGGAAGGCGAGAAGCAGGAAGAAGTCCGACATGCCGAGCACATGGCCTGACGGGAAGGAGTAGGTGCGGTCCGGGTCGAGCAGCATCTGCGCCAGCGGGGGCCGCGGGTGCCGCACGATCGGCGCGAGCACCTGCGCCAGGGCGACGCCGGTCACCATCCCGGCGAAGAGCAGGATGGGGCGCCAGAGGTGCCGGGCGACGAGCACCCAGGTGACGAGCACGACCAGCACGAGGATGGGCATCCCGATCGGCCCGAACACGACCGCGAGCACGGTCATGATCCGAGTCGCATCACCGGATCGCTGGGCGTCGAACCACTGCTCGACGGGGCGGTCGAGCTGCTCGAACCCGGTGTGGGTGAGCACGGCGACGAGGAGCCCGACGAATGAGACGAGGCCGACCGTGACGAGTGCGGCCGCCGCCGCGTAGAGGCGCCGCCGGACGTGCGGGTCCACGAACCGCACCTCGACGACGAAGCGGTCGTGCCACGTGGACCAGCGTCCGGGCGATCCGCGCCCCGGCACGGCGGGCGCCGGAGCGGAAGCGGGATCGGAGCGTGCGGGCATCGTCGCCTGTCGTCGGGGAAGCGGGACGGACGCAATCTAGCCCTCAGGACGGCCTCGGGCACGGGCCGGGCCGGGGGCGGACCGCCCGGTCGACCCCCCAGAACTCGGGGAGGACCGCCGAGCCCGGCGTGCCTACGCTGACCTCATGGGGCTCTTGACGCCGGTCGTCCGCGCAGGCATGCAGCTCTGGTACGCGAAGGTCAACGCGGATCGGCTCATGGCCCCCACACCACGCGACCGCCCCGTGTACGAGAGCGGTGCCGAGGACGCCAGGCGTGTCCTCCTGCTCGGCAACGGTCCGACGCACGGCTGGGGCGTGCTGACCCACCAGCTCGCGCTGACGGGTCACCTCGGTCGGTCCCTCCTCGCGCGCACCGGTGAGCCCTGGGACGTCGACTACGTGGGCGACGAGCTCATGAACGTCGCCACGGCGCTCAACTGGCTCGGCCGCCGCGAGCTGGGGCCGTACGACCTCGTCGTGCTCGTGCTGAGCATGAACGACGCGGTGCGGCTCACGCCGATGCCGGCCTGGTCGCAGTCGATGTCGGTGCTGCTCGCCCATCTGGACTCGGGTCGCGCCCCCGGTGCGGGGATCCTCGTCGCCGGCGTGCAGCCCGTCGCCTCCGTGCAGGGTTTCGGCGGCCTCGCCGGTGTGTTGGGCCAGCGGCACGCGGACCGCCTCAACGCCAGGACCCGCGAGCTCCTCGCCCCGATGCACGACGCCGCCTTCACGGACCTCGGTGCCCCGCGGACCGAGATCGGCCGTCCGGCCGGCTCGGCGGTCACGTACGCGGCGTGGGCGGACCGCCTCGCCGACTCCGCCCTTCCGCTGCTTCAGGGCGCCCGCGCCCGCACCCTGCCCGTGACGGAGGCCGACGGATTCGCGTGGCGGGGCGCCTCGCGCCTGCTCGCCATGCACGGCGGCACCGGGACCGCGGAGCTCAAGGCACTCGAGGAGGAGGCGAAGCGGCGCTTCGGCGTGCCGCTCGCCCTCGTGACCCTGCTCGAGGGCGACCGTCAGTACTTCCCGACCGGCGCGGGTCCGGTGCCGGCCTCCGTGCCGCGCGAGCTCACCTACTGTGACGTCGCTGCAGCCCAGGACGTGCCGCTCGTCGTGCCGAACGCGCGCAAGGATCCGCGGTTCGCCGGCAGCGCCTACATCGACGTCGCGCACACGCCGTTCTACGCCGGCACGGCACTCCGCTCGCGCGAGGGCGATGTCATCGGCACCTTCTGCCTCATGGGAGCGTTCCCCCGGAGGGCGGAGCGCGTCGACGTCCTGGAGCTGCAGCGCTACGCCGCGGCCGCGCAGCGCATCCTGTGGCGCATCGAGTCCGAGGCAGCCGAGCCCGCAGCGACCGGCTCGACGACCGTGTGACCTGCCCGACCTGGGTGTCGCTGTCAATCCCCCGAGGGGAATACGTCCACGTTCAATACGGTCGAGGGGTGAACCACCTCACGATGGCCGAGAAGTCGCTGCTGATCGGAGACACCGAAGCGGACCGGCTCGTGGAGTACGCGGCCCTCATCGCCCGCGTCGGGAGCGCGGACCACGTCCGCTTGAAGGCGCTCTCGCCGCAGGGTGAGGCGGTGGTGGTCGACGTCCTGCTCAATGCGGGAACGGTGCTCGTCGAGACCACACGCTCCGAGTTCTCGGACCCGGACAACGCCGAGGCCATCGCCACGATGCGCAGCAGGATGGCCGCGTACGACGTGTCGGTGGACTTCGAGACCGACAACCCGTTCGGCACCGAGGCTTGACGTGGGGTCGTTGACCTACGACGGCACGGTCGTCTCGTTCGACGACCGCCTGCTGACCCACCTGCAGATCGTCATCGTGCAGCAGTTCCGGCGGCGCGAGAGCTTCACCATGTCATGGCTCGACCCGCTGTCCGCGGGCGACGGGCGCAGCTCCGTCTGGCTCCACCCCGAGTGCCACCTCTACTTCAAGTTCTCCGGCTCCCGCGTGCCGGCCATCAACGAGGAGTGGCTCCGCCGCCTCACCGACAGCGCGCGCGGCTCGCACGGCCTCGTGGTCACGCAGGAGGACGGGCGCCTGGCCCGCGCCGAGGGGCTGGGCCTGCGCCGCTGAGTCCTCGCGGCGCACGGCCCAGGGTCGCAGGGCAGTGGGAACCGGGCCCTGACGATCGTGGCAGTGGCCGCGCGGGCGGCGCGCCGGCTGCTCGCGGGGTCCGGCCCCGAGGCAGGAGGGCGCCGAAGCGCCCCTCCCTGCCGGGGGTCCAGCCGATCAGCGTCCGGAGCGGCGCGATGAGGATGCGGCCGGGCGGCCGCGGCGGGTGTCGCCCGCGCCGATCGGCCGGCCGCCGCGCGACTGCGGCTGACCGCCGCGCTGCTGCTGCGGCGCGCCGGTGCGCGCACGGGGCG
>NZ_JAODBE010000072.1 GCF_025463795.1 Amnibacterium sp.
GCAAGCCCGACCTTCGCGTCGGCGAAGTACATCCCGGTCTTCGGATCCGTGAACAGCGGGTTGCTGATGCCGGCGTAGCCGGGACGCATCGAGCGCTTCAGGATCACGACGGACTTGGCGTGATCGACGTCGAGGATCGGCATGCCGGAGACCCCGTTGCCCGGCTTGCGTGCGTCGGGGTTGTAGACGTCGTTCGCGCCCACGACCAGGGCGACGTCGCAGTCGGCGAAGGCGATGTTCGCCTCGTCGAGCTGAAGCATCTGGTCGTAGGGCACGTTCGCCTCGGCGAGCAGCACGTTCATATGCCCGGGCATGCGGCCGGCGACCGGGTGGATGGCGTACTTGACGTCGATGCCGTTCGCCATCAGCAGCTTCGCGAGCTCGGCGACCTCGTGCTGTGCCTGCGCTGCCGCCAGGCCGTAGCCCGGGACGATCATCACGTGCTGCGCGTAGGCGAGTTGCACCGCGACGTCGTCGGCGCTGACCGCGTGCACGGTGCTGAGATCCTGTGCATCCGTGGCGCTGGACGACGTCGAGTCGCCTGTGCCGAAGCCGCCGAGGACGATGGCAAGCACGGATCGGTTCATGGCTTTCGCCATCTGCAGGGTCAGGATCGTGCCCGCGGCGCCCACGAGAGCGCCCGCGATGATCAGCGACTGGTTGTCGATCGCGAAGCCCGCCATGGCTACGGCGAGCCCGGTCAGTGCGTTGAGCAGCGACACGATCACGGGAGCATCCGCTCCACCGATCGGCAGCACCATCAGCACGCCGAAGAGCAGGGACGCCACCAGCACGGCGACGAGGAGCAGCACGTCGTCTCCGACGACGATCGCGAAGACCCCGGCCACGAGTGCGACGGCGATGACCAGAAGGTTGACGATCCGTGCGCCCGGGAAGATGATCGGGCCGCCGGAGACGATGCCCTGCAGCTTGCCGGCGGCGATCAGCGAGCCGGAGAACGTGACAGAACCGATCACGACGTCGAGCACGATCGGAACGGACGAGGTCAGGCCGAGCGGGGTCACGCCCGCGGCATGCTGGACGAAGTCCGCGAAGGCGACGGCCGCGGCGGCCCCGCCGCCCACCGCGTTGAAGATGCTGACCAGCTGAGGGATCTCGGTCATCTTCACCGTGCGGGCGCGGACGATGCCGAACGCACCGCCCGCCGCCGCGCCGGCCACGAGCGCAAGCCAACCGAGCCAGTTGCCGTGGGACACGATGACCGAGGACACGATCGTCGCGAGGACGGCGATCGCCATGCCGCCTGCCGAGATGAGGTTTCCCCGTCGGGCGGTGGAGGGGAGGCGCATCAGGTGCAGCCCCACGACGAACAGGGTGGCGGCCGCGAGGAACAGGACACCGATCGTGAAGCCGAACAGCGTCATGAGGGGTCCTTCGCATCGGCGGCGGCCGCGGCGGGCGTGTGCCTGGTGAACATCTGCAGCATCCGGTCGGTGACCACGTAGCCGCCGAAGACGTTCGCGGCCGCGAGCGCGGCTGCGACGAACGCAAGGATGTAGCCGGGCGGGCTGTCGGCCGCCGAGGCGGTGGCGACGGCGCCGGCGATGACCACGCCGTGGATCGCGTTGGAGCCCGACATCATGGGCGTGTGCAGGGTCGAGGGGATCTTGCCGATCACCTCGACGCCGACAAGCAGGCTGAGGACGAAGATCGCGAGGTTGGTGAACAGGGTGGCGATCATGCGATCTTCTCCATCGGGCGATCGGCGGCGGAGGCGGATGAGGCAGCGAGGCCGGCCGGCAGCGCCGCAGGCAGCGGGTCGAGCCTCAGGACGCTGCGCATCGCAGCGTTGGTCACCTCGCCGTCGTGGCCGACGACGATCCCCTGGTGCACCGCGTCGGACGCGTCGACGACGATGACGCCCTGCGGTGCGAGCGAGTCGAGCACCGCGACGACGTTCCGGCCGTACATCTGCGAGGCCGAGACGGGCAGGTCCGCCGCCAGCTCGCCCCCGCCCACGACGATGACCCCGTTGCCGGTGACCGTCGTCCTTCCCTCCACGGAGCCGGCCACGTTGCCGCCGAGCACGCTCGAGCCGAGGTCGACGCACACGGAACCGGGCCGCAGCGTGGCGAGCGTGGCTGCCGAGACGAGCTCGGGCGGCGCGTGCCCGGGAACCTTCGCCGTCGTGACGATCACGTCGAAGCCGGCGAGTGCGGTGTCGAGCTCTCGCTGCTGAGTCGCCTTCTCCGCGTCCGTCAAGACCCGCGCGTAGCCCCCCGCGCCGCCTCCCTTCGCGACCGAACTGGTCAGGAACTTGGCTCCGAGCGACTCGACCTCCTGCCTGGAGGCGTCTCGGATGTCGTACCCGGTGACGACCGCGCCGAGGCGTCTCGTCGTGGCGATCGCCTGCAGGCCTGCGACGCCTGCGCCGATCACGATCACCTTCGCGGGCGTTGCCGTACCCGATGCGGTGATCATCATCGGCAGATAGCGGCCGAAGGCGTGAGCGGCGACGATGGCGGCCCGGTAGCCGGCTGCGCTCGACTGGGAGCTCAACGCGTCCATGGACTGCGCGCGGCTGAGCGTGCGCGGCAGCAGCTCGAACGCCACGGTCGTGACGCCGCGCTGCGTAAGGGTTTTGATCAACTCCGGATGGTTCAGGGGGTCGAGCAGCCCGATCAGCGTCTGCCCCTCGGTGAGCGCTGCGGCCAGCTCCTCATCCGGGCTGCGGACGACAGCGACCACGTCGCAGTCCCGCAGCACGGCGGCACGGCTCCCGACCGTCGCTCCTGCCGCGACGTAGGCATCATCGACGAAGGTCGCGGCTGTGCCGGCACCCGATTCCACGGCGACCGACCGCCCGGCGCGCACCAGTTGCGCGACCGCAGCGGGATCGAGAGCGACCCGGCGCTCACCCTCCGCGGTCTCGGTGAGCACCGCGATGCGGAGCGATGGGGCCACCGGGGCCGATGCTGCTGCAGTCATCGCCCCAGTCTCCGAGCGCGGGATCGTCGAACACAGGGCCGAAGGTCACTGGAGGAGCGAGGCGGGTCGATGCCGGGCGGCAGACCGTCGAGAAACATCTCGCGGACGGTGCGAACTCGGCAGAACCTCGTCGGCGTCCCACCACGGGTGCTCGGGGCCGGGCAGAGGTTCTCCCGGCCTCCTCGGCGTCACGCGCAGGTTCCACCGGTGTCCGCAGCCGGGCGATCCCGAGGAGTGGTACGGATGCCACGTCGACGGACCCCTCCTGCCTCGACGGGGACCTTCGGCCCTGCTCGTCCGGCCTGAGGGGGCGTTGACTCCGGGCGCGGTTCCGCCGCCACTTCAGGGGAGCGGACCGCAGACATGGAAGAGAGGTGCCCGGTGAAGGCGCTCGTCTACGAAGGTCCCGGCCGTCGCTCCTGGAAGGAGGTACCGGATCCGCAGATCCAACAGCCCACGGACGTGGTGGTGCGGATGATCGCCACAACGATCTGTGGGACCGACCTGCACATCCTCCACGGCGACGTGCCCGAGGTCGCGCCTGGTCGCATCCTGGGCCACGAGGGCATCGGCGAGATCATCGCCGTCGGTGCAGCCGTCACCGAGCTCGCCATCGGCGACCGGGTGATCCTCGCGTGCGTCAGCGCCTGCGGCAGGTGCGCGAACTGCCGCAGCGGTCTGCCGAGCCACTGCCTGAACCCGGAGGGCATGCCCGGGATCGGCTGGATATTCGGCTACATGATCGACGGCACCCAGGCGGAGCAGGTCCGGGTGCCGTTCGCCGAGAACTCGGTCTACAAGGTCCCAGAGGGCATGTCGGAGGCGGAGGGCATCCTCCTCTCCGACATCCTGCCGACCGGCTTCGAGATCGGCGTCCAGTCCGGGCGGGTGCAGCCCGGCGATGTCGTCGCGGTCATCGGAGCGGGTCCTGTGGGGCTGGCAGCAGTGATGACGGCGCGGCTCTACGGACCCTCGAAGATCGTGGCGGTCGACCTCGACCCAGCCCGGCTCGCCCGAGCCCGCGAGTTCGGCGCCACCGCGACGGTCGACTCCCGGGATTCGGATTGGAAGGAGCAGGTGCTCGCCCTCACCGACGGCGCGGGCGTGGACGTGGCGATCGAGGCCGTCGGTCTGCCGGTCACGTTCGGCATGGCGGTCGAGCTGGCGCGGCCCGGTGGGCGGATCGCGAACGTCGGCGTGCACGGCAAGCCGGTCGAGTTGGCGGTCAACGAGCTCTGGATCAGGAACATCAGCATCACGATGGGTCTCGTGAACACGAACACGCTCGCCATGCTGATGAAACTGGTGGCAGAGCACGTCCTCCCCGTCGGCGGCTTCGTCACACACACGTTCGGCTTCGACCAGGTGCTGGAGGCGTACGACGTCTTCGAGCACGCAGCGCAGCACCAGGCGTTGAAGGTGCTCATCCACAACGCGTGACCCCGTCCCGCGTCCGTCGGCGCCCCAGTGGCGGGCGCCGGTGGCGGCCCCTGCAGTGGACTGCGCGGGACCTAAGCCCCTGCTGCTGGGTGGATCCGTGCGGCAGCGTGGAGCGTCGACCAGGAGGAGGAATCGTGATGCTTGAGGACGCCGTCGTGGCATGGGATGGGTCGACACGGGCGAGAGCGGCGCTTCGGTGGACGCTGGGTCGCCCATGGATCGAGCGGATTCACCTCGTCCGCGTCCTCGGGGAGGACGACTCCGGCTACTCGATCGAGGCCGGGTGTCGGCTCGCGCTCGAGGGCGACCTGGAGCGTCTCCGCGCCGACCACCCACGGCTCGAGATCTCCGGTCGGCTCGTGCACGGCGACGTCGAGGAGGTGCTGGCGACGTGCGCACGCACCCGAAGCCTGCTTGTCCTCGGCACGGGTGGGCCGGCCGCCTTCATGCTGCCGCACCGGTCGGCGATGCTGGCACGACTGGCACGTGACACCGACGGTCCGATCGCACTCGTGCCGCTCGGCGCTGAGGACGCGAACGGTCCCGTGATGGCGGGCATCGACGGCACTCCCGCGGGCGTCGCGGCGGCGCAGATCGCCTCTGCGGTCGCGTCCGCGCAGGGGGCAGCCGTGGTGACGGTGCACGCCGTCGGCCGGTTCTCGGTGTCACCTTCTCGGCTCGAGTCCGCTCCGGAGGGTTTAGCGCATGATCTCGCCGCGCATTTCCCCCACCTGCTCGTTCGGCATGAGGAGGTGCGCGGCGACGTGAAGGAGGAGCTGACTCGATCGGGTGCGACTGCGTCGCTCCTCGTGCTCGGACGCCATGCGCTGCCTGGTCCGGGCGCAGAGGTCGAGCGGAACGCTGTGCTCGGTGCCCCTTGTCCGGTCCTGCTCGTTCGGGAGACGGATGCGCTCTGGGTGTCCCGCGCCGGGTCCGACGTGAGTTCGGGCCACGAGGTGCACTGATTCGCTGTGGAACCTCGGCCGCTGTGGGCGGCAGCGCTGCAAGCCATCCGGGCGGCCACTGGTCGAGTCGCTGCTGAAGATCGGCGGTGTCGTCGGCCGTGCCCAGCCGGCAGGGCCAATTCAGCCTCCCATTCGGTTGTGGAACCGCCCGGGGTGCAGGACTTTGGGCTCTTGGGCGGCACCGGCGGCTGTCGCGGGCTCCGGTGATGAGTTCTACTCCTGCGGAGGAGGCCGGCGGCCGTGTCGTTGTCGGTGTGGATGGATCCCACGACTCCACTGCTGCGCTGGGCGCCGCAGTGCGAGCAGCCGAGCTGCTTGAGGCGACGCCGGTCGTGGTCACCACGTGGCTCCAGCCCCCAAGTTTCGGGCGGCCACCCGTCTGGCTGCCGGATCTCCGGATCGAGACGGAGCAGACGCAGCGGGCCTTGCTGCAGGAGGTGCTCGTCGTCCGAGACGAGGCACACATCCCCACACCCGATCGGCGCTGACCCGGCAGAGGGCTCGCCACCGCGCACCACGCAAGCGCGACGAAGCCCCGGCAGACCTGCGGGGGGCGGAATTCACGCCGAGTCGGGAGGGAGGACTTTCTGCTCTGCCGTCACTCTTGGAGTCGTCGGACACTCTCAGCAAGACCATCCGGGAGGGACGCGGCGATGACGAGCGGGGCGCAGCGACAGATCGAGCACCTGGATCAGGACGCCTGCTGGGCACACCTGAGGGAGGCGCAGGTAGGCCGGCTGGCCTTCGAGGCGCGGGATCGCATCGCGATCGTGCCGCTGAACTTCGTCGTCCGCGGCCCCCGTCTGGTGTTCCGGACCTCCGGGGACGCGGAACTCTTCGCCGAGCAGCGCCTGCCCGTCTCCTTCGAGGTCGACGGCTGGGACGCCGGCGCGGCGTGGAGCGTCGTGGCGCGTGGTGCCCTGCAGCGCAACACCGACGTGGGCTCGGTCGCGCTCGAGAACGAGATCGGTCTCGTCCCGTGGGCTCCGGACGAGGGAGCTCCTCGAACCGCTCTCGTCGACCTGGTTGTCGACCAGGTGACCGGGCGGACGTTCCATCGCCGCCGGTGGCAGAGTCCCCGCTGGTATTGGTGAC
>NZ_JAODBE010000048.1 GCF_025463795.1 Amnibacterium sp.
GCCGGCGGCTGCTCGCCCGTCGATGGCGCTCGGTCACCCCCTGCGGATCGAGTCGATCGCGCAGCATCGCCAGCTTCCGGAGCAGCACGGCCGGCTTCTCCTCCTGAACGAGCTGCGCGGCGGCGAGGTCGAAGGCGACGAGCCTGTCGCCCTCCAGCCCACCCGACTGATCCGCGGCGATCGAGGCGGCCGTCTCCGAGCAGCAGCCCTCGAGGAACGCGGCCCAGGTGGCGGGCAGGCGGTCGCGCAGGGTCCAGCCCTCGGCGAGCTGCCGCTCGACCGTCTGCCGGGGGATGCGCAGCACCGTGGCCTGGTGGAGCAGGAAGGCGCGGACGATCGCGTCGTCCGTCCGGACCGTTCGGCCCCGCGTCTGCTCCTCGAGCACCATCGCGTCGAAGCCGGCGAGCATCACCTGCCGGCGCATCGCGGCGGCTTGATTCAGGACGCGATCCGCTTGCGCGAGCGCTCCCGTGAAGAGCGCTTCGCGGGCATCCAGATCGGCGAATTCATCAGCTGCGCCGTCGGGTGGAGGGGGTTCCTCGGGGTTCCTCGTCATGCCGGGATTGAACACCCGGGGTCCGACATCGATTCGACTCCGGATCAGCGGAAACACCGCCGTGTCGTGCTCGTCCCGGGTCGCTCGCGAAAGGCCTGATCGTCAGAGTGATCGTTGCCAGAGGAGGAGCGACGCCCGTCCTCATGACGGCGTCAATGCGGCGGAAATGCTCGGTCGAGGCGAGCAGCGATCCGGTCGCGTGTCATGGCGTCGAGCGGGCCTGGACGCCGAAGCATCCTGACAAGTCCTCGGCGGCCTCGAATCGCGAGGCCTGCGACGTCCTGATCGATCCACGGCAGCTCGGTTCCGACGAAGCACAGGGCGCCGCGTACCGGCACGGACGGCCATCCGGCGAGATCCGCACGAACCGCCTCCACCTGCCGAGCGACGCCGTCGATCAGCCGCGTCCTGTTGCGTCCGCCCACCCAGAGCTCCTCCACACGAGGGGTGAAGAGCCCCCCGTGCCGGCGCACCTCTGCCCTGCCTCGGTACGCCTTCGAGTCGACGACCCACACGCCGGAGGGCGCGATCACGATGTGGTCGATGTTGGCCGACGAGAGGCGTCCATCGGGGCGACGCATGCGTCGATCGTGGAGCACGCGAATCCCTTCGAGTCGCCCGAGGCGATCAGCGACCGCGCGTTCCCCCTCCGCCCCCTTCGCCCACGCCTTCGTCGATGCCGGCTCGTCTACGAGGGCGAGCAGAAGGCCACCGATCCTCGGGAACCGTGACCGGACGCGAGCCTCCCGAGCAGAGCGCCGCCGGTCGTACTCACGCTGCGAGGACCGTCCAGCGGCGTCGGATGCGATCGTCCTGACCATGGCAGGGGCATCCGCCACGTCACCGGTCACCTCCTCGTCGGGAGAGGAGGCCGCTTCACTCGCGCAAGCCAGGCATCGGACGACTCGACGATCGATGTCCCACACGGCCCGAACTCCGATGGCCAGTGATGTGTCACACGTCGCGCACTGATCGACTCGCCGAAGCGCAAGGGTCTTCTCTGCCACCGAATCAGCATGCCGACCAGCGCATTTCGGCGCAGCCACCCGTTCGGGAGGGACCAGCAGGGCGGGCGCCCGACGATTCAGCGCCCCGGGGTCAGCGCTTCCCGAAGCGGAATGACAGCCCGCGCAGCAGCCGAACGGAACCACCGCCCCGCGAGTTGAACGTCACCCGTCCGATCCGCTGCGAGACGGACGCACCGCGCTTCGACAGGTTCAGGCGGCGGCCCTTACCGAGGGAGATGCTGCGTCGGAAGCTGAAGCCCATCAGCACACCACCTGCTTGCCGTCGGGCTCGGATCCCCAGGAGCAGGTGTCCTTCGTCGTTCCGGTCGCGTTCTTGAGGTAGGCCTCATCGCCGGTGTTGTTCCACACGTAGGCCGCCTTGCCCCAGTAGCGCTTGCTGCTCGAGTTCGTGCCCTTGCCGGTGTAGAGCGTGACGGAGGCAGCCGGCTTCAGCGTGAACGATCCGAACGTGTAGACGTGGCTCGACTTGTCGCGGATGGTCCAGCCGGTCAGCGTGTAGCTGGCGCTGCTGCTCGAGTTGTTGAGCCGGACCCACTCGCCGTTGAGGCTCGCGTTGGACCTGGTGTCGGAGCCGGGGGAGTTGGGGACCGCGGCGCTGAAGTGGAGCGTGGGGTTAGAGGCCTCGGCAGGAAGAGCTGCGGTCGCGGTGAGTCCGACCGCGGCGAGGATGGACAGGACGGCAAGCGTTCGCTTCTTCACGAGTGGTGCTCCTTGTGGCGCTGATGAAGCGAACCGTCGCTTCCTTCGAAGGCTAGGACCTCCGCGGCCCTGCCGATACCCGGCATTCCTGGTCAAAGGTTCGGCTGACCAGCATCTTCCCCGCCACGAGCATCCGTCCGGCTCATCAGCGGCCGGGTGTCCGGTCGCGAATCCGACGCGCCACAGGGGCAGCGGGACGAGGAGCGCGGCCATCGATAGCGTCGAGGAAACCTGAGGGGGACGCCATGGCGAGGTCAGGATGCACGAGCAGCGACTCGAGGACGGTCCAGCGGTGAGCGGCCACGCCCATGCACGGCCTTGGTCCGCAGATGCCCTCCGTGCGGGCGGCTTCGTCGGTTTCGTGCCGTTCGCAGCCCTACCGACGAGTGAGATCCCGACCGCACCGGGCGTCTACACGGTGATCCGGCCCACCGACGCTCCGCCCACGTTCTTGGGCACGAACCCAGGCGGCCGCTTCAAGGGCAAGGACCCGTCGGTCTCGACGGACGTCCTCGCTCGGAACTGGGTCGCCGGCGCCGAGGTGCTGTACATCGGCAGAGCGACTCCCGGCTCGACCGGGCGCCGGGGCCTGCGGAAGCGCCTCGACGAGTACCGGCGTTTCGGGGCGGGCGACCCGGTCGGCCACTGGGGCGGTCGCTACCTCTGGCAGCTGGCCGACCGCGACGAGCTCCTCGTTGCATGGAACGCGACGGAGGAGGACGCCTCGGTCGTGGAGTCACGGATGCTCCGCGACTTCATCGCCGATCACGGCGCCCTGCCGTTCGCGAACCTTCGGCGCTGACCCGCGTCGGGACCGCTGCGCAAGCCCCCGGACACAGTCGGAAATCGAAACACACCGGATACATGCGCTCTGCCACGATCGACCTCGTGAGCATCGAACGCGCCCTCCCGGTGCCGGGAACCGCTGCCCTCGACGCGGCGGCGGCGGCGCTGGCCGACCGCGGCGTGCGGATGGTCGCCGGCACGATGGTGAACAACGCCGGCCTCACGCTCGCGAAGACCGTGTCGCCCGACCGGCTCGGCACGTTCGCCCGCGCGGGGCTCGGCGCCTCGCCGACCTGGAACGTGTTCTGCATCGACGGCGGCATCGCCTTCACGCCCGACCTCGGCGTCGTCGGTGACATGCGACTTCGGCTCGACATCGACGCGCTCGTCGTGCTCGAGGGCGGACTGGCCTGGGCGCCGATCGAGCTGTTCGACCAGGCGGGGGAGCCGCTCCCGATCGACGCCCGCGGGCGCCTCCGTCAGGTGCAGCGCGACGTCGAGGACACCGGTCTGGAGGTCCTCGCCGGCCACGAGCTCGAGTTCGTCGTCACGGGCGCGGATGGCGAGGCCTTCGCGCGCCCGGGCTGGACGCCGTACGGCCTCGGCCCGGTCATCGATCATGAGGCGTTCCTCGCCGACGTCCTCACGGAATCGGACGCCGCCGGGCTCGGCCTCGAGCAGCTGCACGCCGAGTACGTCTCCGGCCAGTTCGAGTTCTCCCTGCCGCCCGCACGGCCCGTGCAGGCGGCGGATGCGACCGTGCTCGCCCGGCTGATCGTCGGCCGCATCGCCCGCCGCCACGGTCTCCGCGCCTCGTTCTCGCCGTTCCCGTTCGCCGGCGGCGGCGGCAACGGCGCCCACATCCACTTCTCGTTCTCACGCAACGGCGAGCCGGTGTTCTCGGGCGGCGACGGCCCCTACGGCATCACCGCGGAGGGCGGCGCGGCGATCGGCGGCCTCGTCGAGGCGCTGCCCGGGATCCAGGCGGTGCTCGGCGGATCGATCCTGTCC
Source organism: Amnibacterium sp. (assembly GCF_025463795.1). Taxonomy (GTDB): domain Bacteria; phylum Actinomycetota; class Actinomycetes; order Actinomycetales; family Microbacteriaceae; genus Amnibacterium. Next base: position 4,081 of record NZ_JAODBE010000048.1, read on the forward strand.
GGTGCCCGGTTGCAGCCCGGCTACTGGTCGGGCGCCTTCGCCTGCTGGGGGCGCGAGAACCGCGAGGCGGCCGTGCGGTTCCTCGAGGCCACGCCCGGCAACCCCTACGGAGCGAACGTCGAGGTGAAGCCCGTCGACCCGTCGGCGAACCCGTACCTCTCCTCCGCCGCGATCCTCGGCGCCGCACTCGAGGGCATCCGCGCGCAGGCGGCCCTCCCGGACGAGGTCACCGAGAACCCGGCGGACGTCGCCGCAGAGCACGGCATCGCCCAGCTGCCGTCGGCGCTCGCGCCCGCGCTCGAGGCGCTGCGCGGATCCGAGATCGCTTCCCGCGTGCTCGGCCCCGAGATCGTCGCCGCCATCGGCGCGGTGCGCGGCTGGGAGCTCGAGCACCACGGCGAGACCGCGCCGGACGACCTCCCCGCCCGATTCCGCTTCGCCTGGTCGATCTGATGGCCGCCCGCGACGCGCTGGCCGAGTGGGTGGAGGAGCTGCCCCTCGTCGACCACCACGTGCACGGGCCCTTCCGCGCCTCGGTCTCGCGCGTCCGCTTCGAGAACGCCCTCAACGAGGGCAGCACCGATCCGCTGCCCGTGTTCGTCAGCGGCTTCGACTCGCAGCTCGGCTTCGCCGTGCGTCGCTGGTGCGCGCCGGTGCTCGACCTCGAGCCGCACGCGGCCCCGGATGCGTACTGGGCACGCCGGGCGGAGCTGGGGGAGCCGGAGGTGAACCGGCGCTTCCTCACGGCCGCCGGCGTCTCCGACTGGGTCGTCGACACCGGCTTCGGCGCGGACGACGTTCTTTCGATCGAGGAGGTGCGCTCGCTCACGGGCGCTGCCGCCCACGAGGTCGTCCGGCTCGAGGCCATCGCCGCCGGACTGCTCGCCGAGGGCGCGGATGACTACGCCGAACGGTTCCGGAGCGCCGTCGCGGATGCCGTCGAGCGCGGCGCCGTCGGCGCCAAGAGCGTGCTCGCCTACCGCACGGGCTTCGACATCGACTGGTCCCGGCCGTCCGGCGCCGAGGTCGAAGGCGCCGCGGACGCGTGGGTGGCGGACCAGGGCGACGCGCCCCTGAAGGACCCGCGTCTGATCGTCTTCGGAATCCTCACCGCCGTCGACGCAGGCCTGCCCGTGCAGTTCCACGTCGGATTCGGCGACCGGGACCTCGACCTGCACCGCGTCAATCCGATGCTCCTGCTGCCCCTGCTGCGCACGCCCGAGGTGCAGCGCGTGCCGGTGCTGCTGCTGCACTGCTACCCGTTCGAGCGCGAGGCGGGCTACCTCGCGCAGGCGTTCGGCAACGTCTACCTCGACGTCGGCCTCGCCCTCAACTACGTCGGCGCGCAGGCGCCCGGCCTCGTCGCCCGCAGCTACGAGACCGCGCCGTTCGCGAAGGTCCTCTACTCGTCCGACGCGTGGGGCCCTGCCGAGCTGCACTACCTCGGCGCACGCCTCTGGCGGAACGCCGTCGCGCGCGTGCTCGGCGCCTGGGTCGACGACGGCGAGTGGTCCCTCCCCGACGCCTGCCGCGTGCTCGAGCTCGCCGCCCAGACCAACCCGCGGCGGCTCTACCGCCTCGACTCCGCCGTTCCCCCCATCCCCGCACCGCCCACGCACCACCGAAAGGACAGACCATGACGGATGAAGCGCTCGTCCGTGAGACCGAGAGCGGATCGGGGGCCGACGGCCCGAAGCTCCGTAAGAACCTCAGCGTCTGGGAGGCGATCGGCGTCAGCGTGGCGCTGATGGCGCCCTCGATGGCGATCAACATCAACCCGCAGGGCTCCGCCGGTCTCGTCGGCCGCGCCGTGCCGCTGACGTTCGCGATCGCGACCGTCGCCGTGCTGCTGATCGCGTACACCTTCGTGCGGCTGAGCCAGCGGTTCAACCACTCCGGATCCGTCTACGGCTTCGTCGGCGTGACCCTCGGACCACGCTCGGGCGCGTTCAGCGGCTGGGCGATGGCCGGCACGTACATCTTCTACGGGGCCGTCACGAGCATGGCGGCGGGGATCTTCCTGACGACGCTCATCCAGGAGTCCTTCTGGAAGGGCGCGCCCGACTGGGTGGGCTTCCCGATCGGGGTGGTCGTGCTCGCGCTCGTCTGGTTCCTCGCGACCCAGCCGGCGAAGGGCGGCACGCGACTGCTGTTCATCGTCGAGGCGGTGACGGTCACGCTGATCGTGATCGTCACGATCGTCGTCGCGGTGCGGCTGCTCGCCGGGAACGCGCCCGGTGGCCACCACTTCGACCTCAGCGTCTTCGCGATCGAGCCCGGCAGCGACGTGTCCGCGGTCTTCCTCGGCGTCGTGTTCGCGTTCCTGTCGTTCGCCGGGTTCGAGGCGTCGGCGACGCTCGGCGAGGAGGCGCGCAACCCGCGCCGCGACATCCCGCGGGCGATCCTCGGCACCGCGATCTTCGGCGGCGTCTACTTCATCGTCGTGTCCGCGATCGAGGTCATGGGCTTCGGCGCGGACGCGAAGGGCGTCAAGGCGTTCGTCGGATCCGGTGCCCTGGTCGGCGACCTCGGCTCGCAGTACATCGCGCCCTGGATCGGGACGCTGATCACGATCGGCGCCGCCATCAGCGCGGTGGCGTGCTGCCTCGCGTGCGTAGTCGGTGCCTCGCGGCTGATCATGGCGCTCTCCCGGGACGGGCTCGGCCCGGCCCCGTTCAAGCGCGTCTCGGTGAAGCACGGCGTGCCCCACGTGGCCGTCGCCGTCGTGGCGATCGTCGTCTACGTGCTCATCGCGGTCGCCTGGTTCGTGCTCCACGCGAAGCCGTACGACCTGTTCGTCACCTCGGGAACGACCGGCACGCTGATCCTGCTCGTCGCCTACGTGCTCGCCACGATCGGCGCGATCAAGCTGTTGTTCTTCACCGGGGAGCGCCGCGTGGCCGGATGGGAGATCGTCATCCCGGTCCTCGCCCTCATCGTGCTCGCGTACACGCTCTTCCGGAACATCTTCCCGTTCCCGGTGGGCGCCGCATGGTGGGGCCCCGGCCTCGCCATCGTGTGGCTGGTCGTGGCCCTCGTCGCCGTGCTCGCGCGGCCGGCCGCCGCGGTGCGGGCCGGCGAGCTGCTGAGCCGCTCGGAGGGCCTCGCCGCATCCGAGCCGAGTCGCGCGCTGCGCTGACTGAGTCGGGCTGATCGAGTGGGTGGGCCCGGTGCATCGCGCACCGGGCCCACCGCCGTCAGGCGACCGGGACGGGCGCGACGTCGAGGATCTCGGTCTCCAGCGTGTGCCGCTGCACGACGAGCATCTGGCCGTTGTCGAGGGTCTGCCATCCGCTGCCCCAGCCGCTCGAGGTGACGACGATCGAGTCCGCCGCGATGCGGTAGCGCAGCCGGTAGTACTCCGGGCCGCCCTCCTCGGCCTCGGCCGAGGGCCGGAACCGGTTCAGCGCGACCAGCTGAGTGTCGGTGACGAGCATCGCGTTCAGGCAGGTGAAGGAGAAGTCGCCGTC
>NZ_JAODBE010000084.1 GCF_025463795.1 Amnibacterium sp.
GCTCGACGGCGCCCAGCGAGGCGGCGGCCGCCGGGGCGGGCGGGGGAGCGGCGGCCGGATCCGCATCGGCCGCAGCGCCGGTCAGCGCTCCGTACCGTGCGACGTCCTCGCGGCTCGCACCCGGCGCGTAGAGCGATCGCCGGGCCCGCTCGAGATCCATGGGATCCACAGGCGAACAGTAGGGGTGTGACCATCCGCACGACAGCCCCGCCCCTGCGACCGGCACCGTCCGGGGGGAGGATGGGGGCGCCCTGAGGAAGCCCCCACGGCACCCGAGAACGGAACGGAACGACATGACGACCGACCGACCCGCCGTCGGGATCCCCGTGCGGCTGCCCGCCGACCTCGGAGGCGCGACGGACGGGCCCCTCGCCGTGATCGACGACCTGTACGAGTGGATCGTCGACATGGTCGGCCGGGCGGGCGGGCGGCCCGTCCGTCTCGACCCCGACCTGCGTGAGCTGGAGTCGTGCGCGGGGTTCGTCGTGCCGGGTGGGGGCGACGTGGACCCCGCGCTCTACGGAGGCGCCAGCGGCGATCCCTCGCTCTTCGGCGTCAGCACGGCGCAGGACGGGCTGGACGCCGCCGTCATCCGCTTCGCGCTCGAGCACCGGCGCCCCGTGCTCGGCATCTGCCGCGGGATGCAGCTGCTCAACGTGGTGCACGGCGGGACGCTGCACGTCGACCTCCCCGAGAGCGCCGTCGTGCACCGCCTGCCCCCGGCGGAGTCCTTCGAGCTGGCCGTGCACGACGTGCACCTCGTCGACGGCACCCGGTGCGCGGCGGCGTACGGCTTCCGTGCGAGCATCCCCGTGACGTCCGGGCACCACCAGGCGGTCGACCGCGTCGCACCGGGTCTCCGCACGGCGGCCACCGCCGGCGATGGTCTGGTCGAGGCCCTCGAGTCGGCCGACCCCGCGGCCTGGGCCGTCGGCGTGCAATGGCACCCGGAGACGGCCTCGCCGGACGACGGTCTCCGCCTGCCGCTGTTCCTGGCGCTGACCGACGCGGCGCGCTCGCGAAGGCTTCCCGACGCGGCACAGCCCGTGTGACGCGGCGCCGCCGTCGGCTTCGCGCTCCATCGGTCACCGGGCACCTGTGGCGCCCGCCCTGCACCGAGGGCCACCATGCAGCTGTGAGCGAAGCGGAGACCCGGCAGGTCATCGAGCGGTACTTCGACGCGTTGGGCACCGACGGATTCGATCGGATCGTGGACACGGAGGTCACGTGGACCGTCGTGGAGACGGGGAGGACTGTGATCGGCGTCACCGAGGTCCGCCGTCACCTCGATGCCCTGCATGCGGCGATGGCCGACACGGCCACTCGCCCGCTGATCGTCGGAGAGGCTTCCGCCGTCCTCGAGGGCGATGCGGCGGCCGGCGCCGAGCGCATCCCCTTCTGCGTCGTCTACGAGGTCCGGGGTGCGTCGGTCGTCGCGATGCGCCTGTACGGGCGTCTCGAGGGCGCCGTGCTCCCGGGCGGCTGAGGACGCTCCCGACCGAAGGCACGAATAGTGCAGTATGCTGCACGGGATGGACACCGACACCGCGGCTCTGGCGTCCGCGATCGGGGCCCGGATACGCCGCGAGCGCCAGGCGCGCGGCTTGACGCTCGACCGGCTCGCCGAGCTCGCGCAGGTGAGCCGGCGGATGGTCGTGAACGTCGAGCAGGGGGGTGTGAACCCCAGCGTCGGGACGCTCCTCCGCCTCGCGGACGCCCTCGGCGTCGGCCTGCCCGCCCTGGTGGAGACCGTTCGGCCGGCGCCCATGGCGGTGGTGCGCAGCGGCGAGGGTGCCGTGCTGTGGACGGGCGAGCACGGGGGCCGGGGCGTGCTGCTCGCCGGCACGGAGCCTCCCGAGGTCGTCGAGCTGTGGCAATGGACCATGGCGACGGGGGAGCGGCACCAGAGCGAGGCCCACGCCGCCGGCACCCAGGAGCTGCTCCAGGTGCTCGAGGGGCGGCTCGTGCTCGAGGTCGGTGGCGAGACCGTGGAGCTGACGCCGGGTGACGCCGTCCGGTTCCGCGGTGATGTGGCGCACGCGTACGCGGCGGACGCGCTCACGCGATTCGTGCTCGCGGTGTTCGAGCCCGGCGTCGGTGCGAGGACGGGGCGCACCGGTGCCTGATGCCCCGCGGTTCGAGGCCCTCCTGGCCGGCGCCTTCGTGGCACCCGAGGTGTTCGCCCTGCGGCCGGACTACCGCGCCGTCCTGCTCGTCGCGGACGGGATCGAACCCGCACCGAGCGATCCGGCGAGCGACGGCCTGCTCGACCAGGCGGAGACGGTGGCCCGGCAGCGTCTCGAGGCGCAGCCGGTGGAGGATCTGCCGCAGGTCGCGGCATGGCGGGAGGCCTACCGGACCTTCGGCGCCAAGCCGAGCCGCACGCGCAACAGCGTCGAGGCCCTGCTGCGGCGGGCGTCGACGGCCGGCCTGCCCCGCGTCAACCGGCTGACCGATCTCTACAACGCGATCTCCATGCTTCACGAGGTGCCGATCGGCCGGCGAGGACGCCGATCGCTACTCCGGACCCCCGCGCCTCGCCCGGGCCGATGGCACGGAGGTCTTCGACACCGTGGACGCCGGCCGCGAGGTGACCGAGCACCCGGATGCCGGCGAGGTGGTGTGGGGCGACGACGCGGGGGTCACCTGCCGGCGCTGGAACTGGCGCCAGGGGCGCCGGACGCGCCTGCTCGACGACACGACGGCGGCCCTGTTCATCGTGGACGCGCTCGCGCCGCTCGACGACGAGGGGCTCGCCCGCGTCGCCGACCGCCTGGAGGAGCGGCTCGCCCTGCTCGGACGCCGCGTCGTCGTCACCCGCCGCACACTCGCCGCACCGCCGGCGCCGACACGAGGAGGCTGACATGCTGATCCATCCCTGGGACGCCGCGCTCGATCAGGACGAGTGGCGCCGCTGGCTCGCGACCACCGACCGGTTCGGTGCGCTCGCGGTCAACAACGTGGATCCGGGGCAGGCACCCCTCCTCGTGCCGACCCACTTCACGGTCGCGGGCGACGAGCTGCTGCTGCACCTCGCCCGCCCGAACCCCGTGTGGCCGCATCTCGAGGCCGCCCGCGAGGTCCGGTTCGCGGTGACGGGGGACGCGGCGTACATCCCCGGGTACTGGCGGGCCGCCGAGGGCGTGGCCGAGCCCGACGGCGTGCCGACGAGCTACTACGCGTCCGTGCAGCTCGTGTGCCGCCCCACGGTCGTCGACGATGCGGGGGAGAAGGCGGCGATCCTCACCGCGCAGCTCGCCGATCTGCAGCCCGAGGGCATGCACGCCGACGTGCACCCCGACGCGGCCCCTTACGGGCGGATGCTGTCCGGCATCCGCGGCCTGCGGCTCCAGGTGCTCCGGGTCGACGCGAAGTTCAAGTACGACGACGCGAAACCCGTCGAGCTCCGAGCCCGCGTGACCGAGCGGCTCGAGGAGCGGCGGCGCGGCTCCGACCTCGCCGCGGCCGCCCAGCAGCGACGGCGACTCGGCGCCATCGGGGACTGGCGCGGTCGGAGCCGGCCGACATGATCCGGCGGCCCACGTCCCCGCCGCCCTGGGGCCTCGCCGTCGCCGCGATGCTGTCGGTGCAGCTCGGGTCCGCCCTGTCGACCGGCGTCATCGCCGCCGTCGGTCCTGCGGGGACCGCGTGGCTGCGGCTCTCCATCGGTGCCGTGGTGTTCATCGCGATCGCGCGGCCGCCCCTCCGGTCCGTGCGGCGGCGGGACCTGCCCGCGCTGCTCGGGCTCGGCGTCACGACCGGGCTGCAGACCGTCGCGTTCCTCGCAGCGATCGCGCGCATCCCCCTCGGCACCTGCGTGGCGATCGAGTTCCTCGGCCCGCTGACGGTCGCGGCGGTGCGCAGCCGGACCCGCCGATCGCTGGCCTGGCCCGCCCTCGCGCTCGTCGGGGTCGTGCTCCTCACGTCGCCCTGGGCCGGCGCCGCCGATCCGCTCGGGGTGCTGGAGGCCGCGCTGGCCGCCGTCGGCTGGGGGATCTACATCGTCCTGACTCAGCGCGTGGGCGACCGCTTCACGGGCATCAGGGGACTCTCCCTCACCGTGCCGATCGCCGCGCTGACGGCCGCCGCTGTCGGCGTTCCGCAGGCCGCTGGGCACCTCACGGTCGGTCTCGTCGTCTCGGCGGCGGGGCTCGCCGTCCTGCTGCCCGTGCTGCCCTACGCGCTCGAGATGCTGGCGCTGCGGCGGATGCACCCGACGGCCTTCGGCACCCTCATGGCGCTCGAGCCCGCCATCGGCCTCGTGCTCGGCCTGCTCGTGCTCCGGCAGGTCCCGACGCCGCCGCAGATCCTCGGCATCGCCCTCGTCGTGCTCGCCGGTGCGGCCGCGCAGCGTGCACCGGACGCCCGACGCCGCCCTGAGGTCCCGCTGGTCGGGCCGACGCCCGACGCCCTCGGCTGACGCGCGCCGCGTGCGCACGGGAGTCGCTGTCGGACCGCTCAGCCGCCGGTGATCCGGCGGACGGCGTCGACCACGACCTCGCGGCCGTGGGGCTCGATGTCGAGCGCCCGGTGGATCGTGAGGCCCTCGATGAGCGCGTCGAGCATCCGGGCGGTCGTCGGATCGAAGTGGCGCTCGAGCGCTCGCCGGCTCCGCGCCATCCAGGCGTTCGTGATGTCGCGGAAGGACGGGTCGCGGGCCGCCAGGGTGTAGAGCTCGTGCGTGAGGACGAGGTCCCGCTGGGTGTCGAACACGTCCTCGGCGATGATGGCCACGACGGCCTCGCGGGCGGCGGCAGCGTCGGCGGCGGTCGCCATGCGCCGCTCGAACTGGTCGCTGACCGTGGTGCCGAAGCGGGTGAACGCCTCGTGCAGCAGCTCGTTCATGCCGCTGAAGTGATACGTCATCGAACCGAGCGGCACGTCCGCCGCCTCCGCCACCCGTCGGTGCGACGTGCCGGCGACGCCCACGTCCGCGATCACGTCGAGGCAGACGTCGATGATGCGGTCGCGGCGGCCCGGGTCGGTCCGCCGGCCTGCGGACGGCTGCGGATCCGCGTCGGCCGTGGTCACGCGAGCTCCCGCAGCACCCGGGCCGGGCTGCCGACCGCGAGCACGTTCGCCGGGAGGTCGCGGGTCACCACGGAACCCGCGCCGACGACCGTGTCGTCGCCGATCGTGACCCCGGGGCAGACGATGACGCCGCCGCCGAGCCAGACGTTGTCGCCGATCGTGATCGGCTTCGCCGCCTCGAGCCGATTCCGACGGGGCTGCGCCTCGAGCGGATGGACCGGCGTCAGCAGCTGCACGTTCGGGCCGATCTGGCAGTCCTCGCCGATGGTGATCGGCGCGACGTCGAGGGCGGTCAGGTTGACGTTGACGAAGGTGCGGGCGCCGATGGAGAGGTGGTCGCCGTAGTCGACGTGGAGGGGCGGCTTGACGAACGCGTCCTCGCCCAGGTGCCCGAGGAGCTCGGCGAGGATCGACAGCGCCGTCCGCTCGTCCTCGATCGAGGCGATGCGGTAGCGCTCCGCCAGCCGCACCGCGCGCTGAGCGCGCCGCGCGTTCTCCGGATCGTCCGCGATGTACCAGTCCCCCGCGAGCATCCGCTCCCGGTTCGTGCGCGCATCACCGGGGAAGGGGTCGCTCATCCCGCCACCTCTCGACTCGAGTGTACGACTGTACACATCGGTATGCGTACGACCGTACACTGTCGCTGTGACCGCTGATCGGACGTCCTCCGTCGCCCCCGCCGCCTCGACCGGGCTGCCGTCGCTCTCGGCCTGGCGCAACGCCGTCTTCGTGATCTTCGCTCTGCAGGGGTTCTCGTTCGCCGCGTGGGCCAGCCGGGTGCCGCAGGTGCGGGACATCCTGCACGCGAGCACCGCGGAGATGGGGCTCGTGCTGGGCGGCCTGGCCGTCGGCGCCGTCGGGGGCCTGCTCGGCTCCAGCCACATCGTCAGCCGCCTCGGCGCCACCCGGACCATCCAGGTGCTCTACTGCATGGCCTCGGTGGGGCTGCTCGGCGCCGGTGCGGTCGTCGCCTTCGCTCCGAACCTGCCGGCGCTCGTCGTGCTCCTCGCCGTGTTCGGTGCGGGCACGAGCATCGTCGACGTCGCGATGAACCTGTCGGGCGCGGCGAACGAGCGGGCCATCGGCCGCACGATCATGCCGCTGTTCCACGCCTCCTTCAGCCTCGGCACGGTCGCCGGCGCGGGTCTCGGCTCCTTGCTCCTGCTCGTCCACGTGCCGATCGGCGTGCACCTCATCGGTACCGCGGCGCTCGCCGTGGTGGTGACCCTCGTGCTCGTCCGCTTCCTGCGACCCGCCGAGCACCAGCCGGAGCACGGCGAGGAGGCCGCGCCGTCCGGCTGGCGCGCCCGCCTGACGGTCTGGCGCGACCCGAGGGTGCTGCTGATCGGGATCATCATCCTCGGCATGGCGTTCGCCGAGGGCAGCGCCAACGACTGGCTGAACCTGGCGATGGTGGACGGGCATCACGTCGGGCAGGCGGCCGGCGCCGCCGTCTACGCGGTGTTCGTCGCCGCGATGACCGTGGGTCGGATCGCGGGCGTCCCGCTCCTCGACCGCTTCGGCCGGGTGCCCGTGCTGCGGGTGTCCGCGCTCGCCGCGGTCGTCGGGCTGCTGCTCGTCATCGTGGTGCCGGGGGTGCCGCTGGCGATCGTCGGCGTGGTGCTGTGGGGGCTCGGTGCCGCGCTCGGCTTCCCGGTCGGGATGTCCGCCGCGTCCGACGACCCGCGCACGGCGACCGCGAGCGTGAGCGCCGTCGCCACGATCGGCTACTGCGCCTTCCTCATCGGGCCGCCCGTCATCGGCTTCCTCGGTCAGCAGTTCGGCATCCTGAACGCCTTCGTCGTGGTGCTCGTGCTCATCGTGCTCGCGGGCGCGGTGTCGGGCGCCGCCCGCCCGGTCGCCCGCGCCGGAGCCTGAACCGGTCGCCGGACCGCAGGGGGGCGCAGCTGCTCGACCGGGACGATCGGCGGTCCCGTCGCCCGTGCTGCGGCACTCGGGCAGGCCCGGGCTTCCCGAAGGGCGCCCACATGGGACGGCCCCGAGCGACGCCTATGCTCCCCGCATGGCCGCCGCCCGCAATCCGCTCGACGAGCTGCGCGACACGCTCGGGCGGCTGGGCGAGCAGCTGAAACGGCCCGGCCTCGACGGCGTCGACGACTTCGTCGGTGAGCTCTTCGGTGGCCGTACTCCGCCCGCGCGACCCCTGTCGGCGGTGCAGGCCGAGCTCGACTCGCTCATCGGGCTGGAGACGGTGAAGGAGCAGGTGCGTGCACTCGTCGCGTTCCTGCAGGTGCAGGCCCGCCGCAAGGCTCACGGCCTGCCAGAGGTGGCCACGTCGCAGCACCTCGTGTTCCTCGGCAATCCGGGGACCGGCAAGACGACGGTCGCGCGCCTCCTCGCCGAGATGTACCGCGCGGTCGGGCTGCTGCAGAAGGGCCACCTCGTCGAGGTCGATCGGGCGGGCCTCGTGGGCCAGTACGTCGGCGCGACGGCGCTGAAGACCGACCGCGTGATCCGGCGCGCACTCGACGGGGTCCTCTTCATCGACGAGGCCTACTCGCTCGCCCCGGAGGGCGAGGGTCGGCTCGACTTCGGTCCGGAGGCGATCGAGATCCTCCTGAAGCGCATGGAGGACCACCGCCACCGCCTCGTCGTCATCGTGGCCGGGTATCCCCGGCTGATGGAGGCGTTCCTGTCCTCGAACCCGGGCCTGCGGTCACGCTTCGCCCGGGAGATCACGTTCCCGGACTACTCGACCGACGAGCTCGAGGCCATCTTCGGCACGATCGTGGCTCAGAACGAGTATGTGCTCGAGCCCGGCGCCGAGCAGGCACTGCGTCGCATCCTCGGTGGTCTGCGACCGGGCGAGGACTCGGGCAACGCGCGGTTCGCCCGCACCCTCTTCGAGCAGGCGGTCAACCGTCAGGCGCTACGCCTCACCCGCGGGGACGAGCGCGGCGTCGAGGCGCTGGACCGCGTGGACGTCACCACGATCACCGCCGACGACCTCGCGGCGGCCGCGGTGGCGCTCGGCGAGGGACCGCAGCCCGAGCGCGAGCAGTCGCGCTGGTGGCGTTGGCTGCTCAGCTGACGGCCGAGTGGCGCCGGCTCCTCAGCTTCCCGTGGCGAGCGCCGCGGTCAGCTCCGAGCCCCAGACCAGGCCGAGCTCGGCCTGCACCACACGGGTGAGCAGCCGCATCCGGTCGAGATCCGACCGGTAGCCGATGAGCTGGTAGGCGTTGATGCCGTCGATGAGGGACAGCACGTGGGCCGCGATCTCCTCCGCGTCGGCCTGGGGGAAGTCGCCGCTGCGGGCACCGCGCCGGATCACCGAGGCGACGAGCCCGTGCCATCCCGCCTCCCCCTGCTGCACCGCCTCGCGCATCCCGGGCTTGCGCCGGGTGAGGGCCCATGCCTCGAGCCGGATGGCGTCGCTGTCCTCGGGCGGGGTGGCCAGCCAGTTCAGCAGGCGCCGCATCTGCTCGGCGGGCGACGGGTCGGCGAGGATGGCGCGCTTCACCTCGGCGAGCTCCGCGATGCTGAGCCGGAGGTAGGCCTCGGCGGCAACCGCGTCGACGTCCACGTCGAGCTGCTGCTCCGGCACCCCGAGTGCCTCCGCCAGCCGTTTCGAGTCGATCGCCAGGAGGCCCTCGGTCTGGAGCACCTCGGTCGCGGCGTCCACGACGTCCTCGTGCTCGACGACCCGCGCGCGCTTCCGACCCAGCACAGCTCTCCCGCCCGCGAACGATCGCATGACCGGTCGCCGGTCGATCCTCGCCGCTCGATCCTGGCCGGATGATGAGCGGCGCGCCGGAATCCCTGATCCGGGCCGCCTCCAGAACCCGAGATCAGCGCCACGCGGAGTCGAGGTAGGCCTCCACGGCCCCGGGCGGCAGCGGCCGGCTGATCAGGAAGCCCTGGGCGCGGTCCGCGCCGATCCGGCGCACCCGGGCGAGCTGCTCCGGGGTCTCCGCCCCCTCCGCGACGACCCGGAGCTGGAGTCCGTGCCCGAGCGCGACGATCGCGGCCGCGAGGTCGGCTCCTTCCGAGGCCTCCCGCTGCACGAAGTACCGATCGAGCTTCAGCTCGCTGATCGGGAGGTTCTGCAGCTGGCTGATCGCCGTGTAGCCGGTGCCGAAGTCGTCGAGCGCGATGTGCACGCCGAGCTCACTGAGGCGCACCGCCTGCTCCGCCAGCAGGTTCTCGTCCGGCGCCAGCTGGGTCTCGGTGAGCTCGAGCGTCAGCGCCTCGGGCGGGAGACGCGCCGCCGCGAGCTCGTCGAGCACGCCGTCGGCGAAGGTGGGGGAGGCGAGCTCGGCGCTCGAGACGTTCACCGAGATCGTCAGGCCGGGGCGGTGGCGGCGGAGATCCGCGCCGAAACGGCAGCTCGCGCGCAGCATGTGACGCCCGAGCTCGATGATGTCGCCCGTGGACTCCGCGACGGGGATGAACCGCGCCGCGGTGAGGAGGCCGAGCTCCGGATGGTCCCAATGGGCGAGGGCCTCGAGAGCGACCACCCGGTCGGTCCGCAGATCGAGCTGCGGCTGCCAGTACGGATGGATGAGCCCGCGTCGGGCCGCCTCGGGGAGCTCCGTGCGGATCCGCTGCTCGGGCGGCATCGCGACGGATCCGGGACGGCCCCCGCGCCGGGCCTTGCGCCAGTACATCGCGGAGTCGGCCGTGTGGAGGAGCGCTTCGGCGGTCGTCGCCCGCGACGCCCGGTTGACGCGCCCGCTCGTGGCCGTGCCGAGGGACAGGGCGACGCGGACCGGGACCCCCTCGATGCTGAGGGGCTCGGCGAACGCCGTCTCGACGCGACGGACGAGCGCATCCACCTCGAGGGATGAGTGGACGCGCGGGACCAGCACCACGAACTCGTCGCCGCCGACCCGGGCGACGAGGTCGTCCGGTCGCGCGGCCGCGACCAGACGGGCCGCGACCTCCTGCAGGACGCGGTCGCCCATGCGGTGGCCGAGCAGGTCGTTGGTTCGTTTGAAGCGGTCGATGTCGCAGTAGACGACGGCGGTCTTGCTGTCGGCGGTGCTGCGTCCGAGCTCCTCGCCGAGGCGGTCCGTCAGCACCGTGCGGTTCGGCAGCCTCGTCAGGGCATCGATGCTGGCCGCCTGCCGGACCTGCTCGAGCATGCGGGCGTTCTGCAGGGCGATGGTGGCGATCGCGGCCAGCTCGGACAGCCCCTCCGTGGCGCGCTCGAGCCGGCCGGGATCAGGCGCCGACGACCAGCAGGCGAGCAGCAGACCCGGCAGCTCGCCGTCCGACGGCATGGGGATGCCGACGAGCGTGTGGATGCCGAAGTGCGCGAGCGTGCGGCGCATGAAGCCCGACGCGGTGTCCAGCGTGCGGAGCACCGGTTGCCGCCGGGACACGATGTGCTCGAGCTCCGGGCTCTGCTGGGGTGAGGAGCGGTAGGTGCGGGCGTCCTCGATCCTGGCGCCCCATCCGGCGACGGCGAGCATGGCCATGTTGTTCGCGTCCGGCGCCCATTCGGCGACGGCGGCGGCATCGGCGCCGCTCACCTCGCAGATCGCATCGGCGACGCCCTGCAGGACGGCCTGCAGCTCCGTCTCCCGCGTGAGCGACTGGGCGAGATGGAGCAGCAGCCGGTCGGTCGTGCGCTGCTGCTCGACGCGGTCGAGCAGCTCGCGGGCCCGGACAACGCCCGTCACGTCCGTCTGGATCACCGCGAAGCGGGTGAGCACGTCGCCGTCGCGCAGGGGCCACACGATCGTCCGGGTCCAGAAGGCCTCCCCGTTCCGGCGGTGCTGCCGCACGAGCTCGTTGCACGCCCCGCCGTCGGCGAAGCAGCGGCGGATGGTGGCCAACGGCCCCGAACCCTCCGCCGGGCCGGTGAGCAGCGCGAACGGACGTCCGACCACGTCCGCGGGGGTGCGGCCGGTCATCGCCGAGAACGCCTGGTTGCTGAAGAGGACGATGCCGGTCGCGTCCGTCACCACCGCCGCGGCGGGAAGCGCGTCGAACGCCCGGTCCGGCAGGGTGATGGCTGATCGGGATGCCGGCATGCGGGCATCGTCCTCCTCGCTGGTGAACGACGGGCCGGGCGTCCTCGCCACTCCTCGCTGACGCCCGCCCGCCGAGTCATGACGGCTGCAGGGCGGGCCGTTCGCGGAGCGCCGTCGCCCAGAGCTCCTGCTCCACGCGGCCGGCGAAGTCCTGCAGCGGCAGCAGCTCGGATTCGAGCATGCTCCGGGGCGTGCTGCCGATGATGCAGAGGGCGCCGATCCGGTAGCCGTCCCACGTATGGATGGGATAGCCGGCGTAGAACCGGATCGGATCCGGCCCTTCCGTGAGGGGGTTCCCGCGGAACCGGGGGTCGCGCTGGGCGTCGTTGACGAGGGTGAGCCCGTCCGCCTGGATCGTCTGGTTGCAGAACGCGAACTCGCGGGAGACCTCGGCCGCTTCGGCGTCCGTCGAGGCCTGGGCCCACTGCAGGTCCCCGTCGATGATGTTCAGGTGGGCCGCGTCGGCCCGGAAGGTGACCTTCGCCTGGGTGACGATGTAGTCGAGCAGGCTGTCCCGGTGGTTCGGCCGCAGCCGCATCTGAGCGAGCGCCCGCATCCGGGGTCGCTCGGGGTCGGGCCGGTTGCGGAACGCGCGTGGGGTGTCCGGGGTCGAGCGCGCCTCGAGCGCCCGGAGCCGGGGATGCAGCCGGTTGACGATCGCATCCGCCCAGATGGCGTAGGTGGTCGCGGAGGGCACGATGCCCATCGTCATGCGGGTGCCCGCGGACGGCAGCGAGTCGAACGTGACGCCGAACAGGAACGACACGGCGGCCACCTCGGCCGCCATCTTGTCGATGGTCGTGCGGACACGTCGCGAGGGCAGTCCGAGCATGCCGGTGTCCTCGCACGGAGCGTCGTAGATCACGATGGTCGCCTCGGTCGCGCACTCGTCCTGCAGCGTGTTGCAGAGCTGCTCGATCCGGCGTCGCCAGCGATCAGGGCGGCCGCAGGACCGCGCCGCCTCGGCGTCGAGGAAGACGACGATCGCGTCGTAGCGGCGCAGACGCAGGCCTCGGACGCCTTCGAGGGCGCGCGCGGCGGTCGGGTCGTCCTCGACGATCACGTCGAGGTCGACGCCACGCCCGGTCCGGGCGGACAGCTGGTCGGCCACGTGGCCGGGCAGGCCCAGGTTGTGGCTGCGCAGGCCGAGTCCGCGCAGCACGCCGCCACCGAGCATGAGCACCCGGTGGGGCTGCCAGCCGGATCGACGCACCGCAGCGACGCGGTCCGGCGCAAGCGCCGGCGTGGTTTCGGGCAGGCGGAAGGTCGGAATGGACACGGTCCAGCTCGTCTTTCGGTCGGTGGCCCGGCTGGCCTCGAGGGCCCCGTGGCTTTGCGTCGCCGGCTCGCGCCGGGTTTGCCGTTTCGGGAAGGAAGTGCTGAGAACCGGTGCGCCGCAAGGCCGGTGATCCCCAGTGGTACCGATACAACCGGTGAACGGGGCTGTCTGCCAGCGCCCGTTCGGGGTACAACCGCGTCAGTCGGCGGCGACCTGGACCCTCGCGGTCAACCGGCGGGCGAGCTCGTCGAGGGGCATGGGTGCCGCGAGCGCGAACCCCTGCGCCCGGTCGAAGCCGACCGCTCGTGCCCGGGCGAGCTCGTCGTCGCTGCCGACCCCGACGGCGACCGTGCGGAGGCCGAATCCGCGCGCGAACCCCACGATGCCGGCGAGCAGGTCGAGCCGTTCGGCGGCGGGCAGCTGCACCGCGGATCGGTGCACCTTCAGCTCGGTCAGCGGGAGCTCGCGGAGCTGCGACAGTGAGGTGGGATCGGCGCCGAAGTCGTCGATGGCGACGCCGATGCCGTTCGCCGCGGCTTCGGCGAGGCGCCCGAGCGCCGCGGCGCGATCCGCCGGCAGCCGGGACTCCGCGACCTCCAGCGTCAGCGCGCCGGCGGGGAGCGAGGCGTCCGCGAGGGCCGCCATGACGTTGGCCACGAAGCCGGGGAAGTCGAGCTCCTCGCTCGAGACGTTCACGGACAGGCGGAGCCCGGGCGCCCCTGTCCGCAGCCGGGCGACGTCCCGGCAGGCCTGCCGCACCACGAAGTGCCCGATCGCACCGATCTCGCCGTTCATCTCGGCGATCGGGATGAACTCGTCGGGGTACACGGTGCCGAGCACCGGATGGATCCACCTGACGAGCGCCTCCACGGCCACCCAGCCCCCGTGCGCGAGGTCGACCTGCGGCTGGTACTGCACGGCGATCTCGCCCCGGCCGACGGCGCCGCGCAGGTCCGCGGCCAGCGTCTGGAGCCGGCCGAGCGAGACGCCCGCGAGCGCACGGCCGCCCCGGCTCTTGCGCTGGTACATCGCGAGGTCGGCGGCCTGGATGAGCGCACGCCCCGCGGCCGAGGGTGAGACCTCGGGCGACGGATCGCTGCTGAAGGCGAGTCCCATGGAGAGCCGGACCGAGACCGTGCGGTTGCCGATCCGGAGCGGGACGGCGAGCGCCTCCTCGAGCCGACGGATGATCGGCTGCACCTCGTCCTCCCCGCTGACGTGCTCGAGCACGATCACGAACTCGTCTCCGCCCACCCGGGACACGGTGTCCCCCGGGC
>NZ_JAODBE010000112.1 GCF_025463795.1 Amnibacterium sp.
GAGCAGCACGCGCCGGAGGAGACGCCGCAGCGCCGCTGGACGCTCGCCTCGGACGACGTCGGAGATCAGGCTCGGCGCCGCTCCGAGCACCGCGACGCCCCAGAGCCCGAGCAGCAGCGCCACGACCGCCGCGACCACCGCGAGCCCGACGAGAGCGAGGTCGACGACATCGCTCGAGTCCAGTCCGAACCGGACGGCAGGGACCGCTGACCGGCGGCTCACGCGGAAGGGGTCCCGAACCGCGGCGCCAGGCGGTTCTCGACCATCGAGAGCGCGGACCCGATCGCCATGTGCATGTCGAGGTACTGGTAGGTGCCGAGCCGGCCGCCGAAGAACACGTCGGTCTCGTCCTGCATGAACTCGCGGTACCGCAGGAGGCGGTCTCGGTCCGCCGGGCGGTTCACCGGGTAGTACGGCTCGTCCGTCGGTTCGGCGAACCGGGAGAACTCCCGCATGATCACAGTCGCGTCCGCCGGGCTCTCCCGCTCGGGGTCGAAGTGCTTGAACACGTGGAACCGCGAGAGCGGCACGTCGAGCTCCGAGTAGTTCATCACCGAGGTGCCCTGGAAGTCGCCGACCGGCAGCACCTCGCGCTCGAAGTCGAGGGTCCGCCACGACAGCGCGCCGAGGCTGTCGTCGAAGTACCGGTCGACCGGCCCCGTGTAGACGATCGGCAGCTGCCCCACGGTGGCGGCCCTGCCGAACCCGTCGGCGGTGAAGAAGTCGGTCTCCAGGCGCAGGTCGATGCGCGGGTGGTCGGCCATCCGGCTCAGCAGGGCGGTGTAGCCGTCGACGGGCAGCCCCTCGTGCGTGTCGTTGAAGTACCGGTTGTCGTACGAGTACCGCACGGGCAGGCGCGAGATCACGTCGGCCGGCAGCTCCGTCGGATCCGTCTGCCACTGCTTGGCGGTGTAGCCCCGGATGAACGCGTCGTACAACGGCCGCCCGAGAAGGCTGATCGCCTTCTCCTCGAGGTTCGCCGGGGTGCGCTCGCCGAGCTCCGAGGACTGCTCGGCCACCAGGGCCCGCGCCTCGGCGGGTCCGAGGGCGGCGCGGAAGAACTGGTTGATCGTGCCCAGGTTGATCGGCAGCGGGTACACCTCGCCGCCGTGGTTCGCGTACACCCGGTGCACGTACGACGTGAACGCCGAGAACCGGTTCACGTACGCCCACACCCGCTCGTTCGACGTGTGGAAGAGGTGCGCCCCGTACCGGTGGATCTCGATGCCCGTGTCCGGGTCGAGCTCGCTGTAGGCGTTGCCGCCCAGGTGGTCGCGCCGCTCGATCACCGTGACGTTCAGCCCGTAGGCGTCGGCCATCCGCTCGGCGACCGTCAGCCCGAAAAAGCCGCTGCCGACGACCAGCAGGTCCGTCATGCCGCTCCTCCCGTCGCACCGTCCTGGAACCCGCGGTGCAGGACCCGCCGGTAGGACGTGCGCCGGACCGCTTCCGGCAGGAGACGGTATCCGCCACGCACGCACACGTTCCTGAGGAACTGGCCTGAGGTGGTGAAGCCGAGACGGCGGAGGAGACGCTGCAGCTGGAGCTCGGCGCGCAGCTGCCCGAGGCCGCCGCGGCGGGCGTACGCGCCGGCACCGACGCGGTACTTCACGAGCGGCTCCGGCAGGTTGGCGACCTTCGCGCCCGCCATGAGCATGCGGGCGAACAGCCAGTAGTCCTCCATCAGCCCGACCGGGCGGTAGCCGCCCGCACGCAGCACCGCCGCCTTGCGGTAGACGACCGTCGGGTGGTTGAAGGGGTCGTGGAAGCGCGCGTAGCGCTGGATCGTCGCCTCGCCGATCGGCGGCGTGCGGCGTCCGACGGTGACGGCCTCGTCGTCGACGAACTCGAGGAGGCCCGCGCCGACGAGGTCGTAGCCCTCCTCGACGACGGCGAGCTGCCGCGCGAACCGCTCGGGCATCGCGACGTCGTCGGCGTCCATCCGTGCGACGACCTCGTGCCTGCAGGCGTCGAGCCCGGCGGTCAGCGCGTCCGCCAGCCCGACGTTCTGCGGCAGCACGACGTGGCGCACGGGGACGGGTGAGCCGGCGACGAGGGCGGCGATGGTCGCGGCGAGCGGGGCGGGGACGGGGCCGTCCTGCACGAGCACGACCTCGTCGGGGCGACGGGTCTGCTCGTCGACCGAGCTGGCGAATGCGCGCTCGAGCTGGGCCGGATCGTCGCGGCCGTACACGGGCAGCAGCAGGGAGAACTCCGTCACGTGCCCCGCCGCGCCGGCGCCTCGACGCGGACGACCGCCTCGGTGACGGCCCCGAGGTCGGAGAGCGCGTCGGCGTTCAGCCGCGGGCGGCTGCCGAATCCCGCGATGAGGCCGCGCCGCAGCTGGGTGAGCAGGAAGCCCCGCTGGTGCGACCGGCGGATGGTGCGGCCCCAGCGCAGCAACGTCGCACCGATGTACACGAGCTTCTCGATCGGGTTCAGGCCGTGGCTGAAGACCATCAGCCAGATCTTGTTCCGCACCTCGAAGAAGAACCGGGCGCCCGGATCGACGTCGGTGTCCGCGCGTGCCTTCGTCTTGTGCACGACGACGCTGCTGGGCACGGAGAGCCCCCGCCCGTGGCGCAGCATCCTCGTGGAGAACTCGAAATCGTCGTTCCAGATGAAGTAGTCGGCGATCGGCAGCCCGGCCTCACGCACCCGCTCCGACGACACGAGCATCGAGACGAACGACGACGACCGCACCGGCACGACGCCGAGCTCCGTCGCCTCCTCCACCTCCTGGCGTCCGGCGAACGGCTTGCGCCGCGGGGTGTTCATCGGATGGTCCTGCCCGTCCGTCCACACGACGCGGCTGCCCGCGAGCACGACGCCGGGGCGGTCGGCAGCGCGGAGCAGCTCGGCGAGCGCGGTCGGGGTCGGGATCGTGTCGTCGTCCATCACCCAGACCCAGTCGGGCTCGTGCCGGGCGATCGCCACGGCGATGCCGGTGGCGAAGCCGCCCGCGCCCCCGGTGTTGCGCGCGAGGCGCACGACGTCGATCTCGGGCCAGTACGTGCGGGCCGTCTCGGCGGAGTCGTCGTCCGAGTGATTGTCGATCACGACGACCGCGGCGGGCGCGAGGGTCTGCGCCTTCACGGCCGCGAGCGCCTCGAGCAGCAGCTCCTTGCGGTTGTAGGCCACGATGACGGCGACGACCGAGGGATGCGCCTCGTCGGCCGCGCTCTCACTCGGGGTCACTGGGGTCACTTTCCGGGGTACAGCACCGCTGGCGGCGGCTGCGTCAGTGTATCCATGCCCTGGCGGACCAGGGCATCAGGCACCCGGCCTTGGCGGGTCGGACCGGCGCCGGCGGGTCCCGGCACCGCCGGCCGGGTGCCGCCGATGTGGCGTCCTCCGGCCGACGGGCACAGGCTACTTCACGGTGACGGTCGCCCTGCCGTCGCTCCAGACGATGGTGCCGTGCTGGAACGTCTGCGTGGAGACGGATCCCTGCACGGTCGCGTCCTTGAGGGGCCAGCCGAGCGCCCCCGCCGGACCGCCCGCGGTCAGGTAGGCGGCGAGGAGGTTCAGCCGAACCGCGGCCGTGCCCGCTGCGGACGCGTACATCCGCCCGCTCGTGAACACCACCATCGTGCCGCCGCCGTTGTCGGCGACCGCCTGGGTGGCGCCCGGCCAGCCGAGCGAGCCGCTCACGCCACCGCGCCTGAGGTAGAGCGCGAGCATCGATCCGGTGAGCGGGTGGGACTGCTTCGTGCGCGACGAGTAGAAGAGCGTGCCGTGCGCGAAGGTCTGGCTCCAGCCGCCGCCGTTCGCGGAGGACTGCCGCGCGGGCCCGGCGACCCAGCCGAGTGCTCCCGCCGGGCCGCCCTCGGCCGTGTACTCGCGGAAGAGCGAGCCCGTGACGCTCGTGATCGCGGTGCCGCTGCGATACGTGGCTCCGGTCGCGAACGTCTGCACGGTCCGCGTCGAACCGGCGGCCGTCACCGGGGCCTCGGCCGAGGCGGGCCAGCCGAGCGAGCTCGCCGCCTCCCCGCGAGCGCGGTAGAAGGTGAGGACCGCTCCGGTGACCGGGTAGGCCTTCTTGGTCGCGGACGAGTAGTAGACGGTGCCGCCGCCGAACGTCTGCGTCCAGCCGCCGCCCGCGACCGACGTCTGGCGCGCCGGGCCGGTGACCCAGCCGAGCGACCCGGCCGGGCCGTTGGTCCCCCGGTAGGCCGTGAAGAGCCCGCCCGTCACGGCGGTCACCGTGGAGCCGGTGCCGTAGGCCGCGCCGTGCTGGAAGGCCTGCACAGTCCGCGTGGCGCCGTGTGCCGTCAGGCTCGCCGCCCGGCCCACGGGCCAGCCGAGCGAGCTGCCCGCGGCTCCCCGGGCCGTGTAGAACGTCAGGATCGCGCCCGCCACGGGGAAGGTCTGCTTCGAGACCGAGGAGTAGTCGAGCGTGCCGCCGCTGAAGGGCTGGATCGAGCCGCCGCCCGACGCCGAGCTCTGGGAGGCCGGCCCGGTCGCCCAGCCGAGCGGGCCGGTGGGGCCGCCCTCGGCGACGTAGGCGGTGTACAGGGTCCCCGTGACGGTGACCACGGTCGACCCCGTCAGGTAGGCCGCGCCGGTGCCGAAGGTCTGCACGACCTTCGCGGTGCCGTGCGCCTCGACCGTCGCCTGCGCCGAGACCGGCCAGCCGAGCGTCCCGGACGGACCGCCGCCGGCGACGTACCGCGTCAGGATGGCGCCGGTGACGACGATCGCCGGCTTCCCCGTCGGCACGTAGAGCCGTCCCCCGGTGAAGACCTGCGAGGTCCCACCGCCGGCCGCGGTCGTGCTCGCCGCGTCGGCGACGGGCCAGCCGAGGACGTCGAACGCGTCGGCACTGGTCGTGAACGCGGTGCGCACGGGCCCGAGCACCGCGGCGGTGCCGGCGCGCGAGCTGTAGACGTCGCCCTTCTGGAACGCCTGCACCGTGCCGGAGATCCCCGCGGCGGTCCGCGCGGCCGCCGCCTTCGTCGGCCAGCCGAGCTCACCCGCCGGTCCCTTGCGGGCGGCGTAGCCGGCGTCGATCGAGCTCGGCACGCCGAACCCGCCGACCCCGGACTGGAAGTAGACGGTGCCCTTCGTGAAGTGCTGCACCCATCCGGTCGTGAGCGGCACCGCCGTGTCCTTCGGGAACCCCATCGCGCCGTTGACGCCGGAGAGGGCGAGGTAGGCGACACGGAGGTCGCCGCGCACCGCGAAGGTGCCGGCGGCGGACGAGTAGAGCTCCCCCGACGCGAACCTCTGCATCAGGCCGCCGCCGTTCGCGGTGACGGTCGACTGATCCGCGGTCGGCCACTGCAGGGTGCCGCCCACGCCGCCGCGCCGGTCGTACTCGCTGAGGAGTGCACCCTTGATCGCGAAGGTGCCCGCCTTCGAGCTGTAGACCGTGCCGTGCTGGAAGGCCTGCGACGTGCCGCCGCCGTTCTTCGTCGAGGCGACGGCGTTCGCCTTCGGGGTGCCGAGCGCGCCGGACCCCCCGCCGTGGGCCGTCCAGTAGGCGCCGATCGCGCCCGTCACCGACAGGTGGGTGGAACCGAACCACTGCGTGAAGTAGAGGTAGAAGTTCCGGTTGCCGTAGGCGGAGCAGGAGTTCCCCGTGCCGTAGCCGGCCGCGAGCGCCGCGGAGTTGGGCACGTAGGGCGTGTAGTAGTAGAGGCTCGCCGTCGCCTTGTTCGCGATCTTCACGGCCTTGGAGCCGCAGGTCTTGTCCGGGTTGTACGGGATGCCGGACACCTTGCCGACGGGGAACCAGCTGAACGAGGTCCACCCCGCGCCCGTGGTGCCGGGAGGCGTCGTGTACCGGATCAACCAGTACCCGAGCCCGTACACCTGGTTGAAGAACCCGTACTTGGTGGAGTCGCAGGGTGCCGTGTCGGGGCAGCCGAGGCCGGTCGCCGAGCGGTAGGCGTTCGGGTACCAGCTCAGGTTCACGCCCGTGATGAGCCCCTGCTCCTTCTGGAGCGTCACGAGGATGACCTGCGGGTTGATGCGGCAGGCGTGGGCGACCTTGAAGATGATCGTCGCCGCGGTCTCGTTGCTCGCCCCCCTGTACGTGCTGCACATGAGGTTCGCGGCCATGGTCTGCGTGTTCGACCGGTAGGACTTGAGGCAGGTGTAGCCCGACGCGCACGTGGGCTGCTGGACGTTGAGGAAGGACTGGATCTGCGCGACCGACAT
This sequence comes from Amnibacterium sp., assembly GCF_025463795.1. Taxonomy (GTDB): domain Bacteria; phylum Actinomycetota; class Actinomycetes; order Actinomycetales; family Microbacteriaceae; genus Amnibacterium. The sequence goes on from NZ_JAODBE010000112.1 coordinate 6,166, forward strand.
GGTCGACGGGTTGTACATGACCGCGTCGCTGATGATGTCGGCGGGGTCGAACGAGCTGAGGATCGACGCGGTGGACGAGGTCGACACCGTGGTGGCCTCGGCGCCCGTCGACGTGCCCGCGACCCCGGCGACGGCGATCGCCGTTGCGACCGCGCCCGTGAGGAGCGTGACGGCCAGCCGTCCGACCCGGCTCACTTGGTCACCTCCACGGTCTTCGGATCGGAGACCCCGGTCGCGGCCTTCGACGAGTAGGAGACGTGCACGGTCCACGTCCCGGCGGTCAGGGCGCTGCCCCGGACCGTCAGCGGGTTGCAGCCCACGTAGGTGGAGACCGCCGCCGCGGGTGCGGACACCGTCCTCGTGACGCCGCCCTTGGTCACGCTGGCCGTGCAGGTGCCACCGCTCTCGACGATGCCGGAGACGATCGCGCTCACGTCGAGCTCGCCGCTCGAGGCATCCCAGTAGGCGAGGGTGACGAACGGCGAGACGGCGCGCTTCGTGGTCCCCGGCGCGAGCGTCGGCGTGGGGGTGGGCGTCGGCGATCCGAACGGCGTGGCGCTCGGATCCGGGACGGTGGTGTCCGACTCGGTCGGGGACGGGAGCGGGATCGACGGGTCGATCACCTCCGTCTGATGCGGTGACGACGTCACGACCGGGCTCGGCGCCACCTGCAGCAGCGAGCACGACGACAGTGCGACGAGCGCGGCGACCGATACGGCCACCGCTCCCCCTGCGCGCACCCAGGCAAAAGCGTTGTGTTCCCCCACCTGGTCAGGGTAGGCAGCGCCCGGGCGATGAATCACCAGGTCGGAGGCGTGTTCCGGCGCGTCGGACGACCCCAGTCCGGGGGGCCCTCCCCCGCTCGGGGGGCGGAGACCGGGCCGGTCGCCCCCCGTCCGGGGGCGGCCTGGGACAGGCGTGCTGCAGGCGGCGGCCGCGCGCTGCCGCGGCCGGGCATCCGACCCCGTGTACCGTGAACCGGTCATGACCTGGATCGGCGCCGCCCTGCCGGTCGTCGCGACGATGCTGGTCGTGTTCGTGCCCGGCACCGCCCTCGCGGCCGCCCTGAAGGTGCGTGGTGCGACGGCGCTCGCGCTCGCGGGACCGCTCGGGTTCGGCACGATCGGCGTGGCGGGGGTCGCCTCCGCGGCCCTGCACGTGCGCTTCGGCTGGTGGTCCGTGGCGGTCACCGCGGCGGTGGCGGGGCTGGTGCTGCTCGGCGCGCGGCTGCTCGCGTCCCGCTCCGGCGCCCCCCTGCAGGGCTGGGACTCGTGGCGTCCCTCCGCGGTGCTGCCGGTCGTGCTCGGCGTCGGGATCGCGAGCGTCGCGATCGGTTCCATCGCGTTCGCAGCGGTGCCGTCCCCCGACCGGGTGAGCCAGACCTACGACGCGGTGTTCCACCTGAACGCCGTGCAGTCGATCGTGCAGAGCGGCGACGCCTCGAGCCTGCACCTCTACCGGCTCACCCACCCGACGCAGACGACGGCGTTCTACCCGGCGGTCTTCCACAGCATCGCGGCGATCGCCGCCGAGACCACCGGCGTCCCGGTCCCGGTCGCGGTGAACGCCGCGTGGATCGGGACGGCCGGGCCGGTCTTCGCGTTCGCCTGCGCCTTCGCGGCCCGCGTGCTGTTCGGCGCGACGGCACTCCGGCGGGGCGAGGCGGCCACCGCCGTGCAGCCGGTGCTCGTCGCGAGCGCCGGCGCGGTGCTCGCCTCCGCCTTCGTCGCCTTCCCCTACCTGCTGCTGGACTTCGGCACGCTCTACCCGAACGGGCTCGCGTACACGACCCTCCCCGTCGGGCTCGGACTCGTCGCGGCCCTGACCCGCTGGCCCGAGCACAGCCCGTGGCGCCCGGAGGCACCAGGGCCCCGGTGGCGCACGGTCCTGCTGCTGATCGGCTGGCTCGGCGCGGCCGGCTTCACGCATCCGCGCTCCGTGGTGGCGATCGCGGTGCTCGTCGCGCCGCTGCTCGTCGCCTGGTTCGCCGCGCGGATGCGCGCCCTCGCGCTCCGCAGCCCTCAGGGCGCCCGCCGGGCCCGGCTGATCGTCGTCGTCGTCGTGGCGGCGGTCGTGCTCGTCGCGGCGGGAGCGCTGCTCTTCGTGCTCCACTACTACGACGTCGGGCACCGGCCGATCTCCGACCACCTGAACGGCGGTCCCGCGAAGGCGCGGGAGGGCTTCGGAACGGCCGTGCTGCAGGGGCTCCTCGCGACGAGCCTCGTCTCGCCGAGCCAGTCGCCGCTGCCGCCTGCGGTGCTGCTCGCCGTCGTGGCGCTGGCCGGGCTCGTCGCCCTCGCGCTCCGGCCGGGGCTGCGGTGGGCAGCCGTGACCTACCTCGTGATCGTGCTGCTCTACGCCGCGGCGGCCGGCAGCGACAGCGACCTCGCGAAGCTCGCGACGGGCCTCTGGGACAAGGACAAGTTCCGGATCCTCGCGATGCTGCCGACGATCGCCGTGCCGGTCGTCGCGTGGATCGTTGCGGCGGGCGGCGCCGAGCTGGTCGCCGTGCTGCGCCGGCGGACCCACCGGCGCCAGGACCCCCGCGACCGCACGGTCGTGGCCGCGGTGGCCGTCGCCACCCTCCTGGTCGCCGCGGTCAGCTGGTTCGGGCCGGCGCTCACCGGCGTCGGCACCGCCATCGGCACCGTCTTCTCGCTGCCCGACTCCGACAAGCAGCAGCGGCTCCTCGACGCGGACGAGGTCCTGCTGCTGCAGCACGTCGGGCACTTCGTGCCGGCCGGACAGGTGATCGCCGACGACCCGTGGAACGGCACCGCGCTGGCGTGGGCGCTCGGCGGCCGGCAGACCCTCTTCCCGCACCTCGGCGGCTACTGGGGCACGGAGCGCAAACTGGTCGCCCAGCACCTCGATTCGGCGCCGCGGGACCCCGCGGTCTGCAAGGCGGTCCGCGACCTCGACCTGCACTGGCTGCTGGTGGATCCGCAGCGCCTCTGGAACAACACCGCCGAGGCTAAGGCCTTCTTCGGCATCGACCGGGCGGCCACGGGCAGCGGCGTGCAGCTGGTCGCGTCGTCGGGCTCGACCCGGCTCTACCGCATCACCGCCTGCTGGGGCTGACCCGCTCCCCCTCCGCCGTTCTCAGGACCTCCCGCGGGACACGCGGCGTTCGAGACGCATTCTCCTGACCACCTCCGCCGGGTCCTGGGAACGGCGGATGCGGGGGCGGCGACCGTCAAGCCTGGAAGGCCTGCACCAGGGTCATCAGCAGCTGGGTGGACCGTGCGAGGACCAGCCCGATCAGGTAGAGCAGGCCGCAGAGCGCCCAGAAGCGGTTGACGGTGAGAAGCCACTTCGCGCCGCGGTAGGCCATCGCCGTGATGATCGGCACGACCGCGGCCATGACGGGCAGGTTCGGGTCGATGACCGCCGTGTCGCCGGAGCACGCCCACCACAGCGAGAAGAGCACGAGCGTCAGCCCCGCAGCCCAGAGCTCGACGGGCAGGCGCCGGGCGATGACGAGCAGTCGGGGGCCGGTCTCCTCCGGCCGGGGCACGGCGAAGTAGCGGACGACGCCGGTGCCGGCGGCGAGGAAGAGGAACGCGGCCAGCACGATCGTCGTGAGCGGCGTGAAGTGCCAGGCGTCGAAGACGATGACCTGCTGCTGGAACCACGGCACGAGGGCATGCGGCTCGAACTCGCGCAGGAACTCGCCGGCGCGCGCGGCGTACCCGTCGGCGCCGAGGTCCGCGAACCAGAGCAGCTGGCCGAGCACGAACGGCACCGCCCACGCACCGACGAACCGGCCGAGGTCCCGCACCCGGTCTCGCGCCAGCGGCCCGGAGGGCGAGGGGAAGAGGGCGAGCGCCACCACGAACGCGGGCAGCGCGAGCAGCATGAGGGCGTGCGCGACGGCCGCGACGCCGAGCAGTACGGCCGGCAGCACGCGGCGCTGGGGCAGCAGCGCGACGGCGGCCGCGAGCAGCGACGCCGCGATCCAGCCACCGGTGGCGACCGACGGCCCGTAGATGATCGCGCTCGGATCCGCGCGGAGGTTCAGCGCGAGCACCGCGAGGATCGCGCCGACGCCGGCCCAGCGGCCCGCGGCACGGCGACCGAGGACGTAGAGGCTGACGAGCAGCACCGCGTGGAAGGGGAGGATCAGCGCACGGGCGACCTCGACCGGGAGACGGATGAGGTCGATGCTCGCCTGCTCGGCGGCCGTCACGGGGGCGAGCACGAGCACCGCGAAGAAGATCGTGAGGTGCACCGCGACGAGCACGGCGAGCACGACGACGAACAGGACGTCGGTGGGGGACTTCGGGCGGGCGGCGCGCAGCGCCGGGGAGGCCGCGACGACCCCGTCGCGCAAGCGGGTCACGGAAGACACGGCCTCGAGGGTAACGGCGACACGCCGCGAAGCGAGCCCTTGCCCTCGGGCGCGCCGTCCACTATCCGGCGGCCTTCAGTGCGGAGCGGACCGTCGCCCTGATCGCCGGGTAGTCGGGAGCCGAGGGATCCTTCACCCGCGGCGGCACGAACTCCACCGTCGTCGTCTTCTGGCCGCGCGCCTTCACCGCGACGCCGGCGAGCTCCCCGAGCAGCCCTTGCGGGATGTCGGTGGTGACCGCGGCGGACCCCGCCTTGCCGATCGCCTCGAGCCGCGTGAGCAGCGTGACGGGGCTCATCTGGTGCAGCATCGCCGTCTCGAGCTCCCGCTGGCGCGCCATGCGGTCGTAGTCGGAGGTGCCGTGCCGGCTGCGGGCGTACCACATCGCCCGGTTGCCGTTCATGTGCTGCACGCCCTTCTCGATCCAGACCTTCACGCCCGTCGGGTTCCCGTTCGCGTCGACGCCGCCGCCGATGGGAAGGCGCTCCTTCACGTCGATCGTCACGCCGCCCATCGCGTCGATCAGCGCGCCGAACGCGCTCATGTCGACGAGGACCGAGTACTGGATCGGGATGCCGAGAGAGCCCTCGACGGCCTCCTTGGTCGCCTCGATCCCGGGCTGCGTGTGCTGCGCCTTCGCGTCGGGATAGAGCTGCGGGCTCTTCAGCTGCACCTCGGTGTAGATCGAGTTCAGCTCGCAGACGTCGACGTTGCAGGTGTCGTGCCAGCCGTACCCGTGGGGGTACGCCTTCAGCATCGGGGAACCGGCGGCGAACGGCATCTGGTCGAGGTCGCGCGGCAGCCCGAACATCGCCATGTGGCCGGTCAGCGCGTTCACGCTGACCACCGAGATGCTGTCGGGACGCAGACCGGATCGGCCCGGACCCGCGTCCCCGCCGAGCAGCAGGATGTTGTAGCGGCCGTCCACCGGCATGGCGTACCGCGTGCCGGCGAAGAGCGACCCGAGCGCGTCCTTCGCCTGCCCCGCCACGACCGCGCCCTGCACAGCGGCGCCGGTGCCGGCGACGAGCGCGACGACGAGCAGCCCGGCCACGGCGATCCGTGAGCCCGGCCGCACGGTGACGAGTCGCACGAGCCGCAGCGTGTCGAGCGTGAGCACGATCCAGAGCACCGCCCACGCGAGCACCACGCCCTGCAGCACGGTGAGGCCGACCGCGTTCGTCGGCACGGACATCGGGACCTGCGGCAGCACGACGAAGAGCCCGGCGGCCAGCAGCGCGGCCACCAGCCCGAGCAGCCAGACGCCGAGCGCGAACCGGCCGAGACGGCGGTTGCCCGCGAGGGCCTGGGCGGTCCCGGGCACGAGCACGTGGAGCACGAGCAGCCACCACGCGCGCCGCGTCATCAGGGCCGGGTCGGCGCCGTTCGGGTCGCGGAAGACGGATGCGCGCGACGCCCGCGGCGTCTCGGCCCGCGGCCTCGCGGCCGAGAGCGTCATCGGACGCCTCCAGGGAACGGATCGCGCGTCGGGGTCGGCATCGCGGCAGGGTACCGCGGGGCCCTATGGCGGGGTCGCGCTCGCGCAGCGCGTCGGCGGCGCACCCGCATCCGACGCTCGCCCCCCCTCACCGGGACCGGGACCGGGACGAGGCCCTGCCGGAGGAGCGCCGGGTCAGCGCACGGCGGCGGCGACGACGCGCCGGATCACCGCGTAGTCCGGGGTGGCGGGCTTCGGCACGAGCGGCGGGTCCAGCTCGACCTGCTTCAGCGGCTGCGACCTGGCCTTCAGCGAGAGCACCGTGAGGTCGCTGAGCACGCTCTGCGGCAGATCGGTCACGACCGCTCCCGCGCCGGCGGCGGCCACGGTGCGGAACTGCAGCAGCACGTTCGCAGGATTCGCCTGCGTGAGCAGCGCCTGCGCCACCTGCTGCGTGCGCCGGACTCGGCCGTCGTGGCTGCCGGCGCCGCGGAGGAACGCGACGACGCGGGCCCCGCCGAGATGCTGCTCCCCCGCCGCGAACCCGGGCGGCGGCGGGTCCCGCACCGTCAGCGTCGTCCCGCCGAGCGCGTCGACGAGCCGCCCGAAGGCGTCCTGATCGAGCTGCACCGTGTACTGCAGGTCGATGCCGAGCGCGCCCTCCACCGCCTCGCGCACCGCGTCGTCGCCCGGAGAGGAGTGATCGGTGCGCCGTCCCGGGTAGACGGAGTCGCCGACCGCCTGCGCCTCGCTGTAGAGCGACCGCAGGGTGCAGGGCTTCGCGATGCAGCCGCCGACCCCGTAGCCCTTCGGGTACAGGCGATGCATCGGTGACGACGCCGGGAACGGCATCCGGGACAGCTGCATCGGCACGCCGATCGTGACCGTCCTGCCGGTCGTGCCGTCGACGCTGAGCACGGAGACGCTCTGCGGGACGAGGGCGGACGATCCCGGCTTCCGCGCCGTTCCCACGAGCAGGATGCCGTAGCGCGCCGGCGCGGCGACGGCCTTCCCCGGGGGCGCCTCGGGGAAGACGGAGACGATCGCCCCTCGGGCGACGCCGCTCAGGTACGCGCCCCAGGTCGCGCCACCGGCGCCCACGACCGCGAGCACCACGAGCACCCCGGCGACGATCGGCCTGGCGAACGGCGTGAGCCGCAGGACTCGCGCGATCCGGAGCGTGTCGAGCGTGAGCGCGAGCCAGCCGACCGCGAGCACCAGGAGGCCCACCTGCAGCACAGTGAGACCCGTGGACGAGGTGAGGATCGACACGAGGACGTCGGCCTGGACGACCTGCACGAGCACGGCGGTGAGCAGCAGCGCCCACAGCACCGCGACGATGGCGACCGCGACCCGGCCGACGGCGCGGTTGCCGGCGACGGTCTGCGGGCTGCCGGGGAGGACGACGGCGAGGGCGACGAGGATCCACGCCCGCCGCGTCATCTGCTCGCTACTGCGCCCGCGCGTCCGCGCGAGGGGGCCGTCGGCCGGGAGCAGCGGCCGTCGCCGCTCGGCGTGCCGGCCGGGCCAGCTCACCCGAGCTGCTCCCGGTCGAGGCCGGCGTCCTTCGCCGCCACGGACCGTGCGAGGTCGGCGGTGTGGGCGCGCAGGCGCTCGGTGAGCCCGGGTTCGGCTGTCGCCAGGATGCGCACGGCGAGCAGCCCGGCGTTCGCGGCGTTGCCGATCGCGACGGTCGCGACGGGCACGCCGGTGGGCATCTGCACGATGGAGAGCAGCGAGTCGAGGCCGTCGAGGGTCTTCAGCGGGACCGGCACGCCGATGACGGGCAGCGGGGTGACGGCGGCGAGCATGCCGGGCAGGTGGGCGGCGCCGCCCGCACCCGCGATCACGACCTTCAGGCCGCGTGCGGCGGCCTGATCGCCCCAGTCGAGCATGGCGCGCGGGGTGCGGTGCGCGGAGAGCACCCGCGCCTCCCACGGCACCCCGAAGTCGGTGAGCACCGCCGCGGCCGCCCGCAGGACGGGCCAGTCGGAGTCGCTCCCCATGGCGATGCCGACGAGCACAGCACTCCCAGCGTCCCCCACGCGCCCCATGCTAGGTGGTGCCGTCGAGGCGCGCAGCGGCCGCGCGCGCCCGGAAGACGAGGTCGTCGAGGTCGTCGCCGGTCACGGTGACGTGCCCGATCTTGCGTCCGGGACGCGGCGTCTTGCCGTACAGGTGGAGCTTCACGGTGGGGTCCTCGGCGAGGAGCGCGGGCACCCGGGAGTCGAGGTCGCCGTCGGCGGGACCGCCGAGCACGTTCACCATCACGCTCCACGGGGCGTGGCAGCCGGTCGCCCCGAGCGGCAGGTCGAGCACCGCACGGAGGTGCTGCTCGAACTGGCTCGTCGTCGATCCGTCGATCGTCCAGTGCCCCGAGTTGTGGGGGCGCATGGCGAGCTCGTTCACGAGGATCCGCTGGTCGACCGTCTCGAAGAGCTCGACCGCGAGCACGCCCGTGACGTCGAGCGCCTCGGCGACCGTCATGGCGATGTCGCAGGCGATGTCCGCGATGCGCCCGGCGCTGCGCGGCGCCGGCGCGATCACCTCCCGGCAGACGCCGCCGCCCTGCACCGTCTCGACGAGCGGCCAGGCGACGATCTCGCCGGACGGCCGGCGCGCGACCTGCTGCGCGAGCTCCCGCCGGAAGTCGACGAGCTCCTCCGCCAGCAGCGGGCCGTCGGCGAGCCAGTCCGAGGCCTCCGCTCCGGAACCCACGACGCGCACGCCCTTGCCGTCGTAGCCCCCACGCGGGGTCTTCACGACCGCGCGACCACCGGTGGTCACGAGGAACGCATCGAGCTCCACCTCGTCGGCGACCTCGGCCCAGACCGGCTGCGGGACCCCGAGCTCGGCCATCCGGCGCCGCAGCACCAGCTTGTCCTGGGCATGCGCGAGCGCTCCCGGCCCCGGGCGCACCGCGACCCCGGCCTCGACGAGCGCGGCGAGCACCGCCTGCGGCACGTGCTCGTGGTCGAAGGTGACCACGTCCGCCTCGCGCGCGAAGCCGAGCACCGCCTCGGCGTCCGTCGCCGCGCCGATGTCGGTGACCGCGATGCGGGCCGCGGCGTCGGGCCCTTCACCGAGCACCGCGATGTCGATGCCGAGCTCGACCGCCGCCGGCACCATCATCCGAGCCAGCTGTCCACCGCCGATGACTCCGACCCGCATGGCTGCCACCCCGATTCTTGCCCGCTTCTCAGCGGCGCACGACCTATGCTGCGCGGAACGGTCCGGCCCCCGCGCAGCGCTGAACGTCCGAGCCCGCCGGATCCGAGGCCCTGAACACGAAGAGAGCGTATGCGTCGTCCGACCGTCGGTGCACTCGGGCGGCAGCTCGTGCAGTTCGCCCTGGTCGGGGGCGTCGGTTTCGTCGTCGACACCGCCGTCTTCAACCTGCTGCTGTTCACGGTCTTCGACGGGTCGCGGATCCACGCGGGGCCCCTGCTCGCGAAGACCGCGTCGACGATCGTCGCGATCGCCGTCAACTGGGTCGGCAACCGCTACTGGACCTTCGGTCCGCACCGCAGCACCCGAGGCGCGGCCGAGGCGCTGGAGTTCCTCGCCGTCAGCATCCTCGGGATGCTCGTCGGCCTCGGCTGCCTCTGGGTGTCGCACTACCTGCTCGGGTTCGACAACCGGCTCGCCGACAACCTCTCCGCGAACGTGGTCGGCCTGCTGCTCGGCTCGGCGGTGAGGTTCGCGCTGTACCGGCACTGGGTGTACCACCCGCGGCGGGCGAACCGCGTCTCGGCGGCCGGCACGGCGCCGGTCGCCGAGTAGCCGCCGCGCCCGGTCTCAGCCGGCGCGGCGGGCCGACTGCGTGGCGGCGGCCTGGTCGATGAGGTCGGCCACCGCGCGCTGCACCAGCCGGGCCCGTGGCACGTCGCGGAGGATCATCGTGCCCTCGGCGCCGGCGTGCACGATGACGTCGCCGCTGCCCGTGAGCAGCTGCAGCGGGCCGCGCCGCAGGGTGGCCTCGGAGCCGCGGCCGAGCAGGAACTCGGTGCGCTCCCGCACGACGAACCCGTGCTTCACGATGAGGCGGCGGGTCGTGATGATCGTGATCCGGTTCAGCCAGAGCACCAGCGGCACCAGCGAGAGCAGCACGACGAGCACGGCCGCGACAATCGGCAGCGCGGCGTTCAGCCACGGCGCGGGCAGACGCCCCCACCAGTACCCCGTGCCGAAGCAGACCACGAGGAAGACGATCGCCGGCCAGACGAGGTGTCGGCCGGAGCGGCGCATGCGCACCACCACGTGCTCGGGCTGCTCCCGGACCGGCGGCGGCGCCGGGGCACGGCGTTCGGTGGCACGGCGGTCAGCGCGACCGGGCATCGCCCGGGTCCCGCCCCCGATCGCCATACCCTATTCATACCGCAGGTGCTCGACGTCCCCTGTGGCGATCGCCGTGGTCCTGGCGATCCGATCCTCCGCGACCTCGATCCGGCCGTCCTCGTCGATGCCCGTCGCCCTCCCGGTGCGCACAGATCCGTCCGGGAGGCTCACCCGCACCCGCCGCCCGATGGTCTCGCAGACGACGAGGACGGCGTCGCGGAGCCCGGACGCGACGGGGTCCCCGCCCGCCTCCTCGAGCGCCGCCACGAGCGGCCGCAGCTCACCGATCCAACCGGCGACGAGCGCATCGGGGTCGATCGGGCCGCCCTCGATCGCGAGGGAGGTCGCGGTGGGCACCGGCAGCTCGTCCGCGGCCAGCCGATGGTTCAGCCCGGCGCCGAGCACCGCACCCGTGCCGCCGGGCAGCACCTCGGCGAGCAGTCCGCACACCTTCCTCCCGCCGATCAGCACGTCGTTCGGCCACTTCACGGCCGCCTCCACGCCCACCGCGCGCAGCGATCGCGCCATCGCCGTGCCGGCGAGCAACGACAGCCAGCCGTACCGCTCCGCCGGGATCCGAGGTCGCAGCAGCACCGAGATCGCGAGCGAGGTGCCGGGCGGCGCCGTCCAGGCGCGGCCGAGGCGACCCCTCCCGGCGGTCTGCGTGTCGGTGAGCAGCACCGACCACGCGGGCCACGCATCCGGGTCGGCGGTCGCGAGCCCGACCAGCTCCGAGTTCGTGCTCGCCGCACGATCGCGCCACTCCATCCGGGGCACCAGCGCCGCGGTGCGGGGAAGATCCACGCCCGCAGCCTACGAGCGCGGCCACGGATCGCGGCCTGCGCCCGGCGCTAGGCTCGCTCGGGTGACCGACCTCGACCAGGCATCGGCTGGCGCCCCCATCACCACGGCCGCCCGACTGGCCGACCTCCGCGAGCGCTACCACGAAGCCGTGACCGCGAGCGGCGAGGCGGCGGTCGCCAAGCAGCACGCCAAAGGCAAGAAGACCGCCCGCGAGCGCATCGAGCAGCTGCTCGACCACGGCACCTTCGTGGAGCTCGACGAGTTCGTGCGCCACCGCACCAACGCCTTCGGCATGGACGCGAAGCGGCCGTACGGCGATGCGGTCGTCACCGGACTGGGCACCATCCACGACCGTCAGGTGGCCGTCTACTCCCAGGACTTCACCGTCTTCGGCGGCTCCCTCGGCGAGGTCGCCGGCGAGAAGATCATCAAGGTGATGGAGCACGCCCTGAAGACGGGCGTGCCGATCATCGGCATCCTCGACTCGGGCGGCGCCCGGATCCAGGAGGGCGTCGTCGCGCTCGGCAAGTACGGCGAGATCTTCCGGCGCAACACCGCCGCTTCCGGGGTCATCCCGCAGATCTCGATCGTGATGGGTCCCGCGGCCGGCGGTGCCGTCTACTCCCCCGCCCTCACCGACTTCGTGATCATGGTCGACAAGACCAGCCAGATGTTCGTCACCGGCCCCGACGTCATCAAGACCGTCACCGGCGAGGACGTCGGGATGGAGGAGCTGGGCGGCGCGTACACGCACAACACCCGGTCCGGCGTGGCGCACTACCTCGCCTCCGACGAGGACGATGCGCTCGACTACGCGCGCACCCTCATCGGCTACCTGCCGGACAACAACCTCACGGATCCGCCCCGCTACGCCTCCACGGCGGAGCTCGAGGTCACGGACTCCGACCGGCGGCTGAACACCCTCATCCCGGACAGCCCCAACCAGCCGTACGACGTGCACGAGGTCATCCAGGCGCTCGTCGACGACGGCGAGTTCCTCGAGACGCAGCCGCTCTACTCCCCCAACATCGTCGTCGGCTTCGGCCGCATCGAGGGCCGCACGATCGGGGTCGTCGCCAACCAGCCGAGCGCCATGGCCGGCACGCTGAACATCGACGCCGGCGAGAAGGCGGCCCGGTTCGTGCGGTTCTGCGACTCCTTCTCCATCCCGATCCTCACCCTCGTCGACGTGCCCGGCTATCTGCCGGGCACCGACCAGGAGTGGACGGGTGTCATCCGGCGGGGCGCCAAGCTGCTCTACGCCTATGCCGAGGCGACGGTGCCGCTCGTCACCGTGATCACCCGCAAGGCCTACGGCGGCGCCTACATCGTCATGGGCTCCAAGCAGCTCGGCGCCGACCTCAACTACGCGTGGCCGACCGCCGAGATCGCGGTCATGGGCGGCCAGGGCGCCGTCAACATCCTGTACCGCGGCGAGATCCGCCGGGCCGAGCAGGCCGGCGAGGACGTCGACGCCGTGCGCACCCGGCTCGCCAACGAGTACACCTACAACGTCGCCAGCCCGTTCCTCGCCGCCGAGCGCGGCGAGCTCGACGGCGTCATCGAGCCCGCCTCCACCCGCACCACCGTCATCAAGGCGTTCCGGGCGCTGCGCACCAAGCGCGCCAGCATGCCGCCGAAGAAGCACGGGAACATCCCCCTGTGACCTCATCCGAGACCCCGCACGTGCTCGGCGGCTCGGCCACGGACGAGGAGATCGCCGCGATCGCGGCCGTCTTCGCGCAGCTGCAGGCCGAACGGGCCGCAGCAGGAGCCCGGACCATCCAGCCCGGCACCGCCCCGTCCCCCTGGGAACGCCGCCACGGGCTTCGACGGCCCAGCGACATGGAAGGCCGCTGGACCGATCCCCGGTGACCCCAACGGGGGTGACGGAACGACCTGTCGAGTGTGATTTGTACCCCGAATGTCCCCGAAACCACCTACTGCGGGCGCGGGCGTCTCCCTGCAGAATAGGGGTACAGCGTCGGCCGACCCACGGCGACGCGACCGGGCGGAACGCCGATCAGGGTAAGCAGGCGTCCGTCGGGGGCGAATCGACGAGATATTCGGGTTGTCTCCTCGATTCGGGGGTGTACAGGGGCCGGTCTGGGGAGGCCGGCCCCTTTCTTTGTTCATGGTCTTCGATCCGTACACGGATCGAAGACGTCGTGGGCAGTCCGCTCCGGGCCGGCGTGGCGGCCCTTCGCTACCGTTCCGCAGATCGGGCGCCGGTCGACACGGCCTGACCCATGACGCGATGGATGACGGCGGTCTTCGGGTATGCGCCTCCGCGTGAGCCGATCTCGAACAGGTCGAGCATGAGGAACAGCGGGTAGTCCGGCGCCTGATCGAGCGTGCGGACGACCGCGCCCTCGCAGCTGATCACGGTCGTGCCACCTCCCCACACCACCGTCCAGGTATGCGGCCGGACGGCGCGGAACGGGAGAAGGACCTCGGCCATGTCGTCATGGAGGCGCGGGTCGTGGTGCGCCTTGATCCCGGATCGCGCCGTCGTGCTCTCCGGGCCGATCGCAGACGCGTCGATCTCGAAGATGCAGATCTCTCCCGCATCATCCTCGGAGCGGTGCTCCGTTCCGATGAGCCAGGCCGCGAGCATGCAGCTCGACCCCGTGGCGGCACTGACCGTCACGGTGAGTCGCCCCGCCGATGGCGCCCACGACAGCCGGGTACCGGTCGCCGTGCGGACGACCAGACCGTCCGCGCGGTGCCGGTGGGTGCCCCGGGTGGTTCCTTCAGCGCCGGAGTGGACGCCGGTCTGCAGGTTGCTGACGCGGAGCGGGCCGTCCTCAGGACGCCAGTCGGGTTGGTCCTCCTCGATCCGGAGCTGCAGGCCCTCAGCCACGACGGCGTACCGGGCGGCGGACCGATCGGGCGTCGTCCACTGCGGCAGGTACTGCGCCACCCACAGGTCCCCGCGCAGCTCCGGGCCGGGGAAATCGTCGACGAAGGCCCGACGTGCTTCGGAAGTGGGCGGATGCGCACCGTCATCGGTCACACCGGCCATCCTCCCGGTGCGCGCACCGGGCGACCACTCGCGCGACGGTGGAGCGGGCGGAACGCCGCCGACGTCCAGCGCCGCCGCCCGAGGCGTCGGCACCACCGGTCGGACGGGGACCCGCCGACGGTCTAGACCTGCACCGGGGTCGGGGCGCCCACCGGGCGCTCCAGCTCGAGCCAGAGGTCCACGTCCTCGTCCTCGTCCTCGATGCCCAGCGCGCTCGCCGCCGAGGTGCCGCTCGACAGGCCGACGACGGTCACCGCTTTCGCGGACCCCTTCGGCGCCGTACGGATGATGATGCGGTCCGACCGCACGCGGCTCAGCGCATCCGCCACCTGGTCGAGCACCGGATCCAGCAGCTCCGCGTCGATGTCGTCGACACCGCCGTCGTCGAGCACCTGCACGAACGCGCCGCGACGGCGGGCCGCGATGACCTGCTCCCGCACCCGGTCGTTCAGCAGCCGCCGGCCACGGATCTCGTCACGGATCGACTGCTCGAGCACCCGGCACTCGTGCCGGTCGGCCTCGTCCAGCTCCCCGCCCACCTCGGCGATGCGGCGCAGCATCGGCACCGCCATGCGGCTCGTCTGCGTGAGCCGCACCTGGCGCTCGAAGTGGTGCGCGTCCTGCGCGGCCTGCCACTCCACCGCCTCCCGCTCGGCGCGGGCGAACTGCCGCACGTCGACGGTCGCGCGGGCGAGGGCCCGGGTGAAGACGTGCGCGATGCCCACCCAGAGGATGTCGCCGAGCACGCCGAACCGGGTCAGCCCGATCGGCCCCGCCCACGCGATCGTCTGCGTGACGAGCAGGCCCAGCCCGAACCAGGCGTAGGTCGTGTGACGGCGCACCGCGGTGACCGTGAGCAGGGTGCCGACCGCGGCCACGTACCAGGTGGCGTACCCGAGGTCGCCGCCCCTGGTCAGGTCGATGGCGCTCGCCACGAGCAGCGTGATCGAGAGCCCGGCGCCGACGTTGAGACCCGCCAGCCACACCGGCATCCCGACGTTCCGCCCCACCGTCACCGACAGCACGGTCACGACGGCGAACAGCACGAGCGCCGCGATGACGCGCTCCACGTGCTGGGCGTACTCGCCCGTCAGCACCGCCGACACCCCGAGGATCACGTGGTACAGCGAGAACCCCGTGGCGAGGGCCACGAGCAGCGGGCGCGGGATGGTGATCATCCGAGTGCCAGCGCCGTGATGTCGACGGGCTCCGACGCCTCCCGGGCCGCAGCCGGCCAGGACAGCACGATCGTGGTCCCGAGGCCCGGCGCCGTGCGGATGTCGGCGTCGCCGCCGACCAGCCGGATGCGCTCGAGGATGGACACCCGCACGCCGAGCCGTTCGCTCGGCGCGAGGGCCGGGTCGAAGCCGGCGCCGTTGTCGCTGATGATCGACTGCACGCCCCCGGCGGTCGTGCCGCGGAGCACGACGGTGCGGGTGAGCTCGGGTCCGCCCGCGTGCTTCACGCTGTTCGTCATCGCCTGGACGGTCGCGGACACGAGCGCCTCGGCGACCCCGGTCGGCACGCTGCGCCCGTCGAGCGCTTCGCTGCGCACCTCGAAGCGGTCCACGACGGCGAGCGCATCCTCCTGGATGCGCGGCACGAGCTCCCCGAGGGTGACGTGCGGGCCGGTGTCGGCCGCCACCGTGGCGCGGGAGAGGTGACCCATCGCGTTGCGGGCCATCCGTGCGGCCAGGTCCTTCGCCTCCGCCGTCTGCGCGGCCGCGGCGGACAGGAACGTGGTGAGCACCGAGTCGTGCACCAGCGCGTCGGTGCGCACCCGCTCGGACTCCATGGCCTGGTCGATCTGGGCGGCGGCGTACCGCTGCAGCGCGTTCGTCTGCGCCTGGTCCACCTGACGGGCGGCGAGCCGCACGGCGACCGTGAGGATGAGCAGGCCCAGGTTCAGGGCGACCGCGTAGACGGCGTCGAGGAGCGCCCGGGCCGGGTCGACGCTCCCGCCGGGCATGGACGAGCGGAGCAGCCCGATCGCGACCCCGATGACGGCCGTGTAGATCGCGGGGGTGATCCACTCGCGGCGTCCGACGATCATGAACCCGCTCGGAACGGTCGAGAGCTGGATGATCCACGGGATCTCGCCCGCGGGGAAGGCGCCGTGCAGCGAGGGCACCCACAGCGCCAGCGCGACCAGGTAGGCCGCAGCGGCGGTGAGGAAGATCTGCGTCGTCCACTGCCGCAGCACGGCGGCGAGCCCGGCGATCAGGATCGTTCCGTACACGAGCACGACGATCGCGTGCCCGAGGGCGGAGTTCATCGTGCCCGCCTGCGCGATCAGGGCCGGCAGGCTCTGCACGCTGAAGAGCAGGCCGAAGAGGCTCATTGCGACGGCGAGGGTGATCTCGACGCGGCG
Organism: Amnibacterium sp.; assembly: GCF_025463795.1. Taxonomy (GTDB): domain Bacteria; phylum Actinomycetota; class Actinomycetes; order Actinomycetales; family Microbacteriaceae; genus Amnibacterium. The sequence goes on from NZ_JAODBE010000112.1 coordinate 22,493, forward strand.
CGTCCCGATCGGCGAGACGAAGTTGCGGGCTTCAGCCGCCGTCGGATCGAGGAGCGCGGGCTCCTCAGACCTCATCGTCATCGGCGTCGATGTCGAGGTTCGGCAGGATGCCGTCCTCCACCGCGCGGCGGAGCAGGTCCACCTTGGTGGGGGCCGGGCGGCCGACCTCGACGTACTTGACGCGGATTCGGTCCAGGTACTCGCGGACGGTCGACGGGGCGATGCCGAGCTGCTCGGCGACCATGCGCAGCGGGAGACCCGACGCGTACAGGTTCAGCACGTCACGCTCGCGGCGGCCGAGCTGGGCCTTCGCGAACTCCACGTCCGCGTCGATCGCGCTCGCCCACTCGAGGTTGTTCAGCACCTCGCCGCGGGCGACCGTACGGATCGCGGCCATGACGGTGGCGGTCGCCGCCGACTTCGGGATGACGCCCGCGGCACCGGCGGCGAGCGCCTCACGGACACCGGCGGCGCGGTCGGCGATGGAGTGCACGAGCACGCCGGCACCGGTGGCCTGGATGTTCTTGACGTTCTCCGTGATCGTGGAGCCGTCGCCGAGGGACAGGTCGAGCACGACGACGTCGGTCTCGCGACCGTGCAGCCGCTCGATGAGCTCGCCGACCGTCGCACCCTCCTCGACGAACTCGAAGCCCTCGCGCATGCACGCGGCGCTGAGGCCGAGTCGGACGGATTCGTGGTCGTCAACGACGGCGACGCGGACGAGCTCGGTCATGATCTCCGGCTGTGCGTTCGTGATGGTCATCAGGGTCCGCTCCTTGGGTTGAACGGCAGCGAGTCTACGGATTTCGGGGGACAGAACGGACCGAAAGGTGCACCCCGATCGGGGTTGATCCGTCCCCCAGTTCGGGGCCGGTGCGCGGCCGCCCTGCGACGCGCTCAGTCGTGGTCGAGCGCGACGACGGCCTCGAGGTGGTGGGTGTTCGGGAAGAGGTCGAACGCCTCGAGGTGCACGGGCCGCCAGCCGTGCCCGGCGAATGTCGCGAGATCGCGGGCGAGCGCGACCGGGTCGCAGGCGACGTAGACGATGCGCGCGGGTCGGAGCCCGGCGAGGGCCTCGACGACCGCCCGGCCGGCGCCGGACCGCGGCGGATCGAGCACGACCGTGGCGCCGGGGCGCTCGTCCCGCTCACGGGCGAGGAAGGCGTCGACCCGGGCGGGAACGGTCCGTGCGCCGCGCCAGGACGCCAGGTTGGCGCGCGCGTGGCGGCCGGCGGCCCTGTCGGACTCGACGCTCGTCACCCGGGTGCCGGGCCCGCCGGCGTCGCCGAGCGCCGCCGCGAGCAGGCCGACGCCGCCGTAGAGGTCCAGGTTGCCGGCGCGGGGATCGAACCGGCCGGGGTCGAGCGCCGCCTGCACCGCAGCGGTGAGCACCGAGGGGGCCTCCGGATGCACCTGCCAGAACCCGGTGGCCTCGAGCAGGAACCTGCGCTCCCCCACCCGCTCCGTGATCGGCGGATGCGCGCCCCTGCCCCCGACGGCGAACGGCTCCCCCTCGGACGGCGCCACCAGCTCGACCGAGTCCCGGTCGCGCGGCGCGGTCGGCAGCAGCGCCTCGAGCGGGGCGACGCCGAGCGGCAGGTCCTCGACCGGCACGACGGAACGGCTCCGCGCGGCGTACGGGCCGATGGCGCCGCCGGCGTCCACGTGCAGCCGCAGCCGGGTCCGGGACCGTGTGCCGTCGGGCGGCCCCGGCACCGCACGGACCTGCGGGTCCAGGGCGTCGATCGTCGCCTCCGGCAGGCGCCCCGTCCGCGCGAGCGCGTCGCGCAGCACCTCGCTCTTCAGCGCGCGCTGCCGCTCGGAGGCGATGTGGCCGAACTCGGCGCCGCCCGCCCGCTCGTCCGGATCGCGCTCCACGGACGCGGCGGCCCAGATGTGCGGGCGCCGGTCCGGCGAGGGCTCGAGCACCGCGACGGTCTCGGCGCGCAGCCACCGCTCGTGCCGGTCCTCGACGACCCGGGCGCGCACCCGCTCACCGGGCAGGGTGTCCGCGACGAACACGACGCGGCCCTCGTGCTCGGCGACCGAGACCCCGCCGTGCGCGATCCGCAGCACGTCGAGATCGAGCACCGTGCCCTCGAGACCCTGCGCATCCGTCACCGCTCCAGGGTGCCCGATCCCGGACGCCCGGACACGCACGGGCCCTCGCGGTTAGCGTGACGACATGCGTCTGGTGCTCGCCTCCACCTCCCCCGCGCGGCTCGCGCTGCTGCGCGCGGCGGGCGTCCAACCCGAGGTCGTGCCGTCCTCCGTGGACGAGCCGGCGACCGTCGCCGCGGAGGAGGAGCGGATCGGCCGGCCCCTCGACGCCGACGGGACCGTGCTGCTGCTCGCCAGGGCCAAGGCCGAGGCGGTCGCCGCCGTGCACGCCGGCGAGGACGCGCTCGTGCTCGGCGGCGACTCCGCGTTCGCGATCGACGGGCACATCCACGGCAAGCCCGGCACCCCCGAACGCGCGCTCGAGCGCTGGCGGGCGCAGCGCGGTCGGGAGGGCGTGCTGCACTCCGGCCAATGGCTGATCGACGGGCGCACGGGCCGCGGTGACGGGGCCGTCACCCGGGCGCTCGTCCGCTTCGCCGCCGACCTGACCGACGCCGAGCTCGCCGCCTACGTGGCCTCCGGGGAGCCGCTCGCGGTCGCGGGCGCCTTCACGATCGACAGCCTCGGCGGTCCGTTCATCGACCGGATCGAGGGCGACCCGTCGACCGTCATCGGCCTGTCACTGCCCGCCCTGCGCCGCCTGGTACGGGCGACCGGCGTCGAATGGACGGCGTTGTGGTCCCGCTGAGCCGGTCCTACACGCGGGATGCGGCCATCGAGGATGTAGGAATCGGACGGCGCTTCCGGCAGGAGTTTGTCGCACGCTTCCAAGGGAGCGGCCGCGCCCGCGAATAGGGTGAGGGATCATGTCGGGAGGAGCGCAGCGCCGGATCACGAAGGTGCTGATCGCGAACCGGGGTGAGATCGCCGTCCGGATCATCCGCGCCGCGAGGGACGCCGGCATCGGCTCGGTCGCCGTGTACGCCGATCAGGACCGCGACGCACGCCACGTGCGGCTCGCCGACGAGGCCTACGCGCTGAACGGCACCACGAGCGCCGAGACGTACCTCGTCATAGAGAAGCTGCTCTCCGTCGCGCGCCGCAGCGGCGCCGACGCCGTGCATCCGGGCTACGGCTTCCTCGCCGAGCGCTCCGACTTCGCGCAGGCCGTGATCGACGCGGGTCTGATCTGGATCGGCCCGCCGCCGTCGGCCATCGACCAGCTCGGTGACAAGGTGACCGCCCGGCACGTCGCCGAGCGGGTGGGCGCGCCGCTCGCGCCCGGCACGCTGAACCCCGTCGCCGACGCGAGCGAGGTGGTCGCCTTCGCCGACGAGGTGGGGCTGCCCATCGCGATCAAGGCGGCGTTCGGCGGCGGCGGCCGCGGCCTGAAGGTCGCACGCACCCGCGAGGAGATCCCGGAGCTCTTCGACTCCGCCACCCGTGAGGCCATCGCGGCGTTCGGCCGCGGCGAGTGCTTCGTCGAGAAGTACCTCGACCGGCCCCGCCACGTGGAGACGCAGTGCCTGGCCGACGAGCACGGGAACGTCGTCGTCGTGTCGACCCGCGACTGCTCCCTGCAGCGCCGCCACCAGAAGCTCGTCGAGGAGGCGCCTGCGCCGTTCCTGACGGACGAGCAGACCGCGCTGCTCTACTCGGCGTCGAAGGCGATCCTGAAGGAGACCGGCTACGTCGGCGCCGGCACCTGCGAGTTCCTCGTCGGCGCGGACGGCACCGTCTCCTTCCTCGAGGTGAACACGCGCCTCCAGGTGGAGCACCCGGTCTCGGAGGAGGTCACGGGGCTCGACCTGGTGCGCGAGCAGTTCCGCCTCGCGGAGGGTCAGGAGCTCGGCTACGACGACCCCGCCCCGCGCGGCCACTCGATCGAGTTCCGGATCAACGGCGAGGACCCCGGCCGCAACTTCCTGCCCTCCCCCGGCCCGGTGCAGGCGTTCCGCGTACCCGGCGGCCCCGGCGTGCGCATCGACTCGGGGGTCACCACGGGGGACGTCGTCTCCGGCGCCTTCGACTCGATGCTCGCGAAGCTCGTCGTCACCGGATCCGACCGCAACGACGCGATCGAGCGCTCCCGCCGTGCGCTCGCCGAGTTCGAGGTCGCGGGCCTGCCGACGGTGCTCCCGTTCCACCGCGCGGTCGTCCGCGACCCGGCGTTCACGGCGCCCGACGGCGTCTTCGGCGTGCACACCCGGTGGATCGAGACCGAGTTCGTCAACGACCTCGAGCCCTGGAGCGGGTCCTTGGGCGACCAGGACCTCCGCGACGCGACCGCCGACGACCGGCATCGCGTGACCGTCGAGGTCAACGGCAAGCGGATCGAGGTGTCGCTGCCCGCCGCGCTCGCGAAGGGCGACGGCGGGCTCTCGCCCGCGGCGCCCCCGCCCCGTCGGCGCAGCACGGTCAGCCGCGCGGCCGGTGCATCCGGCAACGCCGTCAAGGCGCCGATGCAGGCGACGGTGGTGAAGGTCGTGGTCGCGCCGGGGCAGCGGGTCGTCTCCGGCGACCTCGTCGCGGTGCTCGAGGCCATGAAGATGGAGCAGCCGATCACCGCGCACCGCGACGGCGTGGTCGCCGGCCTCACCGCGAAGGCGGGCACGACGGTCGCTGCCGGCACCGTGCTGCTCGAGATCCTCGACCCGGAGCCCGCGCTCGCGACCGCCTGACGGAGGCGCCCGCCGACTCGTCAGGCGACGATGTGCATCGCACGCGCCGCGTCGGTGATCGCCCCGGAGAGCGACGGGTAGACGCTGAACGCCCGCGCCAGCTGATCCACGGTGAGCCGGTGCTCGACCGCGAGCGCGATGGGGAGGATGAGCTCGCTCGCCCGCGGCGCCACGATGACCCCGCCGATCACGGTGCCCGATCCGGTGCGAGCGAACAGCTTCACGAAGCCGTCCTTCAGCCCCTGCATCTTCGCGCGGGGGTTCTGGCTGAGCGGCAGCTTGTAGATCTCGCCCTGCGCGACGCCGTCCTCGATCTGGCGCTGCGTCCAGCCGACCGTCGCGATCTCCGGCTGCGTGAAGACGTTCGAGGTGACGTTGCGCAGCTCGAGCGGGGTCACCGCGTCGCCGAGCGCGTGGAAGACGGCGGTCCGGCCCTGCATCGAGGCGACGGAGGCGAGCGGCAGGGCGGTCGTGCAGTCCCCCGCCGCGTACACGGCCGGCTGCGACGTGCTCGCGACCCGGTTCACGCGGATGTGGCCCGAGGGCGCGAGCTGCACGCCCGCCTCCGCGAGGCCGATGCCCTCCGTGTTGGGCACCGACCCGACGGCCATGAGGCAGTGGCTGCCGCGCACCTCGCGGCCGTCGGAGAGGACCGCGACCACGCCGTCGCCGTCGCGGCGCACCGACGTGGCCCGGCTGCGGGAGAGCAGGTGCATGCCGCCACGGGTGAAGACGTCCTCGAGCACGGCGGCCGCGTCCGCGTCCTCCCCCGGCAGCACGCGGTCGCGGCTCGAGACCAGGGTGACCTCGCTGCCGAGCTGCATGTAGGCGGAGGCGAACTCGGCGCCGGTGACGCCGGAACCGACGACGACGAGGTGCTCCGGCACCTCGTCGAGCTCGTACAGCTGGGTCCAGGTGAGGATGCGCTCGCCGTCGGGCATGGCGGTGGGCAGCTTGCGCGGACTGGACCCCGTGGCGATGACCACCGTGTCCGCCTCGATCTCGTCGAAGTCGTGCGCCGTGCGGCCCTTGCCGGTCGAGACGATCACCCGGCCCGGCGCGTCGAGGCGCCCCTCCCCGGTCACGATCCGCACGCCCGCCTGCTCGAGGTTGCCCCGCATGTCCTCGGACTGCTGCCGGGCGAGGGCCCGGACGCGGCGGTTGATCGTCCCGAGGTTCACGGCGACGTCGGGGCGGCTGGCGCGGCCCGCCGAGTTCGGCACGGAGAACTGCACGCCGAGCTCGCCCGCGCTCGAGATCCCCTCGGTCGCCTCGGCCGTCGCGATCAAGGTCTTCGAGGGGACCACGTCGGTGAGCACGGCGGCGCCGCCGACGCCCTGGCGCTCGACGACCGTGACGTCGGCTCCGAGCTGGGCGCCGGCCAGCGCGGCCTCGTAGCCGCCGGGGCCGCCGCCGATCACCGCGATGCGCTGCTTGCGGTCGAACTCGTAGGGCATGGGGCCATTCTGGCGGCTCGGGGCGCCGCGATCGGCGCTCGTAGCATTGCGGCATGGCCGAGCCCTCCCTCGACGACCTCGAGACCCCACCCACCGCCGTCGCCGAGCTCGCCGCCGCGGCGCTCGCGGAACGCACCGGCGTCGCGCGGCACGACATCGCCCTCACCCTCGGCAGCGGCTGGGGGCGTGCGGCCGAGCGGCTCGGCCGCACCGTCGCGGTCGTCTCGGCCGAGGACGTCCCCGGCTTCAGCGTCTCCGGCGTGCCGGGGCACTCCGGCACGCTCACCTCGATCGAACTCGAGCACGGCCTGCATGCGCTGGTCATCGGCGCCCGCACGCACTTCTACGAGGGCAGGGGCGTCCGCCGGGTCGTGCACAGCGTCCGCACCGCCGCCGTCGCGGGGGCGCGGGTGATGGTCCTCACGAACGGCGCCGGCGGCATCCGCCCGCACTGGACCCCCGGCACGCCGGTGCTCATCGACGACCACATCAACCTGACGGCCGCATCGCCCCTCGAGGGGGCCACCTTCGTCGACCTCACCGACCTGTACTCACGACGGCTGCGCGCGATCGCGCGCCGGGTCGATCCGAGCCTCGACGAGGGTGTGTACGTGCAGTTCCGCGGGCCCCACTACGAGACGCCGGCCGAGGTGGCGATGGCGCGCACGATGGGCGGCTCGATCGTCGGCATGTCGACGGCCCTCGAGGCGATCGCAGCCAGGGAGTCGGGCGTGGAGGTGCTCGGGATGTCGCTCATCACGAACCTCGCCGCGGGCATCCAGTCCACGCCGCTCAGCCATGCGGAGGTGCTCGCCGCCGGCAAGGAGGCCGAGCCGCGGCTCGCCGATCTGCTCGCCCGCATCGTCGCAGCGATCGCCGACGACCTGGCGGCGGCGTGAGCGGGGACCTGCGTGCCGCCGCCGAGGCGTGGCTCGCGATCGATCCGGATCCGGACACCGTCGCGGAGCTCCGGGGCCTGCTCGACGCGCGCGACGACGCGGCGCTGGCCGACCGGTTCGGCGCACGCCTCGAGTTCGGCACCGCCGGTCTCCGCGGTGCCCTCGGCGCCGGACCCCACCGGATGAACCGCGTCGTCGTGCTGCGCACGTCGGCCGCACTCGCCCGCTTCCTCGCGACCCGCACCGACCGGCCGTCCGTCGTGGTCGGCCACGACGCCCGACACAAGTCCGACGTCTTCGCCCGCGACGCGGCGGAAGCGCTCGCCGCGGCTGGCGTCGCCGTCACGCTGCTGCCGCGCGCCCTGCCGACGCCGGTCCTCGCCTTCGCGGTGCGGGATCTCGGCGCGAGCGCCGGCGTGATGATCACCGCGTCCCACAACCCGGCGCCCGACAACGGCTACAAGCTCTACCTCGGTGGGCCGGACGCCGGCTCGCAGCTCGTGAGCCCGGACGACGGGCGCATGCTGGAGCAGATCGACGCGGTCACGGCCGAGGGCGGCCTGCCGCCGCGGTCGGCCGCCGTGACGCTCGCCGGGGACGACCTCGTCGGGCGGTACGTGACCGCGACGGCCCGGCTCGCGGCCGGCGTGCACGGGGACCTGGCGTGGGTGTACACCCCGATGCACGGCGTGGGCCTCGCCACGGTGCGCCAGGTGCTGGCGGCCGCCGGGCTGCCGGATCCGGTCGTCGTGCTGTCGCAGGCGGATCCGGACCCCGACTTCCCCACCGCGCCGTTCCCGAACCCCGAGGAGCCGGGCACCCTCGATGCGGCCTTCGCGGCCGCCAGGGAGTCGCACGCCGTGCTCGTGCTCGCGAACGACCCGGACGCCGATCGCCTCGCGGTCGCGATCCCGGACGGCGACGGCGGCTGGCGGCGCCTCAGCGGCAACGAGACGGGCCTGCTGCTCGGCTGGACCATCGCGTCGACGACCGGCGCCGCCGGCGGGACGCTCGCGACCTCGATCGTCTCGACGCCCGGCCTCGAGCGGATCGCGGACCGGTTCGGGTTCCTCTTCAGCCGCACGCTGACCGGCTTCAAGTGGATCTCCCGCGCTCCCGCGCTGCTGTTCGGGTTCGAGGAGGCGCTCGGCTACCTCGTCGATCCCGACACGGTGCACGACAAGGACGGCATCTCCGCGCTCGTCGTCGTCCTCCGTGAGGCGGCGCGGCTCGCGGCGGAGGGCCGGACCCTCGGGAACCGGCTCGCGGAGATCGAGGCCGCGATCGGCCGGTTCGACTCCGACCAGATCTCGCTCCGCGTCGCCGACCTGGCCGAGATCGACCGGATCATGGCACGGCTCCGCGATGCACCGCCGAAGGACGTCGGCGGGCTTGCGGTCGACTCGATCGACGACCTCAGGGACGGCGCGGAGGGGCTGCCGCCGTCGGACGTGCTGCGGTTCGCCCTCGCCGGCGGCGCGCGCCTCGTCGTGCGGCCGAGCGGCACCGAGCCGAAGCTGAAGGCCTACCTCGACGTGTGGTCGGAGGCGGCGACCCCGGCGGCCCGGCGCGCGGAGACGGACGCGAAGCTGTCAGCCCTGCGCGAGGGCACCCACGCCCTCCTCACACCCTCCTCGGATTGAGAGTCGCCACGTTCTGCGGTCATGGCACGGATATGACTGCAGAAACCGGGAGCTCGGAGGGGAGGGAGGGGCGGGGTCACTCGCCGAGGGCGTCGCCGAGCTTCTCGGTCAGCTCCTCCTGATCGAGGATGTTCTGGATGACGATCACCTGCGCGTAGGTGCGCCCGATGTGCTTCACATGCTCCGGCGTCGCGAGGATCACCTGCACGTCCTCGGCGAGCTCGTGCACGTGGTCCACGTCCGTCGCGACGACCTCGGCGTCGATCCCGAGCCGGCCGAGCGCCCGCGAGGCGGACACCCGCAGGATCTCGCTCGTGCCGACGCCCGCGCCGCAGATGGTGAGGATCTTCACTGTCACGTCAGATCGCCTCGAATCCGCGGGTGAGGGTGTCGCCGAGCTCGTCGCGGTCCTCGAGCGGCAGGAAGGCCGCCTCGGCCGCGTTCAGCTGGAAGGTGAGCAGGTCGTCGAGGTCGTAGTCGAACGCCTCCGTGAGCAGCGCCAGCTCCTTGGAGAGGCTCGTGTCGCTCATGAGCCGGTTGTCGGTGTTCACGGTCACCCGGAAGCCGAGCTGGTACAGCAGGTCGAACGGGTGGTCCTCGAGCCGATCGCCCCACGCGGCGATCGCGCCGGTCTGCAGGTTCGACTGCGGTGACAGCTCGAGCGGGATCTGCCGGTCGCGGACCCACCGCGCGAGCCGCCCGACGGTCACGTAGGAGTTGTCCTGGTCCTCGCGCTCGAGCACGAGGTCCTCCGCGATCCGCACCCCGTGGCCGAGCCGCAGCGCGCGGCCGTCGACGAGGGCCGAGCGGATGGAGTCGAGCCCGTCGGCCTCGCCCGCGTGCACGGTGGCGGGGAAGCAGTGCTCGGCGAGGAAGTCGAAGGCGATGCGGTGCCGCGACGGCGGGAAGCCGGCCTCGGCGCCCGCGATGTCGAAGCCCACCGCACCGTGGTCGCGGTGCCGGAGCGCGAGCTCGGCGATCTCGAGGGCGCGGTCGTTGTGCCGCATCGCGGTGATCAGCTGCCCGACGCGGATGCCGTGCCCGTCCTGCCGCACGGCCTCGACGCCCTGCTCGAGGCCCGCCTGCACGGCCTCGACCGCTTGATCGAGGGTCAGGCCGCCCGTCAGGTGCTGCTCGGGCGCCCACCGGACCTCGCCGTAGACGACGCCGTCGGCGGCGAGGTCGAGCACGTACTCGCGGGCCACCCTGGAGAGCTGCGCCGCGGTCTGCATGACCGCGGTGGTGACGTCGAAGGTCGTCAGGTAGTCGACGAGCGATCCGGAGTCGGCCTGCTCGTGGAACCACGTGTCGAGCGCCGGCGGGTCGGTCTCGGGGAGGTCGATCCCCGCCTCATCCGCGAGCTCGACGATCGTCGTGGCGCGGAGGGCGCCGTCGAGGTGGTCGTGCAGCGACACCTTCGGCAGGCGCGCGGCGTCCACGTCGTTCCACAGCAACCACCCTGAAGCCCCCGGCACGGGCTCAGGCTACCGGGCGCGGGCCTCGCGTGCCGGGCGGGTTCGGCCGTCGGCGGCGATGCGGCCGGCGATGAGGGGACGCGGCTCCACGGCGGTCCCGGCGGGAGCGATCCTCATGGCGTCGCGCAGCATCGACTCGGCGCGCGGGATGCGCCCCGAGTCGTCCGTGAGCAGCGTCGCGAGGGGCTGACCGGCGCTCACGCGATCGCCGCGCTTGGCGTGCAGCAGCACGCCGGCCCCCGCCTGCACGGGGTCGCCCTGGCGGGCCCGGCCGGCGCCGAGCCGCCAGGCCGCGACCCCGACGCCCTTGGCCTCCTGCTCGACGAGCACGCCGTCCGTCTCCGCGGTGATGGTGGTGCGCTCCCGCGCCTCGGGCAGCGGCGCGTCGGGGTCGCCGCCCTGCGCGGCGACCATCCGCCGCCAGACGTCCATCGCCCGGCCGTCGTCGAGGGCGGCGGCGGGATCCGCGTCGGGCTGCCCGGCGAGTGCGAGCATCTCGCGGGCGAGCGCGACGGTGAGCTCCCGCACGTCGGCGGGGCCGCCGCCGGCGAGCACCTCGACGCTCTCGGCGACCTCGACCGCGTTGCCCACCGCGAGACCGAGCGGCACGCTCATGTCCGTGAGGAGCGCGACCGTGGTGACCCCGGCGTCCGTACCGAGGTCGACCATCGTGCGCGCGAGCTCGTCCGCGTCCTCCCGCCGCTGCATGAAGGCGCCGGAGCCGAACTTCACGTCGAGCACGAGCGCCGAGGTCCCCTCGGCGATCTTCTTCGACATGATGCTCGACGCGATGAGCGGGATGGCCTCGACCGTGCCGGTGGTGTCGCGGAGGGCGTAGAGCCGCTTGTCGGCGGGCGCGAGGTCGCCGCCGGCGGCGCAGATCACGGCGCCGATGTCCGCGAGCTGCCGTCGCATCTCGTCGGGCGTCACGTCGGCCCGCCAGCCCGGGATTGACTCGAGCTTGTCGAGGGTGCCGCCGGTGTGCCCGAGGCCGCGGCCGGAGAGTTGCGGCACCGCGACGCCGAACGCGGCGACGAGGGGCGCGAGAGGCAGCGTGATCTTGTCGCCGACGCCGCCGGTCGAGTGCTTGTCGACGGTCGGGCGGCTGAGGCCGTCGAAGGACATCCGCTCGCCGGAAGCGATCATCGCGAGCGTGAGGTCCCGGATCTCGCGGCGGTCCATGCCGTTCAGCAGCACCGCCATCGCCCAGGCGGACATCTGCTCGTCGGCGACGACGCCCCGCGTGTACGCGTCGACCAGCCAGTCGATCTCGGCGGTCTCGAGCGTGCGGCGCTCCCGCTTGGCGACGATGAGGTCGACGGCGTCGAAGGATTCGGTCACGCCCGTCACGGTAGCCGGGTCAGGTCAGGGCCCCGGCGACGACGACGCCCCGGCTGACCACCGCCACGATCTCCTCGACCCGCAGGGCGTCGAGGTCCTCCCACGGCCGGCGCCGCAGCAGGACGAGGTCCGCCTTCGCCCCGGGCCGCAGGCGCCCGAGGTCCTCCCGGCCGAGAGCTCGCGCGGCCGCCGACGTAGCGGCGACGAGCGCTCGCTCCGCGTCCCAGCCGAACAGGTCGGCCATGCGGCGCACCTCCGTCATCTGCTCGCCGAAGCGCACGTGGAAGCCGTTCGCATCGGTGCCGAGGACGAAGTCGACCCCGCGCCGGGCGGCGTCGACGAGCCGCGGGTCCCGCTGATCCAGCAGCTCGCCGGCCTTCGCGGCCTGATCGGCGGACGCGCCGCGTCCCTCGGCGATCCGGTCGTTGATGAGCAGCGTCGGCGCGATCGGGATGCCGCGGCGCACGACGGCCTCGGCCTGCTCGCCGGTGATCAGTGTGCCGTGCTCGATCGAGTCGACACCCTGCTGGAGGGCGATGCGGATGCCCTCCTCCGTATGCGCGTGCGCCGCGACCCGCATCCCGAGCGCGTGCGCCTCGTCGACGATCGCCCCGATCTCCTCCGGGTGTGGTTGCGCCACGCGGCACGGTCCCCGACCGACAGGACGCCGCCGCTCGTCGCGATCTTGATCCCGTCGGCGCCGGCCCGCGCCCAGTGCCGGACCAGCCTCCGGCACTCGTCGGGCCCGTCCGCGACCGGCGGCCGGTTCGCGATCGCGGCCGGCGTGACGAGGTCGGCGTGGCCGGCGGTCATGCCGACCATGCCGTACGCGAGCAGTCGCGGCCCGGGCACCACCCCCGCGTCGAGCGCGCGGCGGAGCGAGAACTGCATGTCGTCGGCCGCGAGGTCGCGCAGCGTCGTCACACCGCCGGCGAGCGCGGCCCGCGCGTTCGCGAGCCCGTGCAGCACGCGCTCCTCCGGCCGGGTGACGAGCGGCCAGGTGAGGAAGTCGACCGCCGCGCCGGTGGACTGGCCGATGAGGTGCACGTGCGTGTCGATCAGGCCGGGGATCGCGGCGCAGCGGGCCGTCGGCGCCGGCTCGACGGCGTCCACGACCGCGTCGGCCCCGACGGCGCGGAGGCGCAGTTCCACCGGCCCGCGGACGCGTTCGCCGTCCCAGAGCTCGACGCCGGCGATCCGCTCGAGCATGCCCGCCCTCCCGTCGGATCGATCCTTCCACCCGCTCCTACGATGAGCGGGTGACGGACGCCGACCCCCTGGCCCATCCCTCCCCCTCGCTCGTGATCACGGGGGCGACCGTGCTCACGCACACGGAGCCGGCGGCGCCCGGCTACCCGGACTCCCCCGGCGCCCTCCGGGCGAAGGCGGTGCTGCTGCCGGACCACGCGATCGGCGTCGTGGAGGGTGCGATCGCCTGGGTGGTGCCCACGAAGGACCTCACCGACGACGACTTGCGCGGCGCCGAGGTTCTCGACGCCCGGGGGCACGTGGCGATCCCTGGCCTCATCAACTGCCACACGCACTCGGCGATGACGATGTTCCGGTCGGCGGCGGAGGACGTGCCGACCTCGTCGTGGTTCAACGACCACATCTGGCCGATGGAGGTGAACCTCACCCCCCGCGACGTCGCGCTCGGGGCCCGGCTCGCGATCGGCGAGATGCTGCTCGCCGGCGTCACCACCTTCGCCGACCACTACTTCTCGATGGACGAGATCGCCCGCGAGGTGGAGTCCTCGGGCATCCGTGCGCTGCTCGCCCCGACGTACTTCTCCTCCGAGGGCCCGGCCGGGCTCGAGCGCTCGGCGGCGTTCGCCGAGGAGTGGCACGGCCGGGCCGACGGCCGCATCACCGCCGCCATGGGTCCGCACGCCACGTACACGGTGAACGACGCGGACCTGACGCGGACGGCGGAGGTCGCGTCCCGGCTCGGCGTGCTCACGCACATCCATGCGGCCGAGGGCATGAACCAGACGGAGTCGAGCCTCGCCTCCCGGGGGATGACGCCGATGCAGGTGCTGCACGACACGGGCCTGCTCGACTCGGGCGTGCTCATCGCCCACGGCGCGGGCATCACCGAGGACGACCTGCGCTGGCTGTCGCCCAGGGCGGACCGGATCGGCGTCGCCTGCTGCGACAAGGTCTACCTGAAGCACGCGCAGGGCAGCACCACACCGGTGCGGCTGCTGCACGACGGCGGCGTGCCGGTCGGCGTCGGCACGGACGGCCCCGGCTCGCACAACACCCTCGACGTGCTCGAGAGCATGCGGATGCTGTCCCTCGTGGAGAAGGACAAGGCGCGGGACGCCACCTGGCTCACCTCGGCGCACGCGCTCGACCTCGCCACCCGCCAGAGCGCGCTCACGGTCGGGCAGGGCGGCCGCATCGGCGCCCTGCTGCCCGGCCATCGGGCCGACATCGCCCTGATCGACCTGTCCGGTCCGCACCTCCAGCCGATGCACGACCTCCCGGCCGCGCTCGTGCTCAGCGTGAAGTCGACCGACGTGCGCACGGTCGTCGTGGACGGCCGGGTGGTCGTCCACGACGGCCGCCTCGTCGACCTCGACCTCACCGAGGCGATCGAGGAGCTCAACCGGCGCGTGCCCGAGCTCCGTGACACGTCCCACGGACGCCGCATCCAGGACTACGACCCCTGATGCGCTGCTACGGCCATGGCCACCCGGGCGCGCGGGAACGGGAAGCGACGCTCGTGCCCGAGCGTCGCCGCGACGCCGGCGCGCCCTTCTCGACGCCGGCGGCGAGGAATCGATGCGGGGTGCTCGCCGACCCCCTGCGCTGACGCCGGGGGACGGACGTCCTACGCTCGGCCTCACGAGGCGTCTGGAGGCGGTCCGCGATGGAACCCGGTCACCGAGGGGTCGCAGGGACGGACTGGCGCGCGGAGGCGGAGACGCTCGCCTCGGCGGATACGGCGGGGCAGCTCGACGCCGACGGGCGGGCGCGGCTCGGGCTCGCCCTGGAGCTGACGGGGCGGACCGACGAGGCCGTGCACGCCTGGGACCGCGCCCACCGGGCGTACGCGGAGGCGGGCGATGCCGCCGCGGCCGCCCGCTGCGTCTTCTGGATCGGCTTCACGCTCGGCAACCGCGGCGACGCTGTCCGAGCCGGGGCCTGGGCGGCTCGCCTCGAGGAGCTGGCCGCCGATGCGCGGCCGGACTCGCCGACGGCCGTCCTCGTCCTGCTCGCACGTGCCTCCCTCGGCTGGTCCGCCGGCGACGGGCGGGGCGCCGTGCGGCTCTTCGAGCAGGCGGTCACGCAGGCGGACCGGCTGGGCGACGCCGACCTGCTGATCCTCGCGCTCATGGGCTGCGGCCGGTCGCTCGTCGCGGGTGGCGACACGGAGCGGGGCTTCGCCTGCATGGACCGGGTGATGCTCGAGATCGCGTCGGGGTCCGCTGGCGACCTGGTCGCCGGCGCCGGCTACTGCGCCGTGATCGCGAGCTGCATGGCCCGGCGGGACCTCGCCCGCGCCCGCGAGTGGACCGCGGCCCTGTCCGACTGGTGCGACGCCCAGGCGGGGCTGGTGCCGTACCGGGGCGCCTGCCTGCTGCACCGTGCGGCGCTGCAGCAGATCGGCGGGGCGTGGTCGGACGCCCGCGACACGCTCGACGGGCTCGCCGGGCGGCCGACGGGCCTGCCGCCCGGCGAGCGGGCGTACCG
>NZ_JAODBE010000117.1 GCF_025463795.1 Amnibacterium sp.
CTGGCGGGCCGGCGCCGGCACCGGCCTCGCGGCCGGGTTCCAGGCCGCCATCGCGGCCGCGGAGCCGAACGCGGGCAGCACCCGGCGACCGTCGGGCCCCGCGACGGTGACGAGCGCGAGTTCCGCAGCGTGCCCACGCTCGCCTGGGCCCGCGGCCCCTTCCGGGCCGGGGAACCCGGCGTGGTCACGGCGGCCGTCGTGGTCGCCGAGGTCGGCGAGGAGCGGCACCAGCAGCCGCGCGTCCTGCAGCGCGGCGACGACCGCCTCAGGGCCCACGCGACCGGCCACGAGGTCGGCATGGGCGGCGAGGAACGCGGGCGGTGCCGTTCCGTCGTCACCGGCGAACGGGCTCGGCGCCGCCTCGAACGACCGGCCGGCGAAGGGCCGGCCCGCAGAGTCCGCGGAACTCACCCCGTGGCGACCTGGAGCGCCTCGACCAGGCTGAAGCGGCCCGCGTAGAGCGCCTTGCCGACGATCGCACCCTCGAGGCCCTCGTCCGTGAGCGACCGGAGGGCCCGCAGGTCGTCGAGGCTGGCGATGCCGCCGGATGCGACGACCGGCTTCCCCGTCGCTCGGAGGACGCCCCGGAGCAGCTCCAGGTTCGGGCCGCCGAGGGTGCCGTCCTTGTGCACGTCCGTGACCACGTACCGCGCGCAGCCGGCCTGCTCGAGCCGGTCGAGCACATCCCAGAGGTCGCCGCCCTCGCTGGTCCAGCCCCGCGCAGCGAGGGTCGTGCCGCGCACGTCGAGGCCGACGGCGATGCGGTCCCCGTGGATCGCGATCGCCTCGGCGGTCCAGTCGGGGTTCTCGAGCGCGGCCGTGCCGATGTTGACGCGGTCGGCGCCCGTGCCGAGCGCCCGCTCGAGACTGGCCTCGTCGCGGATGCCGCCGGAGAGCTCGATCCGCACCTCCGGCACCCGATCGATCACGGCCTGGATCACCGCGGCGTTCTCGCCGCGCCCGAACGCGGCGTCGAGATCGACGAGGTGGATCCAGGCCGCTCCCTGCCTGGCCCAGTCGAGGGCGGCCTCGACGGGGTCGCCGTAGCCGGTCTCGCTGCCTGCCTCGCCCTGCACGAGGCGCACGGCCCGGCCGCCGGCGACATCCACCGCGGGCAGGAGCTCGAGCGGGCGGACGAGCGGGTCGGTCACAGGGTCTCCAACCAGTTGGCGAGCAGGCGGACGCCGGCGTCGCCGGACTTCTCGGGATGGAACTGGGTCGCGGCCAGCGGGCCGTTCTCGACCGCCGCGACGAAGGGGCCGCCGTGCTCGGCCCAGGTCACGAGCGGCGCGCGGCGACGCGCGTCGGCGGGCATCGGCCAGTCGCGGGCCGCGTAGGAGTGGACGAAGTAGAAGCGCTCGTCCTCGATCCCGGCGAACAGCCGCGATCCCTCGGGCACACGGACCTCGTTCCACCCCATGTGCGGCAGCACGGGCGCGTCGAGCCGGTCGACGATGCCCGGCCACTCGCCGAGGCCCTCGGTGACCCCCTCCCCCTCGACGCCCTGCTCGAAGAGCACCTGCATGCCGACGCAGATGCCGAGCACCGGGCGCCCTCCGGCGAGCCGTCGCTCGATCACCTCGGGGCCGCGCGCCGCGACGAGGCCGCTCATCACGGCTCCGAAGGCGCCCACCCCGGGGACGAGCAGGCCGTCGGCGGCCGCGGCCGCAGCCCGGTCGGCGGTGAGGCGGACGTCGGCACCCGCGGCCTCGAGCGCCTTCGTCGCGGAGTGCACGTTGCCGCTCCCGTAGTCGAACACGACGACCCTCGGCCGCGTCACAGCGCGCCCTTCGTGGACGGGATGCCGGGCACCGCGGAGTCGAACGCCTTCGCGGCGCGGAAGGCGCGGGCGAACGCCTTGAACTCGCTCTCGGCGATGTGGTGGGGGTCCCGTCCGGCGAGCACCTGCACGTGCACCGTCATCGCGCCGTTCACGACGATCGACTCGAGCACGTGCCGCACCATCGATCCGGTGAAGTGACCGCCGATCAGGTGGAGCTCGAACCCGGCCGGCTCGCCGCCGTGCACGAGATACGGGCGGCCGGAGAGGTCCACGGCGGCTCTCGTCAGCGCGTCGTCGAGCGGCACCGTCGCGTCGCCGAATCGGCTGATGCCCCGCTTGTCCCCGAGGGCGCCGCGGATGGCGCCGCCGAGCACGATGCCGACGTCCTCCGCCGTGTGGTGCACGTCGATGGCGGTGTCGCCCGACGCCGTCACGGTGAGGTCGGTCAGCGAGTGCTTCGCGAAGGCGGTGAGGAGGTGGTCGAGGAAGGGGACGCTCGTGGCGATCCTGGTCTCCCCCGTACCGTCGAGGTCGAGTTCGAGCTCGACGGTGGACTCGCTCGTGGCGCGGGACGCCCTGGCGATGCGGGCGCCGGTCATGCGCGGGATCCTACCGGCGAGCGTCCGGTGACCTCCGCGAAGGCGGACAGGAACGCGTCGGTCTCCGTGGCCGTTCCTGCTGAGACCCTGAGACAGCCGGGGATCGCGAGATCGCGGATCAGGACCCCGCGGTCGAGCAGGGCCTGCCACAGGGCGGCCGGGTCCTCGACCCCGCCGAACAGCACGAAGTTCGTCCAGCTCGGCCAGACCCGGTGCCCGAGCGCCTCGAGGCCGGCGGCCGTGCGGTCGCGCTGCACGCAGATCTCCTGGACCATCCGGAGCATCTCCGGCGCGTGCGCGAGGGCGCCGAGCGCCGCGGCCTGGGTCAGGGCGGACAGGTGGTACGGGAGGCGCACGAGCCGCAGCGCGTCGGTGACGGCCGGATCCGCGGCCAGGTACCCGACCCGCGCGCCGGCGAACGCGAAGGCCTTGCTCATGGTGCGGGAGACGATCAGCCGCTCCCGCCCCGGCAGGAGGGTGAGGGCCGAGGGGGCGTCGGCGGGCATGAACTCGCCGTACGCCTCGTCGACGAAGACGATGCCGTCCGTCGCGTCGTAGGCGGCGGCGATCGTCTCCAGGGAGACGGGGGTGCCCGTCGGATTGTTCGGGGCGCAGAAGAAGACGAGGTCGGGTCGCTCCCGCTGGACCGCGGCGACGGCGGTCGGCGCGGAGATCGTGAAGTCGGCGTCGCGCTCGGCGGTCACCCACTCGGTCGAGGTCGACGCCGCGATGATCGCGTGCATGCTGTAGGTCGGCGGGAAGCCGAGCACCCGGCGGCCGGGGCCGCCGAACGCCTGCAGCACGTGCTGGATGACCTCGTTCGACCCGTTCGCGGCCCACACGTGATTCCGGCTCAGCTCGTGGCCGAGGTACCCGGCGAGCGCCTCGCGGAGTGCCGTGAACTCCCGGTCCGGGTATCGGTTCACCTCGTGCAACGCGGCGCGGATCCGTTGCAGGATGTCCTCGGCCACGTCCGGCGGCACGGGATGCGTGTTCTCGTTGACGTTGAGCGCGACGGGGACGACGAGCTGGGGGGCCCCGTAGGCGGAGCGCCCGACCAGGTCGGCGCGGAGCGGCAGGTCGGCGAGGTTCGTCACACCTCATTCTCGCAAAGACCGGCGGGGCGGCTCAGCGCGCGATGTCGGACGGCACCGAGAGCCGGCTCCCCGCGAGGACGACGGCGCCGGGCAGGTGGTTGACCTGCTCGAGCTCCGCGACCACGTCGCGCGGGTCGCGGGCCGGGGCGAGCCGCTCGGCGATCGACCACAGGGTGTCGCCACCGCGGATGAGGACCGCCCGCGAGGAGGTGGCCGGATCGGCCTGCGCGAACGGCGCGGAGACGCCCACGAAGGCCGAGGAGAGCGCGAGCACGGCGGGGAGCACCACGAGCACCACCCGTCCGCGTCGCGTGAGGCGCAGCCGCGGGGACGCAGGCACCACCGCCCGGTGAGCGACGGTCGGCCGCGCACCGGCGTCCCGCGCCGGGGCGGCGATGAGGCGCGCCCGATCGGCGGCCAGCGGGACGCGGTGGGCGCACACCGCGCCGCCCCGAACGGCGGTGCGGCGCACGGGCACCGGCGCGTACTCGATCCAGTCGTTCTGCACCGTGATCACGGTCGCTCTCCTTCGCTCCTCGGCCCCTCTGACCGCTGTCGAACATACGTTCGAAGCGGGGCCGTTGCAAGCATCTTCGAAGGCGGGTCCGACACCCGCTGCACGCCGTCGAACATGTGTTTGCCGATCGGGGTACAAGCCCGGTAGCATCGGGAACCGACGACCCGTGCGGCACCGACCCCGGGCGGACGCCGAGAGGACGCCGATGGCCGAGCAGCCCGACACCCGAGCCGTCGACGGGGGCACCCGCCGCCGCCGGTCGCTGAGCGAGAAGCAGATGGCGATCCTCGAGGTCATCCAGCGCTCCGTGGCCTCCCGGGGCTACCCGCCGAGCATGAGGGAGATCGGCGACGCCGTCGGGCTCGCCTCCCTCTCCAGCGTGACCCATCAGCTGAAGCAGCTCGAGCTCTCGGGCTACCTTCGCCGCGACGCGAAGCGTCCCCGCGCGCTCGAGGTCGTCATCGACGTGCCGATGTCGACGAGCGAGACCCCGTCGACGGTGCCCGTCGGCGACGCCGCAATGGTGCCGCTCGTCGGCCGGATCGCGGCGGGGATCCCGATCACGGCGGAGCAGCAGATCGACGAGGTCTTCCCGCTGCCGCGCCAGCTCGTCGGCCGCGGCGAGCTCTTCATGCTGAAGGTCGTCGGCGAGTCGATGATCGACGCCGCCATCTGCGACGGGGACTGGGTCGTGGTGCGGACTCAGCAGACGGCCGAGAACGGCGAGATCGTCGCCGCCATGCTCGACGGCGAGGCCACGGTGAAGGTGCTGCGCCAGCGTGACGGGCACACGTGGCTGCTGCCGCGCAACAGCGCCTTCGAGCCGATCCTCGGCGACGACGCGCAGGTGCTCGGCAAGGTCGTCGCGATCCTTCGCGCCATCTGAGGCCGGACTCGCCGACGGGGCGCGCCCGCGCTCAGCCGGGCAGGGTGTTGACCGCGTGCACGCCCGTCGCCCAGAGGTACTGGACGGCGTGCGCCCGGTACGGCGACCACGCGCGGGCATGCCGCTCGAGAGGGGCCGGACGGTCGGGCAGCCCGAGCCGCCGTGCGGCGAGCACGACGCCGAGGTCTCCGGCGAGGAACGCGTCCGGGTCGCCGAGGGCACGCATCCGCACCGTGTCGGCCGTCCACGGGCCGACGCCGGGCAGGGCGAGCAGCGCCGCGCGCACCTCGAGCGGCGGCGCGGCGAGGTCGACGGAGCCGTCGGCGAGCGCGCGGGCCACGGTCAGCACGGTGCGCCGGCGCGCGTCGGGCATCCGCAGCACGTCCCGGACCCGGCCCTCGTGCGCGAGCAGGGCGGCGGGCGCGGGGAACAGGGCGGTCAGGCCGCCGTCGGGATCCGAGACGGGTGCTCCGAGCTCGGCGACGAGACGGCCGGTGATCGTCCGCGCGGCGGCGGTCGCGATCTGCTGGCCGACCACGGCCCGCACCGTCATCGCCTCCGGGTCGAGGGTGCCGGGTACGCGGCGGCCGGGCGCCGCGGCGACGAGGGCGGCGAGGGCGGGATCCGCGCCGAGCACGGCTGCCGCGGCGGCCGGGTCGAGATCGAGGTCGAGCAGGCGGCGCGCCCGACCGACCGCGTCGGCGAGGTCGTCCGGGTCGGTGAGCAGCAGCTCGACCGGGACGACCCCACCGGCCGGGAGCCGGGCCGAGACGATCGCCGGCCCCCCGGCCAGGCGCACCGTCGACCGGTAGGCGCCCTCCCGCCACTCCTCGACCCCCGGCACCGCGGTGGCGACGAGATGCCCGTACAGGTTCGACGGCTCGAGCGGCGAGGTGTACGGCAGCTCGAGCCGGACCCGATGCACGCTCAGACGCCGGCGAGGCTGAAACGACGCCGGTAGGCCTGCGGGCTCGTGCCGAGGACGCTCCCGAAGTGGTGCCGCAGCACGCCGCCGGTCCCGAAACCGACCCGGCGCGCGACCTCGTCGACCGGCAGACCCGAGGTCTCGAGGAGGTCCTGGGCGAGCCGCAGTCGCTGCCGGACGACCCACGCGGCGGGCGTCGTCCCGGTCTCGTCGCGGAACCGGCGAGCGAACGTGCGCGGCGACATGAGCGCGCGGCGGGCGAGGACCTCGACCGACAGGTCCTCGTCGAGGTGCGCCTCCGCCCAGTCGAGCAGCCCGGCCAGCGAGTCGGCGGCGTGCTCGGGCATCGGCAGCGCGATGTACTGCGCCTGGCCCCCGTCCCGCTGCGGCGGCACGACCATCCGCCGGGCGATCGCGTTGGCCGCCGAGGCGCCGAGCTCGCGGCGGATGATGTGCAGCGACGCGTCGATCCCGGAGGCGGTACCGGCGGAGGTCACGATCCGGTCCGCCTCGACGAACAGCACGTTCGGGTCGACGCGGGTGGCGGGATGTGCCGCCTGCAGCCGGGCTGCGTGGCGCCAGTGCGTCGTGCTCGGACGCCCGTCCAGCAGGCCGGCGGCCCCGAGCACGAACGCCCCGCTGCAGACGCTGAGCACCCAGGCGCCGCGCTCGTGGGCCGCCCGCACGGTCTCGAGGATCCGCGGATCGACCCGCCGCAGATCGTCGACGGCGGGCACGGCGACCAGGTCCGCGTCCCGCGCCGCCTCGAGCCCGGACGGCACGGTCACGCTGAGGCCGTACTGGAACGGGATGGTGCCGGGGTCGGCGGCCACGACCGTGAAGTCGATCGGTGGGACGCCGTCGTCGGTCCGATCGACGCCGAACACCTCGCAGAGGACCCCGAACTCGAACGGGGCCATCGTGGGCACCGCCAGCACGGCGACCTTCCTCAGCATCCGCCGAGTATGGCAGGAAATGCATGGAGTTGGCGTTCCTGCCACTCGTGGCTGGATCGGAACGTTCGTACCCTTCCTGCCATGCTGCTGCTCGGAGTCGTGCTCATCCTGCTCACCGTCGCCGGCGTCGCCGCCACGGTCCGCGCCGTCCAGCTCGACGGCTACGGACCCCGGCCGGCCCGCGGGGACCGGTTCACCGATCCCCGGCGGTTCCTCTAGCAGCGATCAGCCGACGAGGTAGGGCTCGAGGGCCGCGCGCTCCTCGTCGCCGACGAGCGCGTTGATCCGGGTGCCCGCCTCCTCGTAGACCGTGGCGAGCACGCGGCCGCGCTCATGCAGCATCGAGACGAGGTCGCCGCGCTCGAACGGGACGACGGCGGTGATCTCGTGGGACGGGAGCGGCAGCAGCGCGCCGATCGTCGCGAGCAGCGCCTCGATGCCCTCGCCCGTGCGCGCCGAGACGAAGACCGCCGTCGGCTCGAGCCCGCGCAGCACCATCCGTGTCGCGTCATCGACGAGGTCCGCCTTGTTGAACACGACGAGCTCGGGCACGTCGCCCGCGCCGACCTCGGCGATCACCTGCCGGACGGTCGCGATCTGGCCCGCGGGGTCGGGCGTGCCCGCGTCGACGACGTGGAGCGCGAGGTCCGCCTGCTCGACCTCCTCCAGCGTCGAGCGGAAGGCCTCGACGAGCTGGTGGGGCAGGTTCCGGACGAAGCCGACGGTGTCGGTCAGGGTGTAGGGCCGGCCGTCCGGCGTCTCCGTGCGACGGACGGTCGTGTCGAGCGTCGCGAACAGCGCGTTCTCGACGAGTGCGCCGGCCCGGGTGATCCGGTTCAGCAGGCTCGACTTGCCGGCGTTCGTGTAGCCGGCGATCGCGACCGAGGGCACGCCGTTCCGGTCGCGGTTCTGCCGCTTCACGGCGCGGGCCGGCGCCATGTCCGTGATCTCCCTGCGCAGCTTCGCCATGCGGGAGTGGATGCGGCGCCGGTCGAGCTCGATCTTCGTCTCGCCGGGACCACGGGAGCCCATGCCGGCGCCCGCGCCGCCGACCTGGCCACCGGCTTGGCGGGACATGGACTCGCCCCAGCCGCGGAGGCGCGGGAGCAGGTACTGCAGCTGCGCGAGCTCGACCTGGGCCTTGCCCTCGCGGCTCTTCGCGTGCTGGCTGAAGATGTCGAGGATCACGGCCGTGCGGTCGATCACCTTCACCTTGACCACGTCCTCGAGCGCACGTCGCTGGCTGGGGGCGAGCTCGGTGTCGGCGATGACCGTGTCGGCGCCGACGGCGCGGACGACGGCACGGAGCTCCTCGGCCTTGCCGCTGCCGAGGTACGTCGACGGGTCGGGATGCGGTCGGCGCTGCAGCAGGCCGTCGAGCACGACGGCGCCGGCGGTCTCGGCGAGGGCGGCGAGCTCGCGGAGCGACTGCTCCGCCTCGGCCTGCCCTCGGCTGTACACGCCGATCAGAACGACCCGCTCGAGTCGCAGCTGCCGGTACTCGACCTCGGTGACGTCCTCGAGCTCGGTGGAGAGCCCGGTGATGCGGCGGAGCGCCTGGCGCTCCTCGAGATCGAACTGCTCACCGTCGAAATCGGGCGCGTCGAACGTGCCGCCGGCGGTGGGCTTCAGGGTTTCCGTCACGAAGGACCTTTCGATGTTGATTGAATTCTCGTCATGGCCGATGAGCACTACTTCAGTGCCAGGCCGAGTTCGGATGAGCGGCCGCGGACGATCCGCGTCGAGCTCGCGGGGAGGGCGCTCCAGCTGACCACCGGAGGCGGCGTGTTCAGCCCGGAGCGGATCGACACGGGCACGGCCGTGCTGCTGTCACGCGTGCCCGCACCGGCGGCCACCGGGGCCCTGCTGGACCTCGGTTGCGGTTGGGGTCCGATCGCGATCGCGATGGCGCTGCGCTCTCCTCAGGCGGACGTGTGGGCGGTCGATGTGAACGAGCGCGCCCTCGCGCTCGCCGCGGCGAATGCCCGGATCGCCGACGTCAGTATCAAGAGCGCATCGCCCCAGGATATTCCTGAGGACCTGCGATTCGCCACCATCTGGTCGAACCCGCCCATCCGCATCGGCAAGGTCGCGCTGCACGCCCTGCTCGAGGCGTGGCTGCCCCGGCTGGCGCCCGGCGGCTCGGCCTGGCTGGTCGTCGCGAAGCACCTCGGTGCCGACTCCCTGCAGGGATGGATCGCCGACCGGTTCGCCGCGGACGGCCTGACCGTGCGCCGGGCGTCCACCGACCGCGGCTACCGGGTGCTCGAGGTCAGCGCCGCCCGGTCGACGACGCCGGAGTAGACGAGCTCCGCAGGGCCCGACAGCTCGACGTGCTCGCCGTCCGCGGCGTGAAGCATGCGCACCTCGAGCTCGCCGCCCGGCACGCTGACGTGCCAGAGGGCCGGGGCGCTGCTGCCGGCCCAGTAGCGGGCGGCGAGCGCTGCGGCGGCCGCCCCGGTGCCGCAGGACAGGGTCTCGCCGCTCCCGCGCTCGTGCACGCGCATGCGGATGCGGCCGGCGCCGTCCTGGACGAGCGGGTCCGCGGGATGCACGAGCTCGACGTTCGCGCCGGCGGCCGGCTCGGGGTCGAGCCGGGGTGGGCGGGCGAGCTCCGCGGCGTCGAGCTCGTCGCCGTCCGCGAGCGCGACGACGACATGGGGATTCGGCACCGTGACGGCCAGCCCCGGCCGGGCGACCGGGATCCCCGGCACGGACACCACGACGTCGTTCCCCCCCAGCGTGAAGGGACCCAGGTCGACCGCGAAGCCGTTCGGCGCGCGGCGGACCGTCCGGACGCCGCCCCTCGTGACGATCGGCAGGCCGTCGTCGTCGAGCGTCGCGAGCCCCTCCGCGACCAGGAACGCGGTGAAGACCCGGATGCCGTTGCCGCACATCTCCGCGGCGGACCCGTCCGCGTTGCGGTAGTCCATGAACCAGACGGCCCCGCCGTCGGCGAGCGCGGCGCCCTCGGGATCGGCGGCGGCTCGCACGGCGCGCAGCACGCCGTCGGCTCCGATGCCGAGGTGGCGGTCGCAGAGGCGCGCCACCTCGCTCGGCGCGAGATCGAGCACGCCGTCCGGATCGGCCACCAGCACGAAGTCGTTCCCGGTGCCGTGGCCCTTCGTGAAGCGCACCTGGGCCATGCGTCCAGCCTAGAGGCGGCCCGTGCCGGCCCTGTCGAGTGCGCGCATCACCGCGGCGACCGCCTCACGGTCGGTTCCGTCGAGGCGCAGCGCGTCGTCGTCGCGGTTGAACCAGGCGCGCTGCCGGCGCACGACGCGCCAGGTGAGCCGGATGGTCTCCTCGACGCCGTCCGCGACGTCGAGGTCCCCGCGCAGCACCGCCAGCGCCTGCGCGTACCCGACGGCGCGGGCGGCCGTGGTGCCGTCGGCGAGCCCCTGCGGGAGCAGCGTCCGCACCTCGTCGAGCAGCCCGTCCGCCCACATGCGCCTGGCACGATCGGCGAGGCGTGGCTGGAGGACCTCGGTCTCGGCCTCGACGCTCACCCGCACGGTCGGCCGCCACCAGGGGGCCTCACCGGGCAGCGATGCGGCGTAGGGCCGACCCGTGAGGGTCACGACCTCGAGCGCCCGGATGACCCGACGGAGGTTCCCTGACGGGATGCGCTGGGCGGCGACCGGGTCCTCCTCGGCGAGCCGGCGCCAGAGCGCGTCGGGCCCGAGCTGGTCGGCCTGCTGCTCGAGGTCCGCACGGAGCACGGGGTCGGTCGCCGGGAAGTCGAGCTCCCGCAGCACCGCCTCGATGTAGAGCCCGGATCCGCCGACGAGCAGGGGCACGGCACCCCTCGACTCGATGTCCTCGATGGCCGCCCTGGCCGCCTCACGGTAGACGGCGACCGAGGCGGTCCGGGTCACGTCCCACAGGTCGAAGCAGTGGTGCGGGATCCCGCGGCGCTCGGCGGCCGGCAGCTTCGCGGTGCCGATGTCCATGCCCCGGTACAGCTGCATGGCGTCCGCGTTGACGACCTCCGCGACGCCCCCGGCGGCGGCGATGGCCTCGGCGACGCCGAGCGACAACGACGTCTTGCCGGTGCCGGTCGCGCCGGCGAGCAGGATCAGCACCGGGTCATGGTCGCCGCAGGCCCGGCAGCCCGAGCGAGACCGCGCGAGCCGTGGACGGCGCAGGCACGGCGCAGGCGGCGGTCTCACGGGCGTCCCAGGCGTCGCCGGCGCGGGTGCGTTCGATCCGCAGGGGCTCTCCCGCCGGCAGGTCCGCGATGAGGTAGGCGGGGGCGGCCGCGGTGACCCGGGCGGTGACCAGGTCGCCCGGCCTGGGCCCCGTGGCTGCGCCGTCGGGCAGGCCGACGTGGACGAGCCGGTTGTCCTCCGCGCGGCCGGAGAGGCGGTGCGTCGCCCCGTCCTTGCGGCCCTCGCCCGTGCCGACGAGCACCTCCACCTCGGCGCCGACCAGCGCACGGTTGCCCTCCCAGGAGATCCGCTCCTGCAGCGCGAGGAGGCGCTCGTACCGCTCCTGCACGACCGCCTTCGGGACCTGGTCCGGCATCGTCGCCGCCGGGGTCCCGGGGCGGACGGAGTACTGGAAGGTGAAGGCCGAAGCGAAGCGGGACGCCGCGACCACGTCGAGCGTCGCCTGGAAGTCCTCCTCCGTCTCGCCGGGGAACCCGACGATGAGGTCCGTGGTGATGGCGGCGTGCGGGATCCGCTCGCGGACGGCGTCGAGGATCGAGAGGTAGCGCTCGGCCCGGTAGGAGCGGCGCATCGCGCGGAGGATGCGGTCCGAGCCGGACTGCAGCGGCATGTGCAGCTGCGGCATCACGGTGGGCGTCTCCGCCATCGCGTCGATCACGTCGGGTGTGAAGGCGGCGGGGTGCGGGCTCGTGAACCGCACGCGCCGGAGCCCGTCGATCGCGCCTGCGGCCCGCAGCAGCTTGCCGAACGCCTGGCGGTCGCCGAACTGCACGCCGTAGGAGTTGACGTTCTGGCCGAGGAGCGTCACCTCGACGGCGCCGTCGGCGACGAGGGCCTGGATCTCGGCGAGCACGTCGCCCGGCCTGCGGTCCTGCTCCTTGCCGCGCAGCGACGGCACGATGCAGAAGGTGCAGGTGTTGTTGCAGCCGACGGAGATGGACACCCACCCGCTGTAGGTCGACTCCCGCTTCGTCGGGAGGGTGGACGGGAAGACCTCGAGCGCCTCGAGGATCTCGACCTCCGCGGCGGCGTTGTGCCGGGCGCGGTCGAGCAGGCCCGGCAGGGACCCCATGTAGTGGGTGCCGAAGACGACGTCGACCCAGGGCGCGCGCTCGAGGATGACCGACCTGTCCTTCTGCGCGAGGCACCCACCGACCGCGATCTGCATCCCGGCGTGCTCCCGCTTGATCGCCGCGAGGTGACCGAGGTTGCCGTAGAGCCGGTTGTCCGCGTTCTCCCGCACGGCGCAGGTGTTCAGCACGACGATGTCGGCCTGCACGCCCTCCGGGGCTGCGAGGTAGCCGGCGGCCTCCAGCGATCCGGCCAAGCGCTCGGAGTCGTGGACGTTCATCTGGCAGCCGTAGGTGCGCACCTCGTAGGTGCGGGCTCCGACGGCCTCCTCGCGGATCGGCGCGGTGAGGGTCATGCCAGCAGTGTAGGAAGCGCTGGGCGCGTCAGCCGTCGCGGGCACGCTCGAGCGCCTCACGCACGGCCGAGCGCACGCTCGATCCGGCGTAGCCGCGGCGCAGCAGGTAGGCGGTGAGCCGCCGCTCGGCGACGTCGGCGGGGAACGAGACGAGCCGGCGGGCTCGGTCGTCCGCGACGTCCTGCAGCCGCTCCCCGACGACCTCCTCGTCCTCGGCGTTCGCCGCGAGGGCCGCCTCGATGACGGCGGCCGGGAGGTGGCGCGCCCTGAGAGCGGGGCGCAGGGCTCCGTCACCGAGACCCTTGCGCTCGCGGAGCGACCTGACGAGCCGGTCGGCGAGCGCGGCGTCATCGATGAGACCGGCGGACTTCAGCCGGTCGAGCTCCGCTTCGGTCGCGGCCTCGTCGAGACCCCTCGCGAGCAGCTTGGCCCGCAGCTCGGCCTCGGAGGCGTCATGACGGGTCAGCGCCGCGAGGGCCACGCTCTCCGCTCGGCGCTCCGCTCGTCGGTCGGCGGGTGCCGGCTCGCTCCGCGGCTGCTCGACCTCGCCGGGTCCGAGCACAGGAACAGCCCAGGCGGCCTCGTCGGAACCGGATCGGTCCGGTTCCGACGAGGCGCGCTGCTCGGGCGGTTCGCTGCCCGGGAAGTAGCGCAGGACGCCCATCGGCTACGCGCCGACGCGGCGCGCCTGCAGCTTGGCCTCGATCGGCTCCACCGGGGCGACCGATGCGGCCTGCTGCCCCTTCGCCCCGATACCGAGCTTGGTGAGGATCTTGCCCTCGATCTCGTTGGCCATGTCGGCGTTGTTGAGCAGGAAGTCGCGCGCCTTCTCCTTGCCCTGGCCGAGCTGGTCGCCGTCGTACGTGTACCAGGCGCCCGATTTCTTCACGATGCCGTGCTCGACGCCGAAGTCGATCAGACTGCCCTCACGGGAGATGCCGACGCCGTAGAGGATGTCGAACTCGGCCTGCTTGAAGGGCGGGGCCATCTTGTTCTTCACGACCTTGACGCGGGTGCGGTTGCCGACGGCCTCCGCACCGTCCTTCAGGGTCTCGATGCGGCGGATGTCGAGCCGGACGGAGGCGTAGAACTTGAGCGCCTTGCCGCCGGCGGTGGTCTCGGGGCTGCCGAAGAACACGCCGATCTTCTCGCGGAGCTGGTTGATGAAGATCATCGTCGTGTGGGTCTGGTTGAGCCCACCGGTGAGCTTGCGCAGCGCCTGCGACATCAGACGGGCCTGGAGACCGACGTGGCTGTCGCCCATCTCGCCCTCGATCTCGGCCCTGGGCACGAGTGCGGCGACGGAGTCGATGACGAGCAGGTCGATGGAGCCGGAGCGGATCAGCATGTCCGCGATCTCGAGCGCCTGCTCACCGGTGTCGGGCTGGGAGACGAGCAACGCGTCGATGTCGACGCCGAGATTCTTCGCGTACTCGGGGTCGAGCGCGTGCTCCGCGTCGATGAACGCCGCGATGCCGCCCGCCCGCTGAGCGTTGGCGATGGCGTGGAGCGTGAGCGTGGTCTTGCCCGAGGACTCGGGGCCGTAGATCTCGACGATGCGACCACGAGGCAGGCCGCCGATGCCGAGCGCGACGTCGAGGGCGATGGAGCCCGTGGGGATCACCTCGACGGGGGCGCGATCGTCGCTGCCGAGGCGCATGACCGAGCCCTTGCCGAACTGGCGGTCGATCTGGGCGAGAGCGGTCTCGAGGGCCTTCTCGCGGTCGGTGGTGGATGGCATGGAAGGTCTCCTCGTGTTCGTGGCGCTGATCACGCCGTCGGCTGCCCATCGGCTGTCGCCCGGAGCGGGCGACAGGGCTGGCGGTGCGTCCGCCGGTCGGGAGCGACGTTACGTGCGACCCCCGACAGCGCTTCGGCACCGCAGGCGCCCGGTGGAGAACCGATCCCCGCCGGGGGCCTGGGGAGGAGCGTACGCCGCATCGAACACGGGTTCGAGGAACACGCCGGACATCGCGGGGGGAAGCGGAGCCGTGTTCGGATCTACCGGCGCCCGGCCGGCTCGCGGCCGCGGCCGTGCCACCGCTCGGGCGGCACGTCGTTGGCGCCGCAGAGCGCGAGCCAGACGTCGGCCGTCGGGACGCCCTCGTCGAGGGCGCGCTGCGCCGTGCGGCCGTCGAGCGCGTCGAGGACCAGCTGCGTCACGAGCACGCGCCCCTGCGTCTCGCCGAACTCCTCGTCGACGGCGCGACGGAACTCGCTGACCTTCATCGCGGCACCTGCCGAGAGGTCAGTGCGCCACCAGGTCGGCGCGACGCTCGCCGGCGGACCGAGCGGAGAAGCGCTCGCCGAAGTCGGCGGGCAGGGCGTCGGGCACCTCGAGGCCCTCGAGGACCGCGAGCCGGTCGCCGACCTCCCGCATGATCACGGACACCGGCGTCTCGAGCGCATCCGCCACCGACGCCAGGATCTCGGAGGAGGCCTCCTTCTGCCCGCGCTCCACCTCGGAGAGGTAGCCGAGGGCGACGGACGCCTTGCTGGCCACCTGACGGAGGGTGCGACCCTTCTGCAGCCGGAAGTCCCGCAGCACGTCGCCGAGCTCTTGTCGAACGAGAACCATCTCCCCCTCCTTCTCCGTTTCCCGGTGTCGTATCGGTGGTGTCGCCAAGGGGCCGGACCCGTCCGCGGGACGGCCACTGTACCCCGTGCTGACTTCGTCAACGGTAAGCCTCGCGACCGACACCCCGAGCGCGACCTGCCAGACGTAACGGGATCGAAACGTGGGCTATTCCGCGGCGAGGTGCGCCGCGAGGGTGTCGAGCGCGAGGCCGACCGCGGCGACGCGGATCGCCGCGCGGTCCCCGGAGAAGGCGCCGGACGCCGCGATGAGCCGCGACCCGATGGCGACGCCGACGTACACGGTGCCGGGCGGACGGCCGCCCTGCGGGTCCGGGCCGGCGACCCCGGTCGTCGACACCCCCACGTCCGCGATGCGGCCGGCGACGGCGAGCGCGCGTCGCACGCCGTCGGCCATCTGCCTCGCGACCTCCGGATGCACGGGGCCCTCGGCGTCGAGCAGCGCCTGATCGACGCCGAGCACCTCGTGCTTCAGCTCGGTCGCGTAGCTCACCACGCCGCCGAGCAGCACGGCCGAGGCGCCGGGCACCTGCACGAACGCATCCGTGAGCAGACCTCCGGTCAGCGACTCCGCGACGGCGAGGGTGCGGCCGCGCTCGCGCAGCAGCGCCAGCACGTCGGCCGCGGTCATCGCCCGTTCAGCCGGCGGTCGTCGATCAGGTACTGCACGCCGGTGACGACCGTGACGACGAGCGCCGCGGCCATGAAGACGGAGTTCACCACGTCGACCCACGGCCCGAGCAGCTGCGGCAGCGGCGCGAGGGCGAGCGAGATGGCGACCGACTGCAGCACCGTCTTCAGCTTGCCGCCCTTCGAGGCGGGGATCACCCGCTTCGAGAGGACGGCGAACCGGTAGACGGTGATGCCGATCTCACGGACGAGGATCAGGGCCGTCACCCACCACCACAGCTCGCCGAGCACCGAGAGCACGACGAGGGCCGCGCCGGTGAGGGCCTTGTCGGCGATCGGGTCGAGGATCTTGCCGAGGTCCGTGACGAGGTCGCGCCCGCGGGCCAGGCGGCCGTCGAGGCTGTCGGTCGCGATCGCGAGCACGAAGAGCACGGTGGCCGCCCAGCGGACCGCCTCGCCATGGGGGCCGGCGACGAGCAGCGCGACGAACACCGGCACGAGCACGATGCGGCCGATGGTGATGAGGTTCGCCGCGTTCCAGGTGCTGGCCGGCCCCTCGCCGGCCGAGATCATCCGGCCGCGCGCCTGGTAGGGAGTGCGCATCCCGGTGGCGTCGGGCATCGGCGATCCCCCGTCTGCGGGTCCTGGTCCGACGCCGCGCGCTCAGCGTAACCCCGCCCGCTGGGGAGCAATTGGTGGAAGTGCTTATTGACACGAAATGCGGTCAGGGAGTACACCGGCAGCATCATGTCGACGACGCGCGAGTACCGGATGGTGCGCCGCGGGGCGGCCGTCGCGGCGACCCGCGAGCGCATCCTGGCGGCCACCATCGCGCTCGGCTACGAGGAGCTCGACCTCGACCCCACTCTCGAGCGCGTCGCGGCGAGAGCCGGCGTGAGCGTGCAGACCGTGCTCCGCCGCTTCGGATCACGCACCGCGCTGCTCGACGAGGCCCTCGCCGCCGCGCAGGGCGCCGTCGCGGACGAACGGCTGCCCGCGGCTGCCGGGGACGACCCGCTCGTCCCGCTGCTCGAGCACTACCGCCTCCGCGGCGCGTTCTCGCTCCGGATGCTGGCCCGCGAGGACACGGACGCGCGCGCGGCCCTGGTGACGGCCGGCGGCAAGCGCCTGCACCGGGACTGGGTGAGCACGGCGTTCGGCCCTCGGCTGTCCCTGCACGACGCCGGCCGCCTCGAGGCGCTCATGGACCTGCTCGTCGTCGCGACCGACGTCTACGCCTGGAAGCTGCTCGCCCTCGAACGCGGGCTGCCGGACACCGTGGTCCTCGACCGGATGCGCACGCTCGTCGACGCGATCCTCGCGCCGCACTGACCACGAAGGAGCCCCTCATGTCGACCGTTCTGCTCGTGACCGTCGATCTCGGCGGCAACGTGCCACCGGCGATCGGGATCGCCGCCGAGCTGCACCGGCGTGGGGACCGCGTGGTGATCCACGCCGACGAGGCGGTCCGGCAGCGTGCCGAGGCGGTGGGCTGCGAGTTCGTGGCGGCCGACGGCGTCGCCTACGACCCCCTCGTCCCGAGGAGCGCACCCCGCACGCTGCGGGAGATCACCCGGCTCTTCGCGGACCGGGCGCGCGGTCGGTCCGCGATCGCCGCCGCCCGCTCCTTCGGTGCCGACGTCGTGCTCGTCGACGCGCTGCTCCTGGGCGCGGCGGCCGAGGTGGAGGCAGCGGGCCTGCCGACCGCCCTCCTCGCGCACAGCACCTGGTCCTACTTCGCAGGGGCCTTCCACCGGGGGCCGCTGCGGACCGTGCTCGGCTGGCGCCGCGTGAACCCCGAGGCCGTCGTCGCCGCCGCGGGCCGCGTGCTCGTCGTGTCGGATCCGCATCTCGACACCACCCCGCTGCCGCCCAACGCGGTGCGCACCGGGGCGGTGCTGCAGGACGTGGCGACGGCCCCGCGCCCGACGGATCCGCCGACCGTGCTGCTCAGCCTCAGCACCATCTCCTACCCCGGCATGCACGCCGCCCTGCAGCGCGTGCTCGACGCCCTCGGCGACCTCCCGCTGCGGGTGGAGGTCACCACCGGCCGCACCGTCCGCGGATCCGCCCTGCGGGTTCCGGCGAACGCGACCGTGCACGAGTTCGCCGACCACGGTGCGCTGCTGACGCGGGCGAGCGTGCTCGTCGGACACGGCGGTCACGCGACGACCGTCCGGGCCCTCGCGCACGGGGTGCCGGTGCTGGTGCTGCCGATGCATCCGATGCTGGACCAGCCGATCGTCGGGCGCGAGGTCGCGGCGTCCGGCGCCGGCCTCGACCTGCCGAGGTCGGCACCGCCCGAGCGGATCCGCGCGGCCGTGCTCCGGCTGCTCGGGGAGCCCCACTTCGGCGACATCGCCCGGGCCATCGGCACCGCGATGGCCGCGAGGGACGGCGCCGTCGTGGCCGCCGACGAGCTCGAGCGGCTCGCGGGTCAGTCGCGGCCCGTGAGACTCCAGGCGTCCTCGGACTCGCCGCCGTCGCTCCCGTCCTCGACGTAGTCGAGGGCCACCGGCGCCGCCGCTCCCCCGCCGCCCGCTGACACGCCGTTCGCCGGCATCCCGCGGATCTTCGCGAGCGCGTCCGCCATCCCGTCCGGACCGACGAGCACGTCCCGGGCCTTCGAGCCCTCGGACGGGCCGACGATCTCGCGCGACTCCATGAGGTCCATGAGCCGCCCGGCCTTCGCGAAGCCGACCCGGAGCTTGCGCTGCAGCATCGACGTGGAGCCGAACTGGGTGGTGATGACGAGCTCGGCGGCCGCGAGCAGCAGCTCCATGTCGTCGCCGATGTCGCCGTCGATCTGCTTCCTCGGCGCCTCCTCGGCCACGTCCTCGCGGTAGTCGGGCCGCGCCTGCTTCTTCACGTGCTCGACGACGCGGGCGATCTCGGCCTCACTGACCCAGGCGCCCTGCACGCGCATGGGCTTCGATACGCCCATCGGCAGGAACAGCCCGTCGCCCTGGCCGAGCAGCTTGTCGGCGCCCGGCTGGTCGAGGATCACGCGGCTGTCGGTCACGCTCGTCACGGCGAATGCGAGCCGGCTCGGCACGTTCGCCTTGATGAGGCCGGTGACCACATCCACGCTCGGGCGCTGGGTCGCGAGTACGAGGTGGATGCCGGATGCACGGGCGAGCTGCGTGATGCGGACGATCGAGTCCTCCACGTCGCGCGGCGCGACCATCATCAGGTCCGCGAGCTCGTCGACGACCACGAGCAGGTACGGGTAGGGGGCGAGCTTGCGCTGGGAGCCCGCCGGCAGCACGATCTCGCCCTTCGCGACGGCGCTGTTGAAGTCGTCGACGTGGCGGAACCCGAACGACTCGAGGTCGTCGTACCGCATGTCCATCTCCTTCACGACCCACTGCAGCGCCTCCGCCGCCTTCTTCGGGTTCGTGATGATGGGGGTGATCAGG
Source organism: Amnibacterium sp. (assembly GCF_025463795.1). Lineage (GTDB taxonomy): Bacteria > Actinomycetota > Actinomycetes > Actinomycetales > Microbacteriaceae > Amnibacterium. The sequence goes on from NZ_JAODBE010000117.1 coordinate 19,006, forward strand.
TGCGGCACGCCCTGGTACGCGGTGAGCTCCACGCGCTTCGGGTCGATCAGCACCATCCGCACCTCGGACGGCTTGGCTCGCATGAGCAGGCTCGTCACCATGGAGTTGACGAAGCTCGACTTGCCGGAGCCGGTGGCGCCGGCGACGAGCAGGTGGGGCATCTTCGCGAGGTTCGCCACGACGTTGCCGCCCTCGACGTCCTTGCCGACGCCGATCGTCATCGGGTGGGTGCTCTTCGAGGCCGCCGGCGAGCGGAGCACATCGCCGAGGGTGACGATCTCCTTGTCCGCGTTCGGGATCTCGACGCCGATGGCGCTCTTGCCGGGGATCGGCGAGAGGATGCGGACCTCGTTCGAGGCGACGGCGTAGGAGAGGTTCTTGCTGAGCGCGGTGACCTTCTCGACCTTGACGCCGGGGCCGAGCTCCACCTCGTAGCGGGTGACCGTCGGGCCACGGGAGTAGCCGGTGACGGAGGCCTCGACCTTGAACTGGCTGAGCACACTCGTGATGGCGGCGACGATCTGCTGGTTCGCCTCCGTCCGCGTCTTGTGCGGGGCGCCGGCGGCGAGCGCGTGAGCGGGCGGGAGGCGGTAGGCGGCGGCGGATGCCGGCGGCCGCGAGGAGTACTCCTCCTCCGGCTCGTCCGCGGGCCCCTGAGCGGCCGCGACGGCCGCGGCGGGGTGCGGCTCCTCGCCGACCTCCGTCGGCTCGGGCACGTGCTCCTCGGCGTGCGGATCGCGCAGCAGCTCGTCGAATGACGCGAAGGAGAAGTCGCCCTCGGACTCGAGGTCCGGGGCCGGCGACGGGTCGTGGGGCGGGAGGTCACCGTCCGGACCGGCGCCGAGTCCTGCGTCGAGGTCGCCGTCGACGGCACCGACCGAGGTCGGGTCGGGCGTGATCAGGGGGTTGTCGTACGCGGCGTCGACATGCTTGTTCTTGCCGAAGCGCCACCACGGCACATGGTCGCCGCCGGCGGACAGGTCGGTGGCCACGAGACCGAGGTCGGCGAGGTCGCCCCCGTGGAGGTCGTCGGCGACGGCGTCGGGCGTGGTGGCCTGGGTGTCGGTGGCCTTGCGCGCGCGCTTCGGCTTCGACTCCGCGACGGACTCCGCCGTCGGCGTCTCCGCGCCGAACAGGTAGCGGTAGAGGTCGCCGAGCCGCTGGGGCAGCCGGGTCGGCGGCGTGCGCGTGAGCACGAAGAGGCTGAGCAGGAGCAGCACCACGGCGACGACGTCGGCCGTGACCGGGCCGCCGCCGAGGGCGAGCAGCGGCGACGCGAGCAGCCATCCGGCCACGCCCCCGCCGGAGCGCAGCGCGGCCACGCCCGCGTCGGGCTGCGGGTCGTGCGCAGCCACCTGGAACAGCGCGGCCGCCGAGACGACGAGCAGGACCGAGCCGACGCCGATGCGGCCGTTGTCGTGCACGGAGGCGGGATGACGGAACAGCCAGAGGGCGAGGATCGCGAGGAACACCGGGAGCGCGACCGCGACCTGGCCGAACATCCCGCCGAAGCTGTACGCCTCGACGGTCCGGACGACGGGGTTCGTGCGCAGGAACCACTCGGCGGCACCGCCGGCGATGGCGAGCAGGAGCAGCAGGAAGGGCACGCCGTCGCGGCGCTGCTCCTTGGTCAGGGTCTCCGGGCCGAAGGCGCGCGCGGCGCCGCCTGCGACGTGCGCGACGCCGAGCCAGGCACGCTCGACGACCGTGTCCTTGTTCGCACGGGCCGGATAGGCCTTCGTGCGGTTGGCCGCCGACCCGCCCCGGGTGGCTCGCGCCGTCCCCGGCCGCGAGCGGGTGGTCGTGCCGGCACTGCGCGCGACGGTGGCGCGCGGCTTCCCCCGAGCATTCCCCATGCGGGCCAGGGTAGGCGGCACCTCCGTCCGCCGGCGGGAGCCCGGCACCCCTCATCCGGGGGACAGCGGGGCGACGCGCCGGTCAGCGCAGCGTCTTCGCCATCGTGTCCGAGTCGGTGCCCGACTCGAGCACCACGAATCCCTCGCTGACGTAGAGCCGCCAGGCGAAGTTGGTCCGCTCCACCGAGAGGCTGATCCGCTGGTGGCCCCCGCTGGCCGCCTGGTCGCAGGCCGCGGCGAGCAGCGCCCGGCCGACGCCCCGGGCGCGGTGGATGGGGCGCACACCGAGGGTGAGCTCGGGGACGCCCGGGCCGACCCAGCCGTAGCCGGCGCCGCGTTTCGGGAGCACCCGGTACCAGCAGGCGCCGAGCGGGGCGCCGTGGTCGTCGACCGCGACCACGCCGCCGTCGCCCGGTCGCCGCCACCCGCGCACGTACCGGTTCACGACCGGGTCCGCGAGCAGCTCCACGCGGGAGCGGCTGCGGCTGCCGGTCCAGTCGAACGCCTCGACGAGCATGTCGGCGAGGAACGGCGCGTCGGTCTGCACCGCGTCCCGGATCCGATGCGCCATGCCCCGATCCTCGCGGGTCGGAGGGCCGATCCGCGAGGACCGCGGCGATCAGACGGAGGCGCCCTCCTCGGCGAGCAGGTCGTCGATCTGGCCCATGGCGAGCGTGAGGCCCTCCTCCATGCCCATCTCGAGCATCTGCTGGAGCTGCTCGGTGGACTCGAAGGTGCTCACGAACGTGACGCGCGTACCGCCGTCGACGGGCGCGAAGTCCGCTCGCATCCGCATGAAGCCCGTCTCGGCCTTGGGTTCGCCGTGCTCGTCCGCGAAGGCGTCGTCGACCTCGAACGAGCGGGGCGCGTCGACCTCGCGGACGATCCACATGCCGTCGGTCCGCTCGCCGTCGGGTCCGGTCATGTAGTAGTGCGAGCGGGCGCCGGGGACGAGCTCGTGGCGGACGAACGTGGCGGGCGCGCCGGGAGGGCCCCAGTGGCGCTCGAGGCGGCGCGGGTCGGCGTAGAGCGCCCAGACGCGCTCCACGGGCGCGGCGAACTCCGCCGTGACGGTCAGCAGGTGGCGGTCGAGGTCCTTCTCGACGGCGAGGACGGGCATGGTGCTACTCCTTCGATCGGTGGGCCGGGTCCTCCGCGAGGAGGGCGTCCATGGCGGCGATGCGGTGGCGCCAGAGGACCTCGTACCGGTCGAGCAGCTCGCGAGCGAGACGGATCCGCTGCGGTTCCGCATGCACGTGCTGCTCCCTCCCGTGCCGGGTCTTGCCGATCAGCCCTGCCCGCTCCAGCACCGACACGTGCTTCTGCACGGCCGGGAGGCTCATCCGGTAGGCGCCGGCGAGGGCCGACACCGACTGCTCCCGCTCGATCACCCGGGTGAGGATGTCGCGGCGGGTGGCGTCGGCGAGCGCCTGGAAGATCCGGTCGATCTCCACCTGCGCCAGGTCCACATCTACAACCATTTGGTTGCAGATTATCCTCCAGTCGGCGCTCACGCAAGAGGTCGTCCGGCTCGCCCGCGTGCAGGTCCCGCGCCCGTCCGCACCGGGGATCGGGCCCTTCGAACCTGCACGCGGGCCCGGAACCTGCACACGGGCCGGCGGATGAGCTAGGCGCTCACGACCACCGGGATGATCATCGGGCGGCGCCGGTGCTTCGTGTTGACCCAGCGGCCGACCGTTCGCCGGATCGCCTGGCTGTACGCGTGCAGGTCGGTGTTGCCGTTGCGGGCCGCGTCGGTGAGCGCCTCGATGATCTGCGGACGCACCTTCGCGAACACCTCGTCGTCCTCCGCGAAGCCCCGGGCCTGGATCTCGGGGCCCGCGATGACCCGGCCGGTGGCGAGGTCGATCGCGACGAAGATCGAGATGAAGCCCTCCTCCGCGAGGATCCTGCGGTCCTTCAGGTCCGCGTCGGTGATCGCGCCGACGCTCGAGCCGTCCACGTAGACGAAACCGAGGTCGAGCCTGCCCGCGACGCGGGCGACCCCGCCGGCGAGGTCCACGACGGTGCCGTTCTCGGCGATGATCACCCGGTCCTCCGGCACCCCGGTCTCGACGGCGATGCGCGCGTTCGCGACCTGGTGCCGCACCTCGCCGTGCACGGGCATGGCGCCCTTCGGCTTCAGGATGTTGTAGGCGTACATCAGCTCGCCGGCCGACGCGTGACCCGAGACGTGCACCTTCGCGTTGCCCTTGTGCACGACGTTCGCGCCGAGCTTGGTCAGGCCGTTGATCACGCGGTAGACGGCGTTCTCGTTGCCCGGGATGAGACTCGAGGCGAGGATCACCGTGTCGCCCTCGCCGATCTCGATCGGATGCTCGAGGTTCGCCATCCGGGACAGCACGGCCATCGGCTCGCCCTGCGAACCGGTCGACATGTAGACGACCTGCGCGTCGGGCAGCGTGGCCGCCCGCTTGGAGTCGATCAGCACGTCCTCCGGCACCTTCAGGTAGCCGAGGTCGGCCGCGATGGTCATGTTGCGCACCATGCTGCGGCCGATCAGCGCGACCTTGCGGCCGTTCCGGTGAGCGGCGTCGAGCACCTGCTGCACGCGGTGCACATGGCTCGAGAAGCTCGCGACGATCACCCGGCGCGGGGCACGGCTGATCACCTCCTCGAGCACCGGCCCGATCGACCGCTCGAGCGGGGTGAAGCCCGGCACGTCCGCGTTCGTCGAGTCGGCGAGGAACAGGTCGACGCCGGCCTCCCCGAGGCGGGCGAAGGCGCGGAGGTCGGTGAGCCGCCCGTCGAGGGGCAGCTGGTCCATCTTGAAGTCCCCCGTGTGCAGGACGGTGCCCGCGGGCGTGCGGATCGCGACGGCGAGCGCATCCGGGATCGAGTGGTTCACCGCGACGAACTCGAGCTCGAACGGCCCGAGCTTCTCGGTGCCGCCCTCCTTCACCGTCAGCGTGTACGGCTTGATCCGGTGCTCGATGAGCTTCGCCTCCACGAGCGCGAGGGTGAGCGCGGACCCGAGCAGCGGGATGTCCTGGCGCAGGCGCAGCAGGTACGGCACGGCCCCGATGTGGTCCTCGTGGCCGTGCGTGAGCACGACGCCGAGCACGTCGTCGAGCCGGTCCCGGATGGGGGCGAAGTCGGGCAGGATCAGGTCGACGCCCGGCTGGTCGGTCTCGGGGAAGAGCACGCCGACGTCGACGATCAGCAGCTTGCCGCCGAACTCGAAGACGGTCATGTTGCGGCCGACCTCGCCGAGGCCGCCGAGCGGGACGATGCGCAGCGCGTCCTCGGCGAGGGGCGCGGGCTCCGAGAGCGGGGTGCGCATCAGCGGGTCGTCCCTGCGACCTTGGGCAGCGCGCCACCGGCGGCCGCGTTCCGGTCCGGCCGGAAGTTCCTGAAATCCGCACCCTGCACGTCGTGCACGAGCGCCAGTTCGTCCTCGATCATCGCGGCCTCCGCCTCCTCCGGTCCGACGAGCGGCAGCCGCACGCGCGGCGAGCCGATCCTCCCGAGCCCGTGCAGCACGTACTTCGTGGCCACGGTGCCCGGCACATGGGTCATCACGGCGCGCACGAGGGGCTCGAGGAGCCGGTGCTGCGCCGTCGCGGCGTGCAGGTCGCCGCTGTTCACCGCATCCACGATGGTGCGGTACGGGGCGGCCGCGATGTTCGCGGTCACTCCGATCAGTCCGACGGCGCCGATCGCGAGGTGCGGGAGCACGTTCGCGTCGTCGCCGGAGAAGTAGAGCAGGTCGGTCGCGTTCAGCACGCGGCTGACCTCGCTGAAGTCGCCCTTGGCGTCCTTGATGGCGAGGATGTTCGGGTGCTTCGCGGCACGGAGGATCGTCTCGTAGCGGATCGGCACCCCGGCCCGGCCGGGGATGTCGTACAGGATGACCGGCAGCTCGGTGGCGTCGGCGACCATGCGGAAGTGCGTGAGCAGTCCGGCCTGGGTCGGCTTGTTGTAGTACGGAGTGACGATCATGACCCCGTCGGCCGCGTGCGCCGACTTCTTGTAGAGCTCGATCGCGTGGGCGGTCTCGTTCGATCCGCCGCCCTGGATCACCCTCGCGCGGCCGCCGGCGACCGACTTGGCCACCTCGACGAGCCGGACCTTCTCCGGGTCGGTGAGGGTGCTCGTCTCCCCCGTCGTGCCGGAGACGACGATGCCGTCGGCGCCCGCCGTGATGCACGCGTCGATGTGGCGCTCGACGCCGGGCCAGTCGACCTCGCCGTCGGCCGTGAACGGGGTGACCAGGGCCACCAGCACCTGGCCGAACGGGTTCTCGGGCACCGGGAAACCCTACCCGGACGCCCGACGTCCTCTCCCCAGCCGCCGCCCGTCCTGACGTCTCGCACGGGTTCCGGAGCGAGATCGGCCGACGCGCCGCCGTCGCCATGGGAGCCCGCGCCGGATCGCGCACGAGCTCGGCATCCGCGCGGCGACGCGGCGCGCTGGGAGGCGACGCGGCGCGCTAGGGGGCGACGCGGCGCGCTCGGGGGCGACGCGACCGTTCGCGGTGAAGGCGGCGTGCGTGTGGGGCATCAGGCCCGCCCAGTGCGTCTCCATCGCCTCGGCGCAGAGCTCGATCTCGCGCTGCGGGAACGAGGGGAACGTCGACGCGGGGTGCTTCGTGCGCAGCGAGAGGAAGTTCATGAGGCTGCGCGCGTTCATCGTCACGTACATCGACGAGTACAGGTTCAGCGGCAGCACGATGCGGGCGACCTCGCGGGCGACGCCGGCGTCGAGCATCTCCCGGTACGAGGCGTAGGCCGCGACGGAGCGCTCCCTCGTGAGCCGGTCGACGAGGTCGTGCTGCCCGTCGTCACCGGGCAGGAACTCGTAGGCGCCCGGCTTGCCGACCTGCACCAGGGCGCGCTCGCGCGCCGGCACGTAGAAGACCGGTCGCAGCTCGCGGTACCGGCCCGACTCCTCGTTGTACGAGGCGATGCGGTGCCGCATGAACTCGCGGAACACGAAGATCGGCGCCTGCACGTAGAAGGTCATCGAGTTGTGCTCGAACGGCGACCCGTGACGGTCCCGCATGAGGTAGTTGATGAGCCCCCGGTCGCGCTTCTCGGTCGTGCGGGGCTCGTCGGCGTCGGCCTTCGCCCGCTCGAGCGTCTGCTCGCCCTGGGTCGACACCCGTGCGGCGAACAGCACGTCGGTGTCCGACGCATGGGCTCGCACGAGCTCCACGGTCATGTCGCTGCGGAACTCGACCTCGTCCTCACTCACGGGGCACGACCCTATCCAGGGCGCCGGACACCGCGTCGCCGCCTAGCCTCGGAGGGTGGCCGTGCTCCTCGCCCTGCTCGCCGTGCTCGCGGCCACCGGGGTCGGCATCGCCTGGCGGCGCGGCGACGGGACGACGAAACGCGGTTCCGGGGAGCGGATCCGCCCGGCGGAGGTCGCCCTCGAGGACGACGCCTTCGGCCCCCGCGGGACGCTCCTGTTCTTCACCGCCGACCACGACGTGCGATCGGTCGCGGTGCGCGACGCCCTCGAGCAGGCGGCCGCCGCGCACCCCGGCGTCCGCATCGCCGCGGTCGACCTCGGCAGGAGGGGCGACCTCGCCGGGCGGTACGCCGTCACGACGCTGCCGAGCGTGTTCGTGCTCGACGGCGACGGCCGTCTGCGGTTCCGGATGAAGGGCGCGCCGCGACTCGCGGACGTCCTCGCCGCGCTCGAGAGCGTCGCTCCCCCGCCCTGAGCCCGCCGACTACGCTCGAGCCATGGCGAGCACGAAACGCGTCCCCGTGCCGTCCGCCCGGCCCGCGCCGAAGCCGCGGAGGGTCGCGCCGACCCCGCCACCGGCGCCCGCGCCCCGCCCCATCGCCCGTCGCCCCCTGCGCAGGGACTCGACGCTCACGGTCCTGCTCACCGGCGCGTCGGGGATGATCGGCACGGCGCTGCAGCGCCGGCTCGCCGAGGCCGGCCACACCGTCCAGAAGCTCGTCCGGCGGCCGCCGAAGGCCGAGAACGAGTTCAGCTGGGCGCCTGATGCGAAGATCCTCGACTTCCGGCTGCTCGAGAGCGTCGACGCGGTCATCAACCTGTCCGGCGCCTCGCTCACGCACGTGCCGTGGACGGCCCGCTACAAGGAGCAGATCCTCCGCTCCCGCGTGAAGGCCACCCAGGCGCTCGTCGAGGCGATGGGGATGACCTCGTCCCCGCCGCCGATCTTCCTGTCGGCCTCCGCGGTGGGCATCTACGGCGACCGCCCGGGCGAACGGCTCACGGAGGCGTCGGCGCGCGGGGCCGGGTTCCTCGCCGACGTCGTCGACGCGTGGGAGGCGGCGGCGCTGCTCGCCCCGCCCAGGACCCGCACCGCGCTGCTCCGCACCGGCATCGTGATCGGCCCGGGCGGCGCGATGAAGCCGCTCCGCCGCGCGACGTCGTTCGGCCTGGGCGCCACGATCGCCTCCGGGCACCAGCACTGGCCGTGGATCAGCCTGCACGACGAGGTCGAGGCGATCCTCCACCTGCTGACGAGCAGCCTCGAGGGTCCCGTCAACCTCGCCGGCCCGACGCCCGCGACGGCCGACGACGTCACGCGGCGGCTCGCGAGCGACCTGCACCGGCCGCACCTCCTGAAGATCCCGGAGAAGGCGATCGAGCTCGGGATGGGCGACCTGGGCCGGGAGCTGCTGCTCCCCAGCCAGCAGGTCGTACCCGAGAAGCTCCAGCAGGACGGCTTCGTCTTCCGGCACACGACGAGCGACGAGGCCGTCGACGCGGAGCTCAGCCCCGCGACGACAGGCTGATCGCCCGCCGCACCGCCGCTCTGGCCCGCCTGCGGTCCCCGCTCGCGTCGTACGCGAGGCCGAGGCGCAGCCAGGTGCGCCACTCGTCCGGTGCGGCGAGCGTCTCGTCCCGGTACCGGTCGAAGACCTCGGTGGCCGCGGTCCGGTCGACGCGGCCGCTCGGGCGCCGCGGGAGGTCGTCGGACGGCAGCCCGCCCTCCGCCTCGAGCCGCCGGACGAGCCGGGTGCTGCGCCAGCCGAACCGGAACTCGAGCACCAGCGCCGCGGCGCCGAGCACGGCGATCACGGCGAGCGCGACGCCGATGGCGATCCCGACCGGGCTGCCGCTGCCCACGAACGCGACCGCCCGGACGCCCACCAGGGCGACGTAGAGCGCGAGCAGCACACCCATCAGTGCGGCGGAGGCGAACCCGCGCACCATCAGGGCTCCGCGACGAGCCCCGCCTGACCGTCCGGGGCGTCCGCGACGGGAGCGGCCGTCCGCGGGCGCCGGACGGCGGGCAGCAGCAGGTGCTCGAGCCCGACCACGACGCCCTCGATCGTCTCGAGGGCGCTGAGGGCGAGGCGGATGCCGGCCACGTACGCGGCGGGCGAGAGGGTCTCGTGCCGGATCGTCAGCAGCTCGCCCGCACCGCCGAGGAGCACCTCCTGTCGCGCGAGCACGCCGCTCAGCCGGAGGGAGTGCACGGGGACGCTCCCGACCTGCTGGCCGCGGGCCCGCTGGTCCGTGTGCGGGGCCACCACCGGCCCGAGCTCGACACGGGCCGCGTTGATCCGCTCCGCGGTGCTCACCGCGGTGCCGGACGGCGAGTCCGCCTTGCCCGCATGGTGGGCCTCGACGATCTCGATCGAGTCGTACCAGGCCGCGGCCTGCTCGGCGAACGCGCCGGCGAGCACCGCGCCGACCGAGAAGTTGGGGACGATGAGCACACCGGGAGCACCGGCGGCGACGGTGGGGCGGAGCGCCGCCACCCGGTCGGCGGACCATCCGCTCGTTCCGACGAGGACGGGCAGCCCGGCCGTCACCGCCGCGGCGACCACCTTCGGCGAGACCTGCGGAAGGGTGACGTCGACGACGAGATCGGCCTCGGCGACGCGGGTCAGGTCGTCGCCCGAACCGAGCGGGACGGTCACCTCGAAGCCGTCGAGCGTGGACACGACCTCGGTCACGAGCCGGCCCATCCGCCCGGAGGCGCCGGCGAGGGCGATGCGGCGGGTCACGGGCGGACAGCCTACCGAGGGGCCGCTCCTAGGCTCGTCGCATGCGACTCGTGCCGGTCTCCCCCACCGACGCCGCGCCGGCCGCCCTGCTCGCCGACTACTTCGGCGAGCGGGCCGCTGGCTTCCCGACGCCCGGCGGCTACCGCCCCGCCACCGCCGACCCCGCCGCCTTCACGCCGCCGCACGGCGTCTTCCTGCTGCTCGAGGACGACGACGGCACGCCGCTCGGCTGCGGCGGCCTGCGGACCATCGCGCCGACGGGCGAGGGGGTCCGGATGGAGGTCAAGCACCTCTACGTCGTGCCCGCCGCCCGCGGTCGAGGGCTCGGGCGGCGGCTGCTCGACGCCCTCGAGTCGCGGGCGATCCAGTCGGGCGCCCGCCTCCTGGTGCTCGACACGAACCGCTCGCTGGAGGCGGCGGGCGGGCTCTACCGGTCCGCCGGCTTCGCGCCCGTCGAACCGTTCAACGACAACCCGAACGCGACCGACTGGTACGCCAAGCCGCTGACGGCCTGAGCCTCAGACGGGCGAGGTCTCGGGCAGACCGGTGCGCAGCTCGAACGGCAGGTGCGCCAGGTCGTTGTGGGACACGAGCACCGGCGGGCGTCCCGGGCGCACCCGGATCACGGTAAGCCCGCAGTGCGCCTGGTTCAGGCCCAGCCATCGCCAGTCGGGGGCGTCGAAGACGTGCCGCACGAACCAGGCGATCACGAAGTTGTGGGTGATGAGCAGGTCGTGCCGGTCGTGCGCGCCCGGAGCGAAGAACTCGCCGACCGCGTCCTCCATCTGCGCGCGCCCCGCCTCGATCTCGGCGGGCGTGACCGCCGCGAACCACGACTCGAACGCCCTCGGCGTGTCCGCGGTCATGCCGGAGGGCACGCAATCGAACAGCAGGGCGGATGCGCGCGGCTCGACGGCCGGGAGCAGGCCGCCCACGATCTCCGCGGTCTCGGTGGCGCTGCGGCTCGGCGCGTACCAGGCGTTCGTGAGCGGCACGCCGCCCATGCGCCCGGCGAGGAGCTCGGCCTGGCGCCGGCCGCGCGGGGACAGCGGCCCGTCGGACACTCCGTGCTCGGCGTCCCGGTGCTCGCCGTGACGCACGAGATAGAGGTACTGCGACATCGCGGAATGGATCGTAGCCGCCCGTCCCGCAGCGCGCGCTGGGCGCCCCCCGCTCCCCCGGGCACCCGGTCTGGGGGTACGGAACCGAAGGGCGGACAGACCGGTCTGTCCCCTCGGCTGCTAGCGTGCTGGAGCCCACGATCGGGCGGAAGGAGGTCGGCCGTGACCGACCAGGCGACCCGCGCCCCTGCCCGCCGGCCCTCCCACGCCCGTGTCAGGCTGCTCGAGATCGCGGACGAGCTCTTCTACACGGACGGCATCAACTCGGTCGGCATCGACCGGATCATCGCCGACGCCGGCGTCACGAAGGCGACGTTCTACAAGCAGTACGGCTCGAAGGACGCCCTGATCCTCGAGTACATCACCGGGCGTGACGCCGCGGTCCGCGCGGCGCTCGCCGCGCTCCTGGACGAGGCGCCCGACGCGGTGAGCGTGCTCGCGGCGCTCGTCGACGCCGTGGTCTCCGACACCGCCAGGGCGAACTTCCGCGGCGACCCGTTCATCAACGCCGCCGCCGAGTTCCCCGCCCCGACCCATCCCGTGCGGCTCGCCATCGCGGACCACCGCGACTGGTTCACCGGCTTCCTCGAGGGGCAGCTGCGCGCCGCGGGCCATCCGCAGCCGGGCGCCGCCGCCGACGAGTTCTACCTGCTCCGCGACGGGGCGATGGCCGGCTCCTACGCCGGCGACGTCATCGCCGCGACCTCCGCGTTCGTGCGGGGCGCGCACCGCATCCTCGCGGAGACGCCCCGGCGCTGAGTCAGGAGGCGGAGGCGCGGTCGAGCGCCGCGGTCTCCGCCCGCGTCAGCCGCAGCGCGGCCGCCGCCGCGAGCG
>NZ_JAODBE010000121.1 GCF_025463795.1 Amnibacterium sp.
GCGAGCACGGCGGCGGCGACGGCGTCCCGCTCGGCGGGAACGCCGAGGACGCGGAGCGCGGCCGCACGGTGGTGCGGCGCGTTGGTGTGGAGGCGGATCCAACCGTCGGCGCCCGCGTAGTCGCCCGCGACCGGATCCCAGGGCGGCGGCGGCGCCCATCCGTCGGGCAGGAGGGCCGAGCGGAACCACTGCGCGGCCCGGTCGCGGTGGACCGCTGCGGCGCCGCCCGTGAGGTCGGCCACCGCATCGGCGAACGCGGCCACCGAGGCGGCGGCGAACGCCCCGACCGCGAACGGGGACGCCAGCCCGGCGCGTCCATCGACGCGGGCGCGGACGGGCACGGCGAGCAGGCGGGCGACCTCCGCCCGGAGCGCTCCCTCGGCATCCGCGGGCATGACGGCACGGTAGCGCGACCGGCCCGGCAGTCGTGCGTCAGTAGGTGCTCAGCTCCGACAGGGTCGGGGCGATCGCGGCGAAGGCCGAGACGAGCTTCACGCCGATGAGGACGAGCACGACCAGGTACACGATGAGGAACGTCCAGAGCGGCGCGAGCCCGCGGTGCACGCGGCGCCGCAGCACGACCGGCCGGCCGATGATGTAGACGATCGTCAGGAACGACCACGCCCAGTGGAACGGCCTGACGACGCCCATCCGCGTGAGCGACCGCCAGTCGACGTAGGCGAGCACGACGATGGCCGGGTAGATCAGGAACCCGACCGCCGAGGTGAGCAGGTAGCCCGGGTCGGCGAACTGGGCCGAGGCGGCGTGCCGCGGATCCTCGATCGCGCGCCGGAAGAAGCCCTCGACGTCCCACGTCATGAACGCGACCGCGGAGAGCAGCGGCAGCAGCGCGATGATCCAGATGAAGGGCGTGTCCACCTGTGCACCGGGGGCGAGGGGCGGCTGCTCGATGCTGCCGTCCCAGGCGCCCTCGGCGAGGTGGTCCGTCCAGGCGCGGCCGTCCCACCAGCGGCGCCGGTTCGAGCCGGCGGGGTCGGGGTACCAGCCGGGCGCGGGCGCAGGGGTCGGAGTGGACACGGGTCCTCCAGGATCGGGTCGCCCGCAGCGTACGGCCTGGCGCGCCGGGACGACCCGGTAGGCGTCGTGGGGTTCTGCGCGGACGCCGACGACAGCGGCTCCTCGACGACGCGCCCCGTCGATCCGAGCGGCGGGCCGGCGGCTGCGAACGGTCAGGCGGCGCCGTTGAACATGGACGTGACGGAGCCGTCCTCGAAGACCTCGTGGATGGCGCGGGCGAGCAGCGGCGCGATCGGCAGCACCTCGAGCCGGTCGAAGCGCTTCTCGGGCGGCAGCGGCAGGGTGTCGGTGACGATGACGCGATCGATGATGCCGGAGGAGAGCCGCTCGACCGCGGGCGGGGAGAAGATCGCGTGGGTCGCCGCGACGATCACGCCCGTCGCTCCGGCCGCCTTCAGCGCCTCCGCACCCTTCACGATCGTGCTGCCGGTGTCGATCATGTCGTCGACGAGCAGGCACATCTTGCCGGCGACCTCACCGACGATCTCGTGCACGGTCACCTGGTTGGCCACCGCAGGGTCGCGGCGCTTGTGGATGATCGCGAGCGGCACGTCGAGCCGGTCGCTCCACACGTCGGCGACGCGGACGCGGCCCATGTCGGGCGAGACGATGACCATGTTCGTCTTGTCCACCGTCTTCTCGATGTAGTCCGTGAGCACCGGCATCGCGAAGAGATGGTCGAGCGGACCGTCGAAGAAGCCCTGGATCTGCGCCGCGTGCAGGTCGATCGACATGATGCGGTCGGCGCCGGCGGTCTTGAACAGGTCGGCGACGAGGCGCGCGGAGATGGGCTCGCGGCCGCGGCCCTTCTTGTCCTGCCGGGAGTACGGGTAGTAGGGCACGACGGCGGTGATGCGCTTCGCGGACGCGCGCTTCAGCGCGTCGAGCAGGATCAGGTGCTCCATGAACCACTCGTTCACCGGCGCCGCGTAGGACTGGATGACGAACGCGTCGGCGCCCCGGACGCTCTCCTCCATCCGCGTGTAGATCTCGCCGGAGGCGAACGTGCGGGCGTCGACGGGCAGCAGCGTCGTGTCGAGCTCGGCGGCGACGGCCGCCGAGAGCTCGGGGTGCGATCGCCCGCTGATGAGGACGAGTCGTTTCTCGCCCTTGGTCTTGATGCCGGTCACTCGAGATCCGCGTCCTCCCCGGGCGCGTCCTGACGGTGAGCCGCCGTGACCGCCGCGTCGGTGCCCGGTCGGTGCGATTCGACCCAGCCCTCCATGTTCCGCTGCGGCGCCACGTTCACGGCCAGGGCTCCGGCGGGTACGTCCTTGCGGACCACCGTCCCCGCGCCCGTGTAGGCGCCGTCCCCAATCGTAACGGGGGCCACGAACACGTTGTGGGACCCGGTCCGCACCGCGGAGCCGACCAGGGTGCGGTGCTTCGCCACCCCGTCGTAGTTGGCGGTGATCGTGCCTGCGCCGATGTTGGAGCGCTCCCCCACCTCCGCGTCGCCGACGTAGGAGAGGTGCGGCACCTTCGACCCGTCGCCGATCACGACGTTCTTCGTCTCGACGAAGGTGCCGATCTTGCCGTCCGCGCCGAGCCGGGTCCCGGGGCGGAGGTAGGACCAGGGCCCGACCTGGGCGCCCGCGCCCACGACCGCGAGGGTGGCGTCGACCCGGTTCAGCCGCGCCCCCTCGCCGACCTCGCAGTCGACGAGCGTGGTGTCCGGACCGACCACCGCGTCGCGCGCGATCACCGTCGCGCCGAGCAGCTGGGTGCCGGGGCGGATCTCGACGTCCTCGGCGAGCTCGACGGTCGCATCGATCCACGTCGTCGCCGGATCCTGCACGGTGACGCCGGCGAGCTGCCAGCGGAGCACGACCGCGGCGTTCACCCGCCGCTGCACGTCCGCGAGCTGGGCCCGGTCGTTCACCCCGGCGGTCACGGCGGGGTCCGCCGCGAGGATCGCGGCGACCGCGCGCCCCGAGCGCTTCAGCGCCACGATCACGTCGGTGAGGTACCGCTCGCCCTGGTCGTTCGCCGCCTCGAGCGCGGCGAGCGCCTCCCCCAGGCCCGCCGTGCGGAAGAGGTAGACGCCCGCGTTGATCTCGTCGATCCGCCGCTCGTCCCCGGTCGCGTCGCGGTGCTCGACGATGCGGTCGAGACCGCCGGCCGCGTCCCGGACGATGCGGCCGTAGCCCGACGGATCCGCCATCCGCGCCGAGAGGACGACGGCCTCCGCGGCGGCGCCCGCGGCGAGCAGGGGTTCGAGGGTCGAGGCGTCGAGCAGCGGCACGTCGCCGTTCAGCACGAGCACGTCGCCGTCGAAGCCGGCGAGCGCCGCGAGCGCCTGCTCGACCGCGCGTCCGGTGCCCGGCACCTCGTCCTGGTCGACGAGCAGCGCCTCCGGGGCGGCCGCCGTGACGGCCGCGGCGACGGCGTCGCGCTCGTGGCGCACCACCACCGCGAGGCGGACGGGTTCGAGCGCACGGGCGGTGGCGAGCACGTGGGCGATCATCGGCAGGCCGGCGATGGGATGCAGCACCTTCGCCGTTCGGGAGCGCATCCGCGTGCCCTGCCCCGCGGCGAGGACGACCACGGCGAGCGGCCGGGCGGCTGGACGGGCGGCGGTGTCGGTCACACGACTCCTCTGTCTGGTGGCGGCGCCGAACGGGCGGAGCTCCGCCTCCAGGACTCGAACCTGGACCTCACAGCTCCAAAGGCTGTCGTGCTGCCATTACACCAAGGCGGACGGCGACAGCCCAGTGTGCCAGAGCACCCTCCCCCGTCAGCCGCGCAGCGAGGCCTGCAGCTCCCGCCGCAGGGCGTCGAGCCGCACCGCGAGGTGCCGCACGGTCTCGTCCGTGAGCCGCCCCGCCGCCGCCGCGGCCTTCAGGTCGGCGTGCAGCTGCGCCCGGAACTCGGCCAGGTGCACCTCGGCGCGGCCGAGCTCCGCCCGTCCGGGTCGCTCGTCACGGGTCGGCCTCGCGGGTCCGGTCGCGTGCGTGGTCCCCGTCGCGCCGGCCGACGCAGCGGCGAGGTCCGCCCGAAGCGACCGCATGGCGTCCCCGACGGTCGCGCGCACCTCGTTCGCGAGCCGGCGGACCGAATCGCCGACCTGCTCCTCGATGCCCTCCAGCTCCCGCCGGCGCGAGGCGAGCTCCGCGCGCCCGGCCGCCGTGATGGCGTAGACCGTGCGGCGCCCGTCGCTGCGGCCGACGACGAGCCCCTCCTCCTCGAGCTTCGCGAGGCGCGGATAGATCGTGCCCGCGCTCGGCACGTAGGTGCCCCCGAACCGGTCCGACAGCCCCTGCATCAGGTCGTAGCCGTGCTGCTCGCGATCGTCGAGGAGGGCGAGCAGCACGAGGCGCAGCTGCCCGTGCCCGAACACGGCGGCGCTCACGCGAGGGCCGCGTGCACGACGCTCACGTTCCCGCTCACCGAGTTGACGCGGAAGGGCAGGCGGGCCCCGTCCTCAGGACCGCCGACGCCGGTCCACCGGCCGCGGACGTGCCCTTCGCGGTGGTCGTCGAGCTGGAGCCGTCCGCTCGCGGTCGTGATGGCGTACTCGATGCGGACGTCCGCGTCGACCCGCGCCGTGACGGCGCCGCTCACCGTGTTCACGACGACGGCCCTGGGCACGCCGGCGATCTCGAGGAAGACGGATGCGGAGACGCCGTCGGACGCGAAGTCGGTGATCCGGCCCGACGCGGTGATCCCCCCGCTCACCGTGCGGGCGACGACGGCGCCCTCGTGCTCGCGCACGGCGAGGTCCCCGCTCACGCCGTTCAGCTGCAGGTCGCCCGTGACCCCGTCGACGACCACGTCACCGCTCACGGTGCTGACCGAGGCGTCCCCGACCAGGCCGCTCACGAGAGCGCTCGCCGACACCACGCCGAGCTTCAGCGCGGTGCGCCGTGGCACCAGCAGGCTCACGTCGGCCGTCGCCCTGCCGTCGAAGCTGCGCATGGCGCTCAGCCAGTCGTCCCAGCGGATCTGCGGGTGGTCGATCACCAGACGGCTTCCCTGCACCGCGACCCGGAGCGGCCGGCCCGACACCGAGTGGACCTCGACGCGGGCGGTCGGCTCGTCGTGGGCGACCACGTCGACCTGCCCGGCGATCAGCCCGATCTTCAGGCGGTCGATCCCCTCGAGGTCGATGGTCCGGGGACCGTCGATCTGCCATTCCTCATCCATGCCGCTCTCCTTCCGAGACGCGATACATCGTGACGCGATACAACGCGAGTGTACGCATGGATCGGCACAGCGCAAGAGCGTCGGCCCGACCAGCCGGCCCGTCGGTGCTAGGAAGGCGGATGGTCTCCGTCGCCGCGCCCGCGCGCCCCGCTCCGGCGCGGCCGCGACGGACGGATCGCCCGCGGTGGCGTCCGGAGGCGCTCCTGCTCGGGATCGCCGGAGTGCTCGTCGCGGGGTGGCACGTCGACGTGCCGGCGCTCTGGCGCGACGAGGCCGCGTCGGTCGGCGCGGCGCTGCGGACCTGGCCCGCGCTCGGCGGCATGGTGGACCGGGTCGACGCGGTGCACGCCACGTACTACGCGTTCCTCCACGTGTGGTTCGCCGCCGTGGGCTACACGCCCTTCACCCTGCGGCTGCCCTCCGTGCTCGCGGCCGGCGGCACGGCGGCGGTGGTCACGGTGCTCGGTGCCCGACTCGCGGGCCGTCGGGGGGGGATGGCGTCGGGCGCCGTCGCCGCGGTGCTCCCGTCGCTCGTGTGGGCCGGCGGCGAAGGCCGGTCCTACGCGATCAGCGCGCTGCTCGCCTCCGCCGCCACGCTCGCCCTCGTGCACGCCCTCGGCCCGCACCGCAGCGCGCTCGCCACGGCCGGGGCGTGGGCCGGGCACGCCGCACTGCTCGCGCTGGCCACCGTCGTGTTCCTCGACGACCTGCTGCTCGCGGCCGCGCACGTCGTCACGGCGCTGCTGCTCGGCCGGGGGAGGCAGCGGTTCGGCGGCCTGGCGGCGGCCGTCGCCGCGACCCTCGCCGTGCTGCCGTTGCTCCGGCTGGCGACGGCGCAGACCGGCCAGGTGGGCTGGATCGCCGCGTACGTCCCGGCGTCGCCGTGGCACCAGCTCGCGGTCGAGCAGTGGTTCCGATCCGACCTCGTGGCGAAGACGGTCCTCGTGGTCCTCGTCGCCGGGGCGATCGCGGCCGTCGTGCGCCGCCGCGTCCCGGCCGGCGCGCTCGCCGTCGTGCTGCCGTGGGCGCTCCTGCCTCCGGCCGGGCTGCTCGCCGCCGGGCTCGTCACCGCGCCGGTGTACTGGCCGCGGTACGTCACGTTCACGGCGCCCGCCGTCGCGCTGCTCGTCGGCCTCGCCGCCGCCGCGCTCCCCCGCCTCATCGGCGTGATCGCCGTGCTCGCGATCGCCGCCACCGCGGTGCCGCAGATCGTCGCCGATCGGGAGCCGCACGCGAAGGCGGGCAGCGAGATGGGCGACGCCGCGGCCCTCGTCGCCGCGGAGCGCGGCCCGTCGGACGGCCCCGCCGGGATCGTGTTCGGCCAGTACAACGGGATCCGCGGCGTCACCACGCGGATCGAGGCGATCGCGTACCCGGAGGACTTCCGCGGGCTCAGGGATCTGACCGCGACGGGCCCGCTCGCCGACAGCACCGCCCTCTTCGGCTCGGACATCGGCGCGACCGCCGCGGTGCCGCGGATGCGCTCGCTCACCACCGTGTGGTTCCTGCTCGACCTCGACGCCGACCCGCAGACGGTCGTGCCGACCGCCGCGATGGAGGCGGCGGGGCTCGCACCCACCGGCACGTTCCGCACGAGGGGTTCGATCCTTCTGCGGTGGAGCCGCGTGCCCTGACGGAGGTCCCGCTCCCCGCGTAGGGCCGGCGCGGCGAGCCGGCCCTACGCGCGCTCCAGCCGCTCCGCCGCCTCGAGCCAGGCGAGCTCGATCGCGTCCCGCTCCGACTCCCGATCCCGCAGCCGCTCCGCGAGGGCGGTGATGCCGGCGTAGTCGGACTGGTCGTGCACCGCCATCGCGTCGTGCTCGGCGCGGATCCGCTCCTCGGCGCGGGCGAGCCGCTTCTCCAGGGACACGAGCTCCTTCTCGAGCACCCGGCGGTCGGCCCCGGACATCGCCGCATCCGGTCCCGGCGCCGTCGACGGCTCGGGCACCGCGGCCTCGGCGTCCGTGAGCGAGAGGTACTCGTCGACGCCGCGGGGCAGGTGCCGCAGCCGGCCGCCGACGACCGCGTACTGCTGATCCGTGACCCGCTCGATGAGGTAGCGGTCGTGGGAGACGACGAGCAGGGTGCCCGGCCAGGTGTCGAGCACGTCCTCCATCGCGGTGAGCATCTCCGTGTCGAGGTCGTTCGTCGGCTCGTCGAGGATGAGCACGTTCGGCTCGTCGAGCAGCACGAGCAGCAGCTGCAGGCGCCGGCGCCAGCCGCCGGAGAGCTCGCCGACGCGGGCCTGCAGCTGGGCGGACGGGAAGCCGAGCCGCTCGAGCAGCTGGCCGGGCGACAGCTCCGCGTCCCCGACGCGGTAGGCCGTGCGGAGGCCGCCGAGCACGTCGCGCACGAGCTCGCCGTCGAACGGCAGGAGCTCCTCGAGCTGCTGGCTGAGCCGGCGGATGCGGACGGTCGAGCCGCGCTTCACCCGGCCGGCGAGCGGCGGCACCGAGCCGTCGATGAGCGCGAGCAGGGTCGACTTGCCCGCGCCGTTGCGCCCGAGGATCCCGGTACGCTCCCCGGGCGCGATCCGCCACTCGAGGTGCTCGAGCACCGGCCGGCCCTCGTAGCCGGCGGACGCGTCGATCAGGTCGACGACGTCCTTGCCGAGCCGCGCGGTGGCGAGGCGGTGCAGCTCGACCGTGTTGCGCGGCGGCGGCTCGTCGGCGATGAGCACGGTGGCCGCGTCGATCCGGAACCTCGGCTTCGACGTCCGCGCGGGCGCGCCGCGCCGCAGCCACGCGAGCTCCTTGCGCAGCAGGTTCTGCCGCCGGTCCTCGATAGCCCGCGACTGCCGGTCGCGCTCGACCCGGGCGAGCACGTAGGCGGCGTAGCCGCCCTCGTAGGCGTCGACGCGGGCGTCGTGCACCTCCCACATCCGGGTGCAGACCGCGTCGAGGAACCACCGGTCGTGGCTCACGACGACGAGCGCGCCCTGCCCTGCGCCCCACTTCGCGTTCAGGTGGGCGGCGAGCCAGCGCACCCCCTGCAGGTCGAGGTGGTTCGTCGGCTCGTCGAGGAACAGCACGTCGTCCTCCGCGACGAGCAGCCCGGCGAGGGCGACCCGGCGGCGCTGGCCGCCGGACAGGTCGGCCATCGCCGTCCCGGGGTCGAGGCCGTCGAGGAGGCCGTCGATCACGTCCCGGATGCGGCGGTCGCCCGCCCACTCGTGCTCGGCCCGATCGCCGACGATCGCGTCGAGCACGGTCCCCGAGCCCTGCGGATCCTGCTGGCCCAGCACGCCGACGGTGACGCCGGTGCGCCGAGTGACCCGCCCGGCGTCGGGCTCCTGAGTGCCCGCGAGCAGCCCGAGCAGGGTCGACTTGCCCTCACCGTTGCGGCCGACGACCCCGATGCGGTCGCCCGTCTCGAGGCCGAGCGACAGGTCGTCGAGCACGACCCGGGACGGCACCTCGATCCGGATGCGCTCCGCGCCGATCAGATGGGCCATCCCTCAAGCGTAGGCAGACCCGAACCGCGAACCCTGCCGCTGCGAATGCGTAGGCGGGGCCCGATCGGCTCCGCACGAGGGACGAACGAGAGGGATCGCATGAGCGACGCGGCGCCGGTGGGCGTGATCGGCGGGTCGGGGCTCTACTCGCTCCTGGACGACGCGGAACGCCTCGAGGTCCCCACTCCCTACGGCGCCCCCTCCGCCCGGATCACGGTCGGCGTGCTCGCGGGCCGCCGCGTCGCGTTCCTGCCCCGCCACGGCGGCGGGCACACGCTCGCGCCGCATCGCATCCCGTACCGGGCGAACGTCTGGGCGCTGGCGTCGCTCGGCGTGCGGGCGCTGGTCACGTCCTCGGCGGTCGGCGGGCTCGTGGACGAGGCCGCGCCCGGCGTCTTCGTCGTGCCCGACCAGTACCTCGACCGCACGACGAACCGCGACGGCACCTTCTACGACGGCGCGCGCGTCGAGCACCTCGCGGCCCCCGACCCGTTCGACCCGCTGCTGCGCGACCTCGCGATCGACGCGCTCACCGCGGAGCACGTGCCCGTGCGCCCGACCGGCACGACGGTCGTCATCGACGGTCCTCGCTTCGCGACGCGGGCGGAGTCGCGCTTCCACGCGGCGTCGGGAGGCACGACGATCAACATGACGCTCGCTCCCGAGACGCCGTTGGCGCTCGAGCTCGGCATCGCGGTCGTGAACTGCTCGTTCGTCACCGACCGCGACTCCGCCGTCGACGCGGGCCACGAGGACGCGGTCACGGCCGGTCTCGTGCTGGAGCGTCTCGCCGCCGCGCAGCCCGTGATCCGCCGCGTCGTCGCTGCGGTCGTCGAGCGGATCCCGGACGGCTTCCGCGCCGGGCCGGCCGTGCCGGCCGACGCGATCGCCGAGGTGCTCGCCCGGCCGGTGCGCCGGTGACCGGGCTGGTCCTGGTCACCGGCGGCGCCGGCTTCATCGGCGGCGCCGTCGCGCGCGCCGCCGAGGAGTCGGGCCATGCCGTCCGGGTGCTCGACTCGCTGCGCGCCGACGTCCACGGTCCCGGATCCGCGCCTCCGGCCGGGATCGAGACGCGTCTCGGCGACGTGACCGATCCGGCCGCGGTCGCCGACGCCCTGCGCGGGGTCGACGTCGTCGTGCACCAGGCGGCGAAGGTCGGGCTCGGCGTCGGGTTCGGGGACGCCCCCGACTACGTCGCCTCGAACGACCTGGGAACCGCCGTGCTGCTCGCCGAGATGGCCGCGGCCGGCGTGGACCGGCTCGTGCTCGCGTCGTCGATGGTCGTCTACGGCGAGGGCGCCTACCGCTCCTCGCGGGGGCCGGTGGCGGTGCCGCCGCGACGGCGGGCGGACCTCGACGACGGCCGCTTCGAGCCCCGCGACCCGGTCTCGGGCGAGCCGCTCGAGCCGGTCCTCGTGACCGAGGACGCCCCGCTCGATCCGAGGAACGTCTACGCCGCCACGAAGGTGCATCAGGAGCACCTCGCCGCCGCCTGGGCGCGCGCCACGGGCGGCCGCGTCGCCGCCCTCCGCTACCACAACGTCTACGGGCCCGGCATGCCGCAGAACACGCCCTACGCGGGCGTGGCGTCCCTGTTCCGGTCGCAGCTCGAGCGGGGCGAGGCGCCGGCCGTGCTCGAGGACGGCGGCCAGCGCCGCGACTTCGTGCACGTGCGCGACGTCGCGGCCGCGAACCTCGCCGCGGTCGGCTGGACCGCCCGGCAGGAGGGCGCCGCGGTGCGCCCCTTCAACGTGGGCAGCGGCGTCGTGCACACGATCCTCGACCTCGCCGTCGCGCTCGCGGCCGCAGCCGGCGGTGCAGCGCCCGTCGTGACCGGCGGGTACCGGCTCGGCGACGTGCGGCACATCACCGCCTCCTCCGCCCGGCTCCGCGACGAGCTCGGGGTGCCGGCGCCGGTGCCGTTCGAGGCGGGGGTCGCGGCGTTCGCGACCGCGCCCCTCCGCCCTGCCGTGCGGATGCGCGGATGACCGCCGTCGTGGGCGACCTGGTGCTGCCCTGCCTGGACGAGGCCGCGGCCCTGCCCTGGGTGCTCTCCCGGCTGCCGACCGGCTGGCGCGCGATCGTCGTCGACAACGGATCGACGGACGGGTCCGCGGACGTCGCCGCCGCTCTCGGGGCGCTCGTCGTGCACGAGCCGCGGCGCGGGTTCGGCGCCGCCGTGCACGCCGGCGTGACCGCCGCCACCGCGGAGCTCGTGGCCGTGTGCGACGCCGACGCGTCCCTCGACCCGGGCGACGTGCCCCGGCTCGCCGCGCCC
>NZ_JAODBE010000144.1 GCF_025463795.1 Amnibacterium sp.
CGGTCTGCCGGGCTCGGCATCGAGGCGAGGCACGACGTCGCTCGCTCCGAGCCCGCGCAGGTGGTCGCCCAGCTGCTCCGTCCGACCGGTCGAGGCCACCACCTCGAAGCCGGAGGCGGCGAGCAGCGCGACCGCGAAGCCACCCACCCCGCCGCCCGCCCCCGTGACGAGCACGGGTCCCGGCGGCGGCGCGAGCCGCTGCAGCCGCAGCACCGACAGCGCGGCGGTGACGCCGGCGGTCCCGATCGCCGCCGCGTGCTGCGGGGTGAACGGCATCGGCACCTCGACGATCCACGCGGGGTCGACCGCCACCCGCTCGGCGAGCCCGCCGTCGCGCCGCTCGCCGAGGCCGGCGCCCGTCACCACCACCGACCGCCCGTCGGGCAGGCGGCCGACCGCGTCGATTCCCGCCGTCTTCGGCAGCCCGCGGAGGATCCCGGGACGCCCGGCGACCGCCATGGCGTCCTTGTAGTTGAGGGACGAGAGGTCGACCTCGAGCAGCACCTCGCCGACGCCGGCCTCAGGATCCGGGGCGTCGGCGACCTCCCCCGCCGTGCGGCCGTCCCGGTCGGCGACGACGACCGCCCGGACGGTCACGACTCGAGGTCGACCGTGTGCGACTCGCCGACCTTCGGCTGTCCGCCCGTAACGGCGGCCTTCGCGTACTTGAAGAGCACGAGCGGCTTCGGCTCGTCCGTCGACCAGTACTCCGCGGTCCTGGCGGTCACCTTGAGGAGCGCCACCTTCGGGTCGTCGCGGCCGTGCTCGAACCAGGCCTCCGCGCCGGTGTCCCACAGGTCGTCGATCCTCGCCGCGTCCTTCACGATCTCGGCGACGCCCGCGATCGACACCCAGCCGGATCCGGACTCCAGCGCCACGTTCACCTCGGGGTTCGTGCGCACCTCGTCGGTCTTGTGCGAGGGGTCCTCGGTGAAGAACCAGAGGTCCCCGTCGAACTCCCGGTCCTTGACGGCCATCGGCCGGCTCACGAGCTGGTTGTCTGCGCTCACGGTCGTGATGAGGGCGATCCGCGCCTTCTTCAGCAGCTTGGCGAGCGTCGCGCGCTCCTCATCGGTGGGCGTGGTGGTGGTCATGGCGCGAGGCTAGCCAGCGACCCCGTGTGCGGCCCGAGTCCGCTGCAGCGCCGGACGCGCCGGAGTGTCGGTTCGCGGACGTCGCCCGGCGTTCCTACGCTGTGCCGGTGATCGCCACGACGACCCCCGAACGGGTGTCGGACGCGACCACCGTCTACGACCCGGCGGAACCGGTCGATCTCGCCGCGACGATCGCGCCGCTCCGCCGTGGCGCGGGCGACCCGACGTTCCGGCGCGACGGCGTCGCGGTGTGGCGCACCACGACCACGCCGTCCGGCCCGGCGACGCTGCGGCTCGTGCAGCGGGAGGACGGCGCCGTGCGCGCGCACGCCTGGGGGCAGGGCGCGGAATGGGCGATCGACGGCGTCCCCGAGCTGCTCGGCGCGGGCGACGACTGGTCGGACCTCGACGTGTCGTCGGTCCCGCTGCTCGCCGACGCCCGGCGCCGCAGCACCGGCCTCCGGCTCACCCGGTGCCGGCAGGTCGCGGAGATGATGGTCGCCGCGATCCTCGAGCAGAAGATCACGACCCTGGAGGCGCATCGGTCCTGGGCGTGGCTGGTGACGCGGCACGGCACGCCGGCGCCCGGCCCGGCCCCAGCGGGGATGACGGTCGCGCCCACCGCCGAGGGCTGGCGACGCATCCCGTCATGGGACTGGCACCGCGCCGGTGTCGATCCGAAGCGGTCCCGTGCCGCCGTGGAGGCGACCCGGGTCGCGCCGGGCCTCGAGCGCACCCTGGACCTCGGCCGCGGCGGCGCCGAGATCGCGAAGCGGTTGCGCACCGTGCCCGGCGTCGGCATCTGGACCGCCGCCGAGACCAGCCAGCGCGCGCACGGGGACCCGGATGCGCCGAGCATCGGCGACCTGCACCTCTCGACCCTCGTCGGTACCGCGCTGGTCGGCCGCGCCGTCGACGACGACGGCATGCTGGAGCTGCTGGAGCCGTGGCGCGGCCACCGCCAGCGCGTCGTGCGGCTGATCTACCGGGCCGGGGTGCGGCCTCCGCGGCGCGGTCCCCGGATCACGATCCAGGACCACCGCTTCCACTGACGGGAGTCAGGCGCCGGGCAGCAACCGGGCCTTGTCGCCGAGGGTCGCCTCGAGCAGCTCGGCCGCCTCGGGCCGCATGTCGCGGGGCATCTCGAGGCCCGCGAGCACGTTGATCAGCATGCCGTCGGCGAGGAAGCTGCGGGCCGTCTCGGGGTCGACGCCGGCCTCGTCCCTGAGGAACGCCCAGATCTCGAGGAAGCCGTCGCGCGCGGCGGCGCCGATCGCCGGCTCCGAGCCCTGCATGAACGCCTGCATGAGCGACGTGTGCACGCCCCGCTCGCGCAGCAGTTCCAGGTAGGCGGGCCCGAGCGCGTCGCACGGGTCGCCGCCCGCCGCACCGGCCGCACGCCAGTCGGCGAGGGCCCCGCGGAACGCTGCGAGCAAGGAGGTCTTCGCGCGGCCGATCACGGCCAGGAAGAGCGCCTCCTTCGAGCCGAACATCCGCACCACGTAGGGCTGGCTGATGCCCGCGGCCCGCGCGACCTGATCGGTGGTCGCGCCGAAGTACCCGCGCTGCCCGAACAGGACGCTCGCGGCAGCGAGGATCGCGTCCCGTCGCTCGGCCGAGGTCATGCGGCGGTCGGTCGGCTCGGGCGCGAGAGAGGTCATGGTTGACAGAGTAATCATTCGATTACTACATGCGGCCGCTCAGATTCGGAGCGCCCCGATGTCGTGCTCGAAGATCAGGCTCGTGTTCGTCGAGGCGACGATGGGGTTCGTCGACAGCTGCTCCGTCACGAAGTCGCGCAGGTCCTCGGTCGTCCGTGCCTGGAAGTGCACGATGAAGTCGGCCGCCCCCGCCAGGTAGAAGAACTGCGTCACCTCGGGCAGCGAGCGCAGCTGATCGGCGAAGGCAGCGAGCTGCCCTCGGGCGCCGGGCGTGATCCGGATCGACACGAGGGCGTGCAGCCCGTAGCCGAGGCGCCGCGGATCGAGGTCGACGGTGAACCGGCGGATGACCCCCGTGTCCTGCAGGGCACGCACCCGCTGCAGGCAGGTCGACGGCGCGACGCCCACGAGCTCCGCGAGGCGGTTGTTCGGGATGCGGGCGTTGTCCCGCAGCGCCTCGAGGATCCGCCGGTCGACGTCGTCGAGTCGCGCCGCGGACTCGTTCGGCGTGGCAGCCACAGTGCCGAACATAGCCGAAGATCGTTCGTCCACAGGTCTCTCCACCATGTGGATATTCGGCTCCTCTGGTGAACTCCCGAACAGCAGGAGTATCCCAGGGGGAGCCGCGAGCGGATCGCGCGAGCGAGGAAGAGGTCTCCCATGCTGATCGGCGTGCCCACCGAGGTGAAGAGCAACGAGTCGCGGGTCGCGGTGACGCCGTCGGGTGCGCACGAGCTCGTGGGCCACGGCCACCGCGTGCTCGTGCAGCGCGGCGCCGGGGAGGGGTCCGGCTACAGCGACGCCGAGTACGAGGTCGCCGGCGCCGAGCTCGGCGGCTCAGCCGCCGAGGTCTGGGGCACCGCCGAGCTGCTGCTCAAGGTCAAGGAGCCCATCGCCTCGGAGTACGGATTCCTGCGCGAGGACCAGGTGCTGTTCACCTACCTGCACCTCGCCGCCGACCGGCCGCTCACCGAGGCGCTCCTCGCCTCCGGCACCACTGCGATCGCCTACGAGACGGTGCAGCTGCCCGACCGGTCGCTCCCCCTGCTCGCCCCGATGAGCGAGATCGCCGGCCGCCTGTCGGTGCAGGCGGGGGCGGAGCAGCTGATGCGCCCGCACGGCGGCCGGGGGGTGCTGCTCGGGGGTGTCACCGGCACCCCGCGCGGCAAGGTCGTGATCCTCGGCGGCGGCGTCGCCGGGGAGAACGCCGCGACCATCGCCGTCGGCATGCAGGCGGACGTGACCGTCTTCGACATCAGCCTGCCGAAGCTCAAGGCCCTCGACGCCCGGTTCGGGGGCCGCGTGCAGACCCTCCGCTCGAGCCCGTACGAGATCGCCGCACGCCTCCGCGACGCGGACCTCGTGATCGGCAGCGTGCTCATCCCCGGGGCGGCCGCGCCGAAGCTCGTGACCGACGCCATGGTCGCCGACATGCGCGCCGGCTCCGTGCTCGTGGACATCGCGATCGACCAGGGCGGCTGCTTCGAGGGCTCACGGGCCACCACGTACGACGAGCCGACGTTCCCGGTGCACGGCTCCCGCTTCTACTGCGTGGCGAACATGCCGGGCGCCGTGCCGCAGACCTCGACGATCGCGCTCACCAACGCCACGCTCCCCTACGTGCTGGCGCTCGCCGACCGTGGCTGGGAGGCCGCGACGGCCGCCGATCCGGCCCTCAAGGCGGGCGTGAACGTCGCAGCGGGGCGCCTGCACAACGCCGCCGTGGCGGGCGCGCACGGCCTCGAGGTCGCTCAGGCCTGACCGGGGAGCCGCGCAGCAGGAGGTCGTCCTGCTGTGGAGCTCAGGACGCGAGGAACTCGCGGATGCCGGCCAGCAGGCGGTCGACCTCGTCCTCGGTCGTGTACGGGGCGATCCCCATGCGCAGCCCGGCGTGCTCCGGCAGGCCGAGCCGGATCGCGGCCTCGTAGGCGTAGAAGTCGCTGGAGCCGAGCGCGATGTCCCGCTCCGTGAGGAACGCGGCGGCGTCGGCGGTGGAGCGCTCACGGAACGTGATCGTCTGCGTCGGCGTCCGGTCGGCCGCCCGGGAGTGGAGCACGACCGCGTCGCCGTGGGCGCGCAGGCCCGACTCGAGCCGCTCGAGCAGTCGCGCCTCGTGCTCGTGCAGGGCGGCGAACGACGCGCGGAGCCGCTCGCGGCGAGGCACCGCGGCATCCGCCCCGCCGAGGCCCGCGAGCACGTCGACGGCCGCGGTCACGCCCGCCAGGAGCTCGTAGGGGAGCGTGCCGTACTCGAAGCGCTCGGGCACCGCGTTCGTCGAGGGCGCGAGCTTCTCGATCTCGATGGACTCGAGCCGTGCCGGATCCGCGACGAGCGCGGCGCAGTGCGGCCCCAGGAACTTGTAGGGCGAGCAGGCGAAGAGGTCGGCGCCGAGCGCCGCCACGTCGACGAGCGTGTGCGCCGCGAGATGCACCCCGTCGACCCAGACGAGGGCGCCGACGGCATGCGCGAGGTCGGCGACGGCGCGCACGGGCGGCTTCGTGCCGATCAGGTTCGACGCGCCCGTCACCGCGACGAGCCTCGTGCTCGGCCCGATCGCCGCCTCGGCGCTGCGGAGGTCCAGCTCGCCGGTGGCGGGGTCGAAGTCGATCCAGCGGACGGCCGCGCCCGCCCGCTCGGCGGCCTGGATCCACGGCCGCACGTTCGAGTCGTGATCCAGCCGCGTCACCACGACCTCGTCGTCGCTCGTCCAGCCGCGGCCGAGGTGGCGGGCGAAGTCGTAGGCGAGCTGCGTGGCGCTCCGGCCGTGGACGACACCGCGCGGGTCACCGCCGGTGAGATCGGCGATCGCGCTGCGGAACGCGATGACCGCGTCGTCCGCGTTCCGCTCCGAGGCCGTGGCGCGTCCCCGGTTGGAGAGCGGGCCGGCCAGGGTGCGGGCCATCGCGTCGGCGACGGGCTGCGGCGTCTGCGTGCCTCCGGGGCCGTCGAAGTGGGCGATGCCGGACTCGAGCGAGGGGAACAGGGCGCGGAACGCCGTCACGTCGAACCCCATCGGGTCAGTTCCCGATCCGGTTCACGAGACGGGACAGCACGATCGCGCTGCGGGTGTGGTCGACGTTCGGCGCCACACGCACCCGCTCGAGCGCGAGCTCGAGGCTCGGGATGTCCCTGCTGCGCATGTGCACGATGGCGTCGGCGCTGCCGGTCACTGTGCCGGCGTAGACGACCTCAGGCACCGCCGACAGGATGCGGCGCAGCTCGGTGGGCGAGACGGTGCCCCGGCAGAAGAGCTCCACCCAGGCCTCGGTGCTCATGCCCTCCATGGCCGGGTCCACCTGGATGGTGAAGGAGCGGATCACGCCCTCGGCGAGCAGCCGGTCGACGCGCCGCTTGACCGCCGACGCGGACAGCCCCACCACCGCCCCGATGTCGCCGTACGCCGAACGCGCGTTGCGCTTGAGCAGGTCCAGGATGCGGGAGTCGATGGAATCCACCCCTTCACGCTAGCAATCGTTGCGTCCGGGCGCCAAGTCGCGCACAAGTGATGCGTGGCGATCGCCTTCCTTGCCCCCATCCGCTGGCACACTGGAAGGGCCGTCGACCCGGTCCGGCCAGAAGTCTCTCCGTCTTGATCCGAAGGGGTTCCTCGTGTCCCAGACCGTCCCGGCCGCAACGGACGTCGCCGACCGCTCGGCGCTCTCGCGCCACTACCTGATGTGCCGTCCCGAGCACTTCACCGTCGTGTACCGCATCAACCCGTGGATGCACCCGCAGGTGCCCACCGACACCGCGCTGGCCCTGCAGCAGTGGCAGTCGCTCTACGACACCTACGACCGGCTCGGCCACACTCTCGAGCTGATCGACCCGATCGAGGGGCTGCCCGACATGGTCTACAGCGCCAACGGGGGCTTCACCCTGGACGGGAAGGCGTACACGGCGAAGTTCACCCACCCCGAGCGCCAGGCGGAGGGCCCCGCCTACGGCGACTGGTTCCGCGCCCGCGGCTTCGAGGTGCACGAGGCGCGCGAGATCAACGAGGGCGAGGGCGACCTCCTGCTCGTCGGCGACGCGATCCTCGCGGGGACCGGCTTCCGCACCAGCATCGAGAGCCATGCGGAGCTCGCGCGGGTCTTCGACCGCGAGGTCGTCACGCTGAAGCTCGTCGACGACCGCTTCTACCACCTCGACACCGCGATCGCCGTGCTCGATCCGGAGGGGGCGGACGCGAACATCGCGTACCTGCCCGAGGCGTTCGACGGGGCGAGCCGCGCGGTGCTGCAGCGCCGCTACCCCGACGCCGTCGAGGTGAGCGCCGAGGACGCGCAGTGGCTCGGTCTCAACTCCATCTCGGACGGCAGCAACGTGGTCATCGCCGCGAAGGCGAAGGGGTTCGAGGCGTCCCTGCGCGAGCGGGGCTACACCCCGATCGGCCTCGACCTGTCCGAGCTGCTGCGCGGCGGCGGCGGCGTGAAGTGCTGCACCCTCGAGCTGCGGATCGCCCGATGACCCGGGCCGGCAGCGCGCTCGCCAACAACTACTCCCCGCTGCCCGTCGAGGTGGCGAGCGGGAACGGCGCCTGGGTGACCGACGTCGAGGGCAGGCGCTACCTCGACCTGCTCGCCGCCTACTCGGCCGTCAACTTCGGCCACGGGCACCCGGCTCTGATCGCCGCCGCGAAGGCGCAGCTCGACCGCGTCACGCTCGTCTCCCGCGCGTTCGAGAACGACCAGCTCGAGCCGTTCGCGGCCGAGCTCGCCGCGCTCGCCGGCAAGGAGATGGTCCTGCCGATGAACACCGGCGCCGAGGCCGTCGAGTCCGGCATCAAGGTCGCCCGCGCGTGGGGCTACCGCGTGAAGGGCGTCGAGCACGACCGCGCGACGATCGTCGTGGCGAGCGGCAACTTCCACGGCCGCACGACCACGATCGTCTCGTTCAGCGACGACCCGTCGGCACGCGACGACTTCGGCCCGTACACCCCCGGCTTCCGCATCGTGCCCTACGGCAGCGCAGAGGCGCTGGAGGCTGCCATCGACGAGACCACCGTCGCGGTGCTGCTCGAGCCCATCCAGGGTGAGGCGGGCATCATCGTTCCGCCGGAGGACTACCTGCCCGCCGTGCGTCGACTCTGCGACGTGCACCGGGTGCTGTTCATCGCGGACGAGATCCAGTCCGGCCTGGGCCGCGTCGGCGCGACCTTCGCCTGCGACCTGGTCGGCGTCGTGCCGGACCTCTACCTGCTCGGCAAGGCCCTCGGCGGCGGCATCGTCCCGGTCTCCGCCGTGGTCGGGAACCGCGACGTGCTCGGGGTGCTGCGACCCGGCGAGCACGGGTCGACCTTCGGCGGCAACCCGCTCGCGGCGGCCGTCGGCCGGGCCGTCGTGCGGATGCTCGCCACCGGTGAGCCGCAGGAGCGGGCGCGCGAGCTGGGCGCGGTGCTCCAGCGCCGCCTCGAGGCCCTCGTCGGTCGCGGCGTGACCGCAGTGCGGGTGCGCGGCCTCTGGGCGGGCGTGGACATCGATCCCGCCGTCGGTACCGCCCGCCAGGTGTGCGAGCGCATGATGGCGGAAGGCGTGCTCGCGAAGGACACGCACGGTCAGACCGTGCGGTTCGCGCCGCCGATCGTCATCGACGAGGCCGATCTCGAGCACGCGATCGACGTGCTCGAGCGCGTGCTCACGACCGCGGCGCAGCCCGCCTGAGCCCCCGGGCGGGCATCGCTCAGGCGCTACCCGCGTAGTGCGCGTCGACGACCTCCGCGTCGCGGCGGTGGCGCCGCCGCACGAGTCCGACGAGCGTGAGGATGCCGATGACGGACAGCACGGCGAGCCCGACGACGTAGAAGGCGAACGTCAGCTCCTGCACCGCCGCCCCGGTGCCGGGCCGCAGCATGCCGTACTCGAGCGCCGGCACGGCGTTGCCCGTGATCACCACGGCCAGGATCGACGCGATCCCGCTCATCGAGTCCCACAGCGCGTGCAGGATGGAGACGCCGAGGAACACGCCGATCACCCCGAGCGTGATCCGGTACCGGCGGCCGTCGCGGGCCGCGGCGAACAGCGCGGCACCGAACACGGCGGTCCAGAGCACGTGCCCGAGCGGGGTCAGCAGCGCCCGCAGCACCTCCGACTGGAGCAGGCTCGCGAGACTGATCCCCTGACTCGTGATGGCCGCGTTGAAGGCGTAGCCCGCCGACTCGAACGCGGCGAAGCCCGCGCCGACCGTCGCACCGAGCAGGGCGCCCTGCCTGGCGGTCTTGGGCACGAGGCTGCGGCCGACGACGATCAGCAGCACCGCCTTCACCGCCTCCTCGATGAGGCCGACCCCGAAGTAGAGCAGCGGCGTCGCCTGCAGCCGGGACTCGAGCAGTGAGGCGCCCAGGACGCCGAGCACGCCGCTGACGAAGAACGCCACGATCAGGTGGGTGACGGTGAAGTTGCGGCTGATCCGCTCCGCCGCGAACAGCACGACTGCGAACGGCACGAGGAAGCTGCCGACGAGGATCAGCGTGGGCACGAGGTTCGTGTTCAGCGTCACGATCGTCACGACGATGCTGAGGCCCCAGAGCAGCAGCCCGGCGAGCAGCCCCTTCCACCACCAGCCGTGCCGGTGCGTGATTTCGGGGGCGTCCTGCAGGGCGACACGCGGCGCCTGCTGGTAGGTGCTCATGCCAACCATGATCCGCGGCACGCTGGACGTGCTCCCCACGGATCCGGGGAGCCGCCCGTGGGTGCCGTGTCGGGGCGGTCAGGCCGGTGCCCCGCGCTGCCTCGCGGTGAGGTAGAGCCGGTGCGCGGTGATCACGATGCCCAGCCACGCCAGGCCCAGCAGCCAGCCGGCGAGCACGTCGGTGAACCAGTGGGCCCCGAGCAGGATGCGGGTGAGGCCGACGACCAGCGCGATCACGACGGCCGCCGCGACGGTGACGGTGCGCCCGGCCGCGGTGCGGCGCCGCAGGACGAGCAGGTAGGCGACCACCCCGGCGATGACCGTGGCGTTCAACGTGTGCCCGCTCGGGAACGAGGGCGAGGTCTCGAACGGCGGGATCGCGTCGATGTGGAGCGGTCGGTGCCGGCCGATGATGTCCTTGCCCGCGATCGTCATGGCCAGGGAGCCGAGGCCCGCTGCCGCGATGAGGATCACCGGTGTCCAGGACCGGCGCCGCAGGGCCAGCAGCAGGATCGCGACGAGCGCGAGGATCGGCATCCCCACCGGCCCGAAGCCGATGGCGACGGCGGCAGCGATTCCGTCGGACACCGGTGAGCGCATGCCTATCGCGGCATGGAGCACCGGGACGTCGAGGCCCGCGACCCCGTCGCGCTCGGTCACGGCGTCGTAGACGCGCGAAGCGAGGAAGGCGAGCAGGAAGACGACGACGACCCCGATCGCGAGCGTCGCCGCCAGCGCGCCGTGCGCGCCGATCCGCCGGGACACCTGCACGGCGGCGTGCGCCGCGCTGCGGCCGGCGGTCGTGGACCACGAGGTCAGCGGGGTCGAACCCACCGCGGTGTCGTGGCGCAGCTCACCGGTCACGCCGGCATCCGCCGGCTTCGGCGTCAAGGGGTCGGCCACGGGGCTCCTCGGGTCGGGGCCACCGAGCCTGCCTCACCGGCCCGAGCGGCACCTGTGCTGCGCCGGATGCAGGTTCGCGTGCCGTGTGCAGGACGGATCGGGCCCCCGGAACCTGCAGACGGCACCGGGACCTGCACATCGGCGCCGGTGGCCGTCGGACCGCGCGGTCAGCGCTCGACGGGCACCTCGGCGACGAGCACGACCGCGTGGTCGTCGCTGCGCAGGTCGACGTGCGGGAACACCGAGCGGAGCACCGGCAGCAGCGGCGCGATCACCGACCGCGGTGGACGGGACCCCACGGGGAGCGTGAGCTCGAGCACCGCCTCCAGATCCTGGCCGACCACCACCGCCGTGCCGGGGCGCGCGGGATCGAGCAGCGGTACCGCGCCGACGAGGCCGCGTACCGCCGTGCGCTGCTCGGGGCTCATCCGCTCGACGTATCCCTGCCGGTCGGTGACGACGAAGCCCGCCTCGCTCAGCCAGTCGCGGCGGAGGTCGGCGAGCACGGCGGTGCGGAGGCCGGTGGCCAGCGCTCGTGCTCGGCGGCCGTCGCCGTCGGTGAGTGCGCCGGCGGCGAGGATGTCCTCGAGCAGCGGCACGACCTCCGCCTCCATGCGGGCGATGGTCTCCTGCTGCACGGTGAGCCGCACGACCTGGTCGACGGTGGGGATGCCGGTCCGCTGCGCCGAAGCGCGCAGCAGCCGTGCGAGCGCCGCCCTGGCGAAGGCCGCGGACGCCGCCGCAGGCGCGACGATCGACGTCATCGCGATGGACGCTCGGGTGAACGGCGAGACCTGCAACGTGACGAACGGGGAGACGACGGCGGCGGTGGCCCCGACCACGAGCGCGGCGACGAGGCCGCCGACGAGCACCTCCTGCGCCGGCCGCATCGCGGCGACCACGAACAGGAAGATCGGCACGGTGACGAGCCCCCAGTCGTCGTGCACGAGGTCGTTCGAGCCGAGCTGCGCCAGCTCGTCGAGGAGGAAGGCGAGCAGCGACAGGCCGGTGACGAGCACATGGCTCCGCATGCGGAAGGGCCCGCGGAACGGGCTCGAGGTCACCGTCGCGACGACGCCCGTGAGCGCGACGATCAGGATCGCGGCGATCTCCAGCGACCAGTTCGCGACCTCCTCGGCCCCGACGGCGGTCATCCCGACGGCGGCGAGCAGGGCGAGGCATCCGCCCCCGAAGGCGAAGAGCCTCGCCGACTCCCCCGCATCGAGCGGGTCCTGCTGCTGCAGCGTGCGCTCGAGGCGCATCAGGCGTCCGACCCGATCAGTCCGTCAGCGGGTGCACGCGGGACGGTGAGCAGCACCGTCGTGCCCACGCCGGGCCGCGCGAAGACGCGGACCGATCCTCCTGCCTCCTCGATCCGGGCACGGACGGACCCCGCGAGTCCGATCCGGTCGGGGGCCACATCCTCGACGTCGAAGCCGGCCCCGGCGTCCGTGATCATGACGGAGACGCCTTCCGACTCCGCGAGCACGGTCATCTCGGCGGCGTCGGTCCCGGCGTGGCGGAGGATGTTGGCGAGGCACTGGTCGATCGCGCCGCCCAGCGCCCGGCGCACCTCGGGGTCGAGGCCGCGCAGCGCGGACAGCTCACCGTCGACCTGCACCCGGAGGCCGGCGGCCGTGGCTCGGTCGACCGCCGCTTCGACGGGGCCGGGGGCGCCGGCTCCGGCATCGGGCTCCGGCTCGGCGTCCCAGTCGGGGGACGCGAGCAGCTCCAGGGTCGACGAGAGCCGCGCGGTGAGCGCGGGGGAGAGCCTGCCCGGCTCGCTCGTGGCGAGCACGGCGAGGTCGTTGAGCACGGTGTCGTGCACGACGCGGGCGGCGCGGGACCGGGCGATGGACCGGGTATGGAGGAGGGCGTCCTCGTCGGCGGCGCGGACGAGTGCGCGCCGCGGCGCCTCCGCCCGGTGCCGGGACACCGCGAAGCCGACGCTCGCGAGCACGACGATCGCGAGTGCGCCGAACTCGGCGCCGTCGAAGGCCCACCGGTATCCGAACCGGGGGCCCAGCACCGCGCAGAGCAGCTCGGACACGACGACGACCGCGATGCTGAAGGTCGCCGGTGCCCAGCGCCTGCCGGCGTTCACGCAGTACGCGATCAGCGCCGCCTTGAACAGGGACAGGCCGAACGACGCCGTCGTGTCGTCGAGGGAGACCTGCACGGTGGCGAGGTAGAACGCGAACCCCGCCTCCATGAGCAGGAAGGCGCCGATCGCGACGATCCACCGGAGCCGTCTCGTCATCCGCACGCCGAGCACGAGACCGGCCGCGGCAGCCACCAGGGTGCCGATCAGCGGTGGGAGCACCCCGTCGATCCCGATCCCCGGTAGCAGCGCCTCCGCCTCGGCGATGGTCGCCATCGCCAGCGTGATCGTCGCGTACCAGAGCGCGCCGCTGCGCAGACCCGCCGCGAGGGCCCTCGCGTATCGGTCCGGGCCCGGCTGCATGGCGGGGATGCTACGGGCCGGGCCGTCCCGGCGCTGCCCCCGCGCCCGTGGTTCGGGTCCCAGGACGATAACGTCCGGGACCCGTCAGCCGACCGCCTGCGCGAACCCGAGGGTCGAATCGGCGAGATGCTGCAGCGACTCCGGGATCGCGCGCCCCTTCGCCACCATCGACTGGGCCCAGAGGCGCCCCGCCCGGTAGGACGACCGGACAAGGGGACCGGCCAGCACGCCGAGGAAGCCGATCTCCTCGGCCGCCGTCTTGAAGTCCACGAACTCGGCGGGCGTCACCCAGCGGGCGACCGGCAGGTGCCGCGGCGTCGGCCGCAGGTACTGGGTCAGCGTGATGATGTCGCAGCCGGCGTCGTGGAGGTGCTCGAGCGCCTCCAGCACCTCGTGCGGCTCCTCCCCCATGCCGAGGATGAGGTTCGACTTGGTCAGGAGCCCCGCGTCGCGCGCCTGGGTGATCACGCCGAGCGAGCGCTCGTAGCGGAACGCGGGACGGATCCGCTTGAAGATCCGCGGGACCGTCTCCACGTTGTGGGCGAAGACCTCGGGCCGCGAGGAGAACACCTCGCCGAGCAGGTCCGGGTTCCCGGAGAAGTCGGTCGCGAGGATCTCGACGCCGGTTCCCGGGTTCTGGCGGTGGATCTCCCGCACGGTCTCGGCGTGCAGCCAGGCGCCCTCGTCGGGCAGGTCGTCGCGGGCGACGCCCGTGACGGTGGCGTAGCGCAGGCGCATCCTCGCCACGGACTCGGCCACGCGTCGCGGCTCGTCCGTGTCGTAGTCGGCGGGCTTGCCCGTGTCGATCTGGCAGAAGTCGCA
>NZ_JAODBE010000057.1 GCF_025463795.1 Amnibacterium sp.
CGCATCCGTCGCCCGGCCGCCGGCCCGGCGGCGGCGCGGCCGCGGGCGGCGGCTCACGATCCTCGCCTTCACGGCGCCGTGGTTGATCGGGCTGACCCTCTTCTTCGTCTACCCGGCCCTCGCCACGCTCGTCTACTCGTTCACGAACTTCGACCTGATCGACGACCCGACGTTCGCGGGGCTGAAGAACTACGTCTTCCTCTTCAGCTCGGATCCGCTGCTCTGGACCTCGATCGGCAACACGGTCTGGCTCACGGTCGCCCTCACGGTCGGCCGGGTCGCCTTCGGTCTGATCGCCGCCGTGATCCTCGTGCGGATCAAGCGGGGCGCCGGGATCTTCCGCACCCTCTTCTATCTGCCCGCGCTCGCCCCGCCCGTGGCCGCAGCCCTCGCGTTCGTGTTCCTGCTGAACCCGGCGACCGGGCCGGTGAACCAGTTCCTGCACCTGTTCGGCATCCAGGGTCCGCTCTGGTTCAACGATCCGGACTGGGCGAAGCCGTCGCTCGCGGTGCTCGGACTCTGGACCTCCGGCACGATCATCGTGATCTTCCTCGCGGCGCTCCTCGACGTGCCGGGCGAGCTCTACGAGGCGGCGTCGCTCGACGGCGCCAACGGCCGGCAGCAGTTCCGCAGCATCACGGTCCCCGCGATCTCGCCCGTCATCACGTTCGCCGTCGTCAACTCGATCATCACCGGGCTCCAGTACTTCACCGAGGCCGTCGTCGCCGGCGCCGTCGCCTCCGGGAGCAGCTACACCTCGGGATCGAGCAACAACCTCGGCTACCCGAGCAACTCCACGCTGACCTTCCCGATGTGGCTCTACGAGCAGGCGTTCCACCAGTTCCACATGGGCTACGCGTCGGCGATGGCGATCGTGCTGTTCATCGTCTCCGGGGTCTTCACTGTCGTGCTCGTGAACCGGATGCGCAGCGCCGGCATCGGCGAGGAGGAGGAGTAGCCGTGGCGATCACGTCCGCCCGCCCCGCCGTCCCGGTGCGCCGCCGCGCGCCGCGGAACGTCGCCTGGAGCCGTTTCCTGGCGTGGCTCGGCACGCACGCGATCGCGGTCGCGTTCTCGATCGCGTTCCTCGCCCCGATCGTGTTCATCCTGCTCACCGCCGTGATGACCGACCAGCAGGCCCTCACCCCCGACCTCTGGCCGCGGGTGTGGCGCTGGGACAACTACATCGCCGTGTTCAGGGCCGCGCCGCTGCTGACCTACTTCGGCAACTCGCTGCTCTACGCGGTGCTGTCGACCGTGCTGATGCTGCTCTCCAGCCTGCCCGTCGCCTACGCGCTCTCCCGGCTGCGGTGGCGGGGACGCGATCTGCTGTTCTACAGCGTCATCGTCGCGATGCTGCTGCCGCCGCAGGTCATCGCGATCCCGATCTACGTGCTGTGGGCGCACCTGCACCTCACCGGCACGCTGTGGCCGCTGATCCTGCCGAACCTCTTCGGCGACGCCTTCAGCATCTTCCTCATGCGGCAGTTCCTCATCACGATCCCGCAGTCGTACTCCGACTCCGCGCGGGTGGACGGCGCGTCCGAGCTGCAGATCCTGCTCCGCGTCATCCTGCCGATGGGCAAGCCCGGCGTCGCCGCCGCCGCGCTGTTCAGCTTCCTGAACGCCTGGAACGACTACTTCGGGCCGCTGCTCTACACCGGGGAGAACCAGTCGAACTGGACCCTGTCCGTGGCGCTCGCCTCGTTCCACAGCGTGCACCAGGTGCAGTGGAACCTCACGATGGCCGCGACCGTGCTCGTCATGCTCCCGGTCATCGTGCTGTTCTTCCTCGCGCAGAAGCAGTTCATCGAAGGCATCAAGTTCTCCGGAGTGAAGGGATAGGGATGAAGGTCACGGTCGTCGGAGGCGGGTCCACCTACACCCCGGAGCTCGTCGACGGGTTCTCCCGGCTGCGGGACGTGCTGCCCATCGACGAGCTGTGGCTCGTCGACCCGGACCCCGAGCGGCTGGCGCTCGTCGCCGGCGTCTCGCGACGCATGTTCGCCCGCGCCGGGCATCCGGGCGTCGTACACGACACCGCCGACGTCGTGGCGGGGGTGGCCGACGCCGACGTCGTGCTGCTGCAGCTGCGCGTCGGCGGTCAGGCCGCGCGCCACGGCGACGAGACCTTCCCGCACGAGGTCTGCTGCATCGGCCAGGAGACGACAGGGCCGGGCGGCTTCGCGAAGGCGCTGCGCACCGTGCCGGTCGTGCTCGAGATCGCCGACGCCGTGCGCCGGCACGCGAAGCCCGACGCGTGGATCATCGACTTCACGAACCCCGTCGGCATCGTCACCCGCGCCCTGCTCGAGGCCGGCCACCGCGCCGTCGGGCTCTGCAACGTGGCGATCGGCTTCCAGCGCCGGTTCGCGCGGATGCTCGACGTCGCCCCAGAGGCGGTCGCGCTCGGCCACGTCGGCCTCAACCACCTCACCTGGGAGCGGTCCGTCACCGTCAGCCGCGACGGCTCCGTGGAGGACGTGCTGCCGCGCCTGCTCGCCACCCGGCTCGACGAGCTCGCCGACGAGGTGCACCTGCCCGGCGCCCTGCTGACGCTGCAGGAAGCCGTGCCCTCCTACTACCTGCGTTACTTCTACGCGCACGACGAGGTGCTGGAGGAGCAGCTCGGCTCGCCCACCAGGGCCGAGGCGGTGCAGGACGTCGAGCGGCGCCTGCTCGCCCAGTACGCGGATCCGGCCGTCGACACGAAGCCGGCGGAGCTGTCGGAGCGCGGCGGCGCCTTCTACTCGGAGGCGGCCGTGGACCTCATGGCGTCGCTCACCGCCGACCGCGGGGACGTGCAGGTCGTGAACGTGCGGAACGCCGGCACCCTCGACTTCCTGCCGGACGACCACGTCATCGAGGTGCCCGCCGTCGTGAGGACCGCCGGACTCACGCCCGTGCCCGCGGCGCCGCTGGCGCCCGAGATGCGCGGACTCGTCGCGCACGTGGCCGAGTACGAGCGGCTGGCGCTCGAGGCGGCCGTCGAGGGCGGCCGCGACCGCGTGCTGCGGGCCATGCTCGCGCATCCGCTCGTCGGGCAGTGGGCCAAGGCCGAGCGCCTCACCGATCTGCTGCTCGCCGAGAACGCGC
Source organism: Amnibacterium sp. (assembly GCF_025463795.1). Classification (GTDB taxonomy): domain Bacteria; phylum Actinomycetota; class Actinomycetes; order Actinomycetales; family Microbacteriaceae; genus Amnibacterium. Next base: position 3,097 of record NZ_JAODBE010000057.1, read on the forward strand.
GGCACCTCGCGTGGGCGCGGTGACCGGCCTGCCCGAGGTCGCGATCGCCGTCGACGGCGGCGGATCGAAGACCGACGTGGTGGCGCTCGACGCGGCCGGCACGATCCTCGCCCACGCCCGCGGCACCGGCTCGAACCCGCAGGTGGCCGGCCTGCCCGCGGCCATGCGCGTGATCGGCGACGCGGTCGAGCGCGTGCGCGAGGAGGCGGGACCGCACCGGCTCGTCCGGTTCGGGCTCTACCTCGCCGGGCTCGACCTGCCGGCGGAGATCGCCGCGTTCCGGGGGGCCCTGGCCGAGGCGGCGTGGGCGGCGGGCGTGCCCGAGGACGCCGTGGTCACCGACTACGACCTCTCCGCACTGCTCGAAGCCGGCACCGACAGCCCCGACGCCGTCGCCGTCGTGTGCGGCACCGGGATCAACGCCGTCGGCAGGGCCGCGGACGGGCGCACGGCGCGATTCCCGGCCCTGGGGATGATCTCCGGCGACTGGGGTGGCGGCGGCCAGCTCGGCATGCAGGCCCTCTGGCACGCGGCGCGCGCGGAGGACGGCCGCGAGCCCGCCTCGGTGCTGACGCGGCTCGTGCCGGAGCTGTTCGGCCTGGCCACGGTGCCCGAGGTGACCGAGGCGCTGCACTTCGGCCGCATCCCGCAGCGCCGCATCGCCGAGCTCTCGCCCCTGCTCTTCAGCGCCGCGCGCGCCGGCGAACCGCTCGCGCTCGCGGACGTGGTGCACCAGGCCGACGAGATCGTGCTCATGGCGACCACGGCGCTGCGCCGGCTCGAGCTGCTGGACGCCGCGGTGCCGGTGGTGCTCGGCGGCGGCGTGCTCGCCGCCGCCGACCCGCTGCTGCTCGACCGCATCCGGGCAGGGCTCGCCGTGCAGGCGCCGCGCGCCCACGTCGAGCTCGTCACCGCACCGCCCATCGTGGGCGCGGTCGCGCTCGTGCTCCGTGCGCTCGGCGCCGCCCCGGCAGCCGTGGCGACGGCGCGGGAGGCCGTCGAGCTGGCGGTTCAGCCGGTCGCCGCCGGCTGAACCGGTGCCGACCGCACCACGACCAGCGATCCCACCGCCGCCACGACCGCCACGGCACCGAGGGCGATGCGCAGGCCGGACTCGGTGTAGTCGTCCGCGGCCCAGATCAGGGTCACGACCGCGGGACCGGCGGTGAACCCGACGTTCCGCAGGAAGCTGATCGCCGCGCCGGTCGAGCCCATCGACTCGGGCGTCGAGTAGCTGAGCCCGATCGCCGTCGCCGGGGTGTTCGCGAGCCCCTGGCCGAATCCGAGCACGACCGCGACGAGGCCGAGCAGCAGCGCCGCCGCACCGCGGCCGACGGTGAGCGAGGCGACCACGCCGCAGGCGAAGAGCAGGAACCCGGCTGCCGAGATGCGTGCCTGCCGCCAGCGCGCGGTGAGCCGCGCGGCGAGGAGGGAGCCCGCGACCGCGGCGACGGACACGAACAGCAGCGCACCGCCGGTCACGGTCGCGGACAGCCCGAGGGAGCGCTGCGCGAGGAACGCGAGCAGGTACTGCACCGACAGGGTGGATGCGGCGAGCAGCGCGAGCGCCGATGCCGCTCGCCGGAAGCCGGGAGCCCGGCCGAGGGTGAGCACGGGGGAGTCCGGGTGGGCGCGGCGCCACGTCGCCGCCAGCGGGATCGCCGCCACCGCGAGCAGCAGCCAGCGGACGTCGCGCGCAGCGAAGGTCAGGGCGAGGAGGACCGCGGCCGCGCCGCCGCCGAGCAGCAGCGACTCCGAGAGGAATCCGATGCCGGGAACGGTCAGCGGGGCGCCGGGCCGCAGCGCCAGCGCGAACACCACCATGGTGGCGCCGAGGATCGGCACGTTCACGAGGAACACCCACGGCCATCCGGCCAGCTCGGTCACGAGGGCGCCGATCGGCGGACCGGCGATGCCGCCCGCCGCGCCGAACGTCGAGACGATCGCGACGGTGCGCACGCGGCGCTCGGGTGGGACGGATTCGTACGCGAGCGCCGGGCAGATCGCGAACAGGCCGGCACCGAACGCGCCCTGCGCGACCCGTGCCGCGATCAGCGCGCCGAACATCGGGGCGAGGGCGGCCACGACGCTGCAGACGGTGAAGCCGGCGACGAGCAGCAGCATCGCGGGCCGACGCCCGATCGTGTCGAGCCAGCGGCCGGTCGGCAGGGCGAGCGCCGCGATCGGCAGCAGGTAGGCGATCGACACCCACTGCACCGCGGCGGGGGTCACCTGGAACGTGGCGGCGAGGTGCGGGAGCACCACGTTGACCGCGCCGAGGTCGAAGCCGCCGACGCCGACGCAGACCGCGGCCGCGGCGACCACGGCCGTGCCCGCGCGTGCGGCGTTCAGGACGCCGGCGGCACGGCGATCCGCTGCCACTCCGGCTTGTTCTCGAACACGTGCCGGTAGTAGTCGGCGAGCCGCAGCTTCGATGCGGCGGCCTCGTCGACGACCACCGTGACCGCGGGGTGGTGCTGCAGGATCGAGCCCGGTGCCATCGCGGTGACGGGGCCCTCCACCGTCGCGGCGATCGCCTCGGCCTTCCCCCCGCCTTGGGCGACGAGCAGCAGCCGGCGGGCGTCCATGATCGTGCCGAGCCCCTGCGTGAGGCAGTGCGTCGGCACGTCCTCGGGGTCGTCGAAGAAGCGGGCGTTGTCGGCCCGTGTGCGCGGCGCGAGGGTCTTGATCCGGGTGCGGGACGCGAACGAGGACGTGGGCTCGTTGAAGCCGATGTGCCCGTTCGCGCCGATCCCGAGGATCTGCACGGCGACCCCGCCCGCGTTCCGGATCGCGGCCTCGTACGCGGCGCAGGCGGCGGGGATGTCGGCCGCGCGACCGTCCGGCACGTGGACCCGCGCGGGATCCATGCGCAGCGGCTCGACGACCTCGGCGCGGATCACCGACGCGTAGCTCTGCGGATGGTCCTCGGGGATGCCCACGTACTCGTCGAGCGCGAACCCGGTCGCCCGGGTGCAGTCGAGCTCCCCGGCCGAGACGAGTCCGGCGAGCTCCGCGTAGATGCCCAGCGGGGAGGAGCCGGTCGCGAGGCCGAGGACCGCGCCGGGTTCCCTCCGCACGAGGTCGGCGAGGACAGCGGCACCGAACCGGGCGACTGCGCCGGGATCCGGGAGGATCACGATCTCCATGGGCTCCGCATGCTATCGAGCCCGCCTGATGCGGCCCCGACCCCGCGGACTCCTGGTGCGCGGCTCAGAACACCGTCTCGACGAGGCCGACGACCCGCGGCTCGGCCGCATCCGCCGAGTCGATCACGGGCAGGAGCCGCCATTTGTCGAGCGCGGTGCAGGGATGCGAGATGCCGAGCCGCACGACGTCGCCGACGGCGAGGTCGGCCGATCGCGCCGGGTCGAGCCGGAGGAAGGCGTGCTGGTCGTTGAGCTTCTCGACGCGGGCGCCGGCGAGCGCACCGGCGGCGTCGGGGCGGTCCCGCACGAGCTCGGGCACCGGCAGTCCCTCGTCGAACGACGCGTCCCTGCGGCCCGCGTCGAGGATCGCGAGATCCGGCTCCGGCCGGGACAGCACCCGGCTCCACAGGGAGAGCGCCGGGCGGAGCCGGAGGTTCCCGCCGGCACGGCCGAAGGGGGAGATCGACGCGTAGAAGCCGCTGTCGTGGAGCTGGTAGGCACCCGAGCGCAGGATCACCCGGAACGTTCCGGTCTCGGGGCCGAGCACCTCGGCGACGAGATCGAAGTAGGCGCTGCCGCCTGCGCTGATCACGGGGCGCTCGATGCGCGGGGCGAGCTCGTGCGCGAGGTCGCGCATCCGCTCGAGGTGATCGCGCACCGCGGCGAGGCCCTCGGGGGAGCGGTCGTGGGCGAGCGCGCCCTCGTACCCGCCGACACCCGCGAGTCGGAGCACGCCGCTGCTCTCGATCGCCGCCGCGACCTCGAGGGCGACCTCGTGGGACCGGGTGCCCGCCCGCCCACCCGCACCACCGAGCTCGACGAGCACGTCCACCGGTCGCCGCGCCCCCGCCGCCCGGACCGCGGCCGCCAGCGCGCGGACGCCGTCGACGCCGTCCGCCCAGCAGAGGAACTCGAAGCGGGGATCGGCGTCCAGCTCGCCGCAGAGCCAGCGGATGCCGACCGGGTCGACGAGCTCGTTCGCGAGCAGGATGCGGGACACGCCCGCCGCGCGGCCGACCTGCACCTGCCACGGCGTCGCCAGCGTGAGGCCCCACGCGCCCGCGTCGAGCAGCCGCTGCCACAGCGCCGGCGCCATGCTCGTCTTGCCGTGCGGGGCGAGCAGCAGCCCGCGCTCGGCAGCCCAATCCGCCATCACCATGGTGTTCGCGGCCACCGCCCCGTCGTCGATCGCGAGCACCGGGGTGGCGAGGTCCGCGAGCCGCCGATCGCCGGCGAGGTACGCCTCCCGGCTCCGGCCCCATGCCGACGGCGGCATGGACTTGTGCTCGGGACCGAGGATCAGGGGCGCGAACAGCGGCATCCGACGATTCCATCGCATCCCGGCCTCGATAGCCTGGCGAGACCGAAGGAGGTGCCGATGGAGGCGAAGCGAGCGGTGCTCACGACGAACGCTCCCGCGCCGGCGCACGCGTTCAGCCAGGGTGTGCGGAAGGGGCCGCTGCTGCAGGTGTCGGGGCAGGGTCCGGTCGATCCGGCGACCGGTGAGTACCGGCACCCGCGCGACGTGCGCTCACAGACGCGGCTCGTGCTCGAGAACGTGACCGCGGTGCTCGAGGCTGGGGGCGCCTCCTTCGACGACCTCGTCATGCTGCGGGTGTACCTCACGGACCGGGCCTTCTTCGCCGAGATGAACGAGGTCTACACCGCGTTCGCGCTCGAGCACTCGCCGAGCGGCGTGCTGCCGGCCCGAACGACGGTGTTCACGGGCCTGCCGGATCCCGCGATGCTGGTCGAGATCGACGGCTTGGCGGTCGTCGCGGGCTGACCCGCCGCCATACGGGCGGTTCCTGCGCTTCCGCCCGGGCCGGCCCCGAGCGCCTCGGGCGTTCGGGATGCGTGAGGACGCGCCGCGCGGGCGTTCGGATTCCGTGAGGAGCCGGTCGGCGGATCCGGATCGGCGCTGCACTGCTGGAGGCCCCCACCGCGAGACGCGCGGCAGGCAGGCCCGAAGGAGGCCGGCGTGCTGGACGTGCTCTGCGTCACGGGGGTGCTCGCCCTCGGTGCGATCGTCGCCCTGATCGGTCGGGCGGTGGAGCGGCTGTGATCGTCTTCGACGTCGCCGCGGTGCTGCTCGCGGTCGCCGCGATCGTCTACCTGGTCGTGGCGCTCGTGCGCCCGGAGCGCTTCTGATGGCGGCCTGGCTCCTCGTCGCCGAGGTGGCGACGCTGCTGGTGCTGCTCGGCGTCTGCTACCGACCGCTCGGCGATCACATGGCCCGCACCTTCACCTCGGACCGCGACCTCGCGGTCGAGCGATTCGTCTACCGTTTCCTCGGCGTGGATCCGCGCGCCGAGCAGAGCTGGCGGAACTACCTCCGCTCGGTGCTCGTCTTCTCCGTCGTCGGCGTGCTGCTGCTCTACGTCCTGCAGCGCACGCAGGCGCTGCTGCCCTACTCGCTCGGCCTGCCGCCCGTGCCGGCGGGGCTCTCGTTCAACACGGCGATCTCGTTCGTGACGAACACGGACTGGCAGTCGTACTCGCCCGAGACGACGATGGGCTACACGGTGCAGCTCGCCGCCCTCGCCGTGCAGAACTTCGCCTCCGCCGCCGTCGGGCTCGCCGTCGCGGTCGCCCTCGTGCGGGGTCTCGCCGCGCGCCGCGCATCCACGATCGGCAACTTCTGGGTCGACCTCGTGCGCGGCGTGCTCCGGATCCTGCTGCCGCTCTCGGTCGTCGCGGCGGTCGTTCTGCTCGCCGGCGGGGTGATCCAGAACTTCTCGGGTTTCCAGACGGTGCACACGCTGACCGGCGGCACGGCCGTGATCCCGGGCGGCCCCGTCGCCTCGCAGGAGGCGATCAAGGAGCTCGGGACGAACGGCGGCGGGTTCTTCAACGCCAACTCCGCGCATCCGTTCGAGAACCCGAGCGGATGGACGAATCTGTTCGAGGTCTTCCTGCTCCTGCTCATCCCGTTCAGCCTGCCGCGCACCTTCGGCACGATGGTCGGCGACCGGCGCCAGGGCGCCGCGGTGCTCGCGGCGATGGCGACCCTCTACCTCGCATCGCTCACCGCGATGGCGCTGCTCGAGACGGCGGGCGGCGGCGCGGCCACGCAGGCGGCCGGCGCGGCGACGGAGGGCAAGGAGACCCGCTTCGGCGTGCTGTCGAGCGTGCTCTTCGCCACCTCGACGACGCTCACGTCGACGGGGGCGGTCGACGCCTCGCACGACAGCCTCACGCCGCTCGGCGGCTTCGTGGCGCTCGTGAACATGATGCTCGGCGAGCTCGCCCCCGGCGGCGTCGGCTCCGGTCTGTACGGGCTGCTCGTGATCGCGGTCATCGCCGTGTTCCTCGCCGGCCTGATGATCGGCCGCACGCCGAGCTATCTCGGCAAGCAGGTCGGCGGCCGCGAGATCAAGCTCGCGAGCCTCTACATCCTCACGACGCCGGTGCTCGTGCTCACCGGGCTCGGCCTCTCCTTCGGGATCGCCGCCCTCACACGGTCGCTCACCGGCACCTCGATCCTCAACCCGGGGCAGCACGGCTTCTCCGAGGTGCTGTACGCCTTCGTCTCGGCGGGGAACAACAACGGATCCGCGTTCGGCGGGCTCACCGCGAACACCCCGTGGCTGAACGCGTCGCTCGGCGCCGTCATGTTCCTCGGCCGCTTCGTGCCGATCGTCTTCGTGCTCGCCCTCGCCGGGGGGTTCGCGGCCCAGGCGCCCCGGCCGGCCACGGAGGGCACGCTGCCCACCCATACGCCCCTGTTCGTCGTCGTCGTCGTCGGGGCCGTGGTGCTCGTCTCGGCCCTCACCTACTTCCCCGTCCTCGCTCTCGGTCCGCTCGCGGAAGGACTGCACGCATGACCACCACCCCGACGCTCGAGCGAGCGGCAGGCGGCGCCTTCACCGGCGGCCAGCTGCTCCGCGGCCTGCCGGACGCGTTCCGGAAGCTCGATCCGCGCTCCTTGCGGCACAACCCCGTCATGTTCCTCGTCGAGGTCGGGGCGGCGTTCACGACCGTGCTCGCCGTCTTCCTGCCGGTCGTCGGCGGATCCGGCGCGCTGTTCACCTGGTCGATCGCCGTCTGGCTGTGGCTCACGACCCTGTTCGCCACGCTCGCCGAGTCCGTCGCCGAGGGTCGCGGCAAGGCGCAGGCCGCATCCCTCCGCCGCACGCGGACCACGACGATCGCCCACCGGGTCGACGCCTACGACGCCAGCAGCGACCCGGCTGCGCTCCGCGCCCCGACGTCCGACATCCCGTCGGCCGACCTCGCCCTGGGCGACCTGGTCGTCGTCGGGGCCGGCGAGCTCGTGCCCGGCGACGGCGACATCGTGGCGGGCATCGCCTCGGTGGACGAGTCCGCCATCACGGGCGAGTCCGCGCCGGTCGTCCGCGAATCGGGCGGCGACCGCAGCGCCGTCACGGGTGGCACGCGAGTGCTCTCCGACCGGATCGTGGTCGCCGTCACGAGCCGCCCGGGTGAGACCTTCGTCGACCGGATGATCGCGCTCGTCGAGGGGGCCGTGCGGCAGAAGACGCCGAACGAGATCGCCCTCGACGTGCTGCTCGCGAGCCTCACCATCGTCTTCGTCGTGGTGGTGCTCGTCCTCGGCCCCGTCGCGGGGTTCGCGAACGCGACCCCGTCGATCGCGGTGCTGATCGCGCTGCTCGTCTGCCTCATCCCCACGACGATCGGCGCGCTGCTGTCCGCGATCGGGATCGCTGGGATGGACCGGCTCGTGCAGCGCAACGTGCTCGCGATGTCCGGCCGCGCGGTCGAGGCCGCCGGCGACGTCAGCACCCTGCTGCTCGACAAGACCGGCACGATCACCTACGGCAACCGCCGGGCCGTCGAGTTCGTGCCGCTGCCCGGCGTGATGGAGACCGAGCTGGTGGCGGCCGCGGCCGTGGCGTCGCTCGCCGACTCCACGCCGGAGGGCCGCTCGGTCGTCGATCTCGCCCGCGCGCTGCAGTGGAGCGGCGACGAGCCCGAGGGCGAGATCGTGCCGTTCACCGCGCAGACCCGGATGAGCGGCATCGACCTGCCGGACGGCTCCCGCATCCGCAAGGGCGCCGCGAGCGCCGTCGTCGCGTGGGTCGGCGACGTCCCCGAGGCCGCGAGGACCGCGCTCGCGACCGAGGTCGAGCTGATCTCCGCCACGGGCGGCACGCCGCTCGCGGTCGCCGTGGAGACCGACGGCGCGTTCCGCCTGCTCGGCACCGTCCACCTGAAGGACGTGGTGAAGACCGGCCTGAAGGAGCGGTTCGCCGCGCTGCGCGCGATGGGCATCCGCACGGTGATGGTGACCGGCGACAACGCCACCACGGCCCGGGTCATCGCGGCGGAGGCCGGCGTCGACGACGTGCTCGCTGAGGCGACGCCCGAGGACAAGCTCGCGCTCATCCGACGCGAGCAGGAGGGCGGCCGCCTCGTCGCGATGACCGGGGACGGCACGAACGACGCGCCCGCCCTCGCCCAGGCCGACGTCGGCGTGGCGATGAACACCGGCACCTCCGCGGCGAAGGAGGCGGGGAACATGGTCGACCTCGACTCCGACCCCACGAAGCTCATCGACGTGGTCACGATCGGGAAGCAGCTGCTCATCACCCGCGGCGCGCTCACCACGTTCTCCATCGCGAACGACGTCGCGAAGTACTTCGCGATCATCCCGGCGATGTTCGTCGGCGTCTTCCCCGGCCTCGAGGCCCTGAACGTGATGCGGCTGCACTCGCCGGACTCGGCGATCCTCTCCGCGGTGATCTTCAACGCCCTCGTCATCGTGGCTCTGATCCCGCTCGCGTTGCGCGGCGTGCGCTTCCGGGCGACCGGAGCCGCACGTCTGCTGCGCACCAACCTGCTCGTCTACGGCCTCGGCGGCGTGATCGCGCCGTTCGTCGGGATCAAGCTCATCGACCTCGTCGTCGGCCTGATCCCCGGCCTCTGACCACCGAACCCGGAAGGCTCCTCATGACCGCCGTCCTCACCCGCGGCACCGGCCGCCAGGCGTGGGTCGCGATCCGCGCGCTGGCCGCGCTGACCGTCGCCACCGTCCTCTACACCCTGCTCGTCACGGCCGTCGGGCAGCTCGTTCTGCCCGCTCAGGCGAACGGCTCCCTCGTCCGCGCGGACGGCCGGGTGATCGGCTCCGCGCTGATCGGGCAGTCCTTCACCACGCCGAAGGGCGCGGTGCTGCCGCAGTGGTTCCAGTCCCGGCCGTCCGCAGCGGGCGCCGGGTACGACGCGGCCGCGTCGAGCCCCAGCAACCTCGGACCGGACGATCCGGCGCTCGGAAAGGCGATCCGGGACCGCCGGTCGGCACTCGCCGCCGCCTTCGCCGTTCCCGCGGCCGCCATCCCGCCCGATGCGCTCACGGCGTCGGGGTCGGGTCTCGACCCGGCCGTCTCGCCCGCCTACGCGCGGCTGCAGGTCGCGTCCGTCGCCCGGGCCCGGCATCTGCCCCAGGCCGAGGTGGCGCGTCTCGTCGAGGGCTTCGTGCAGGGTCCCGACCTCGGGTACCTCGGTGCGCCGACGGTCGATGTGCTCGCGCTGAACGCCGCGCTGGCCAAAATGGACCCCGCGGGCAACGGATGACGCCGGCCGTGGAGAGGTGCTGATGGGACGCGGACGGCTGCGAGTGTTCCTCGGCGCCGCCCCGGGCGTCGGCAAGACCTACGCCATGCTCGAGGAGGGGCACCGGCTCGCGGAGCTCGGCCGCGACGTCGTGGTCGCGGTCGTCGCGACACACGACCGGGCCGGAACCGCCGCGCTGCTCGCGGGCCTCGAGCGCATCCCCGAGAAGGCGGTCGACCACCGGGGTGTGAGGCTCGACGAGATGGACCTCGCCGCGGTGCTCGCCCGGCATCCCGACGTCGCCCTCGTCGACGAGCTCGCCCACACGAACGCGCCGGGCGGCGCGCACGCGAAGCGGTGGCAGGACGTGCAGACCCTGCTCGACGCCGGCATCTCGGTGCTCTCCACCGTCAACATCCAGCACATCGAGTCGCTGAACGACGTCGTCGAGCAGATCACCGGGGTCGCGCAGCGCGAGACGATCCCCGACGCGGTCCTGCGGGGTGCGGACCGGATCGAGCTCGTCGACCTCACGCCGGGGGCGCTGCGCGACCGGCTCGCCGACGGCCTCGTCTACCCGGCCGCGCGCATCGACGCTGCCCTGTCCAACTACTTCCGCCTCGGCAACCTCACCGCGCTGCGCGAGCTCGCGCTGCTGTGGCTCGCCGGGGAGGTCGACAGCGCCCTGAACCAGTACCGGGCCGACCACGGCATCGAGGCGCGCTGGGAGGCGCGCGAACGGGTCGTCGTCGCTCTGACGGGCGGGCCGGAGGGGGAGACCCTCCTGCGCCGAGGCGCCCGCATCGCGTCGAGGTCCGCGGGCGGTGAGCTGCTCGCCGTGCATGTGGCGAGCGAGGACGGGCTGCGCGAGGCGGATCCGCAGGCCCTCGTCACGCAGCGGGCGTTGGTGGAGCAGTTCGGCGGCAGCTACCACCAGATCGTCGGGCCCGACATCCCGGAGGCCCTCGTCGCGTTCGCGCGGGGCGTGAACGCGACCCAGCTCGTGATCGGCGTCTCCCGGCGCAGCCGACTGCTCGCGCTGCTCACCGGCCCGGGCATCGGGTCGACGATCATCCGAGCCTCGGGCGACATCGACGTGCACATCGTCACCCACGACGCCGCCGGTCGGGAACGGCTGGCGCTGCCCGCGGGTCGCGGGGCCCTCACGCGGCGACGGCGGCTGAGCGGCTTCGCCCTCGCCGTCGTGGGCGGCCCGCTGCTCAGCCTGCTGCTCGTCGCGCTGCGGTCCGCCGACTCGCTCACCGCGGACGTGCTCGCCTACCAGCTGCTCGTCGTCGTGGTCGCCCTGGTCGGCGGCGCCTTGCCTGCGCTGTTCGCGGCGGTGCTGTCCGGCCTGACGCTCGACTTCCTGTTCGTCAGCCCGATCTACCAGGTGTCGATCGCGCGGCCGGTGCACCTCGTCGCGCTCGTGCTCTATGTGGTGAACGCGCTGCTGGTCAGCCTCGTGGTCGACCAGGCGGCGCGGCGGACACGGGCCGCGCGGCGATCCGCCACGGAGTCGGAGGTGCTCGCGAGCGTCGCCGGCGGCGTCATCCGCGGCCAGGACGCGCTCCACGCCCTCGTCGCGCGGACCCGGGAGGCGTTCCGCCTGCGGGGCGCGCGACTCAGTGCCGGCGGCCGCACGCTGGCCGAGGACGGCGAGACCGACGGCGACGCCGCGCGTGTTCCGGTGGGCGACGGGGCCGAGCTCGAGCTGTTCGGACCGGAGCTCCCGGCAGCGGACCGGCGGATCCTCGAGGTCGTCGTCAGCCAGATCGACGTCGCGCTCGAGCAGGCGGCGCTCGCCAGCCGCGCGAGCGAGCTGCAGCCCCTCGAGGAGACCGACCGGGTGCGCAGCGCGCTGCTCGCCGCAGTCGGCCACGACCTGCGCCGCCCGCTCGCCGTCGCGACCGCCGCGGTGACGGGTCTCCGTTCGCCGGTGACCCGGCTGAGTGACGACGACCGGGCCGCGCTGCTGGCGAGCGCGGAGCGCGCCCTCGGCGACCTCGACGAGCTGATCACGAACCTGCTCGACGTGAGCCGGCTCCAGGCCGGGGCGCTCGCGGTCTCGCTCGCGGCCGTCGACGTCGAGGACCTGCTGCCGCCCGTGCTCGAGGAGCTGCGCTGCCCGCCCGGCGCCGTCGACCTCGGGATCCCGCCCGACCTGCCTGCGGTGCGCGCCGATGCCGTCCTGCTCCAGCGGGCGATCGTGAACGTCGTGGCGAACGCCCTCCGCTTCTCGCCCGTCGGCGCTCCGCCCCGGATCAGCGCATCCGCGTTCGCCGACCGCGTCGAGATCCGCATCGCCGACCGCGGGCCGGGCGTTCCGGCCGACCGCAGGACGAGCCTCTTCCAGGCCTTCCAGCGGCAGGGTGACACGGACAACACGACCGGCGTCGGCCTCGGCCTCGCGCTCTCGCAGGGGTTCGTGCAGGGGATGGGCGGATCGCTCGAGGCCGAGGACACCCCTGGCGGCGGGCTCACGATGGTGATCACGTTGGCGACCGAGCCCCGGGCGGTCGCCGCGTGAAGATCCTCGTCGCGGACGACGACCCGCAGATCGTCGCGGCCCTGCGCATCCTCCTCCGGGCGCAGGGCTACGAGGTGGTCGTCGCACGCGACGGCCGCACGGCCCTCGACGCCGCGGCCCACGAGCATCCCGACCTCGTGCTGCTCGACCTCGGCATGCCCGGGCTGAACGGTGTGCAGGTGATCCGCGCGATCCGCGGCTGGAGTGCGGTGCCGATCCTCGTCGTCTCCGGGCGCACCGACTCGTACGACAAGGTCGCCGCGCTCGACACCGGCGCCGACGACTACGTCACGAAGCCGTTCCTGGCGGACGAGCTGACCGCTCGGATCCGAGCCCTGACCAGGCGGAACGTGCCCGGCACCGAGGAGCCGGTGGTGCGATTCGGCGGGGTCGAGGTCGACCTGGCACGACATCGCGTGACGCGGCTGGTCGAGGGCGCCGAGACCACGGTGCGGCTCACGCCGACGGAGTGGGCGTTCCTCGAGGTGCTCGTGCGGAACCCGGATCGGCTCGTGACGCGCCAGTACCTGCTCGACCACGTGTGGGGTCCTGGCCACGCGAACGACAGCGGCTACCTGCGGCTCTACATGGCCCAGCTGCGCAAGAAGCTCGAGCTGACGCCGGGCGACCCCCGGCACCTGCTCACGGATCCGGGCCTCGGCTACCGGTTCGTGCCGGGAGAGGCGCGGGCCTAGGAGTCGACGAGCGGTTCCGGCTCGGCTCTTCGTGACGGGATGCGTCCCTCAGATCCGCAGCGACGACATGCCGCCGTCGACGGGCAGCACGACGCCCGTCGTCGAGCCCGAGGTCGGGGAGGCGAGGTAGGCGATCGCGGTGGCGACCTCGTCCGCGGTGACGAGCCGGCCGATCGGCTGGCGCGCCCGCAGCGCGGCCCCGGCGGCCTCGCGGTCCTCGGCGGCGTCGAGCAGGCGGCCCACCCATGGCGTGTCCGCGGTCCCCGGAGCGACGGCGTTGACACGGATGCCCTCGCGCACGTGGTCCGCCGCCATCGCCACCGTGAGCGCCGCGACCGCGCCCTTGGTCGCACTGTAGAGGGCACGGTTCGGCAGGCCGATCAGGGCCGCGCCCGAGCAGGTGTTGACGACCGCGGCGTGCTCCGATCGTCGCAGGTGGGGCAGCGCGGCTCGGGTGACGCGGGCGATCGCGACGACGTTCACGTCGAGCACGTGGTGCCATTCGGCGTCGTCGTTCGCCGCCACGGATCCGGCGGCTCCGATGCCCGCGTTGTTCACGAGCACATCGAGGCCGCCGAGCCGCTCGACGGCCTCCGCGACGGCCGCGGTGACCTGCGCCGCGTCGGTCACGTCGCAGGTCACCGCGATCGCGCCCTCCGGCGTGCCGTCGGTCCTGCGGTCGAGCACCGCGACGTGGGCGCCCCGCTCGAGCAGCGTCCGCGCCGTCGCCTGCCCGATGCCGCTCGCTCCGCCGGTGACGATCGCGGTGATGCCGTCGAACTCCATGTCATGGATCATCCCAGGCCGCCGATGCGGAGCGCGTCGCGGACGCCGGCGACGAACCGCTCCGGCTGCTCCCACGCGCCGAAGTGGCCGCCCGCTGTCTCCTCGCGCCAGGCACGCACGTCGAAGGTCCGCTCGGCGAGGGACCTGGGCGCCGGCAGCAGGTCCTTCGGGAACACGGAGACGGCGGTCGGGACGGCGACGCGGCCGGCTTCCGGCGGCTCGCGCAGGGCGTACGGCGCGAACGAGGTGCCGATCGTGCCGGTCACCCAGTAGAGCGTGATCCAGGTCAGCAGATCGTCCAGCGGGAAGACGGCGAGGACGTCGCCGTCGCAGTCGCTCCAGCTCTGCAGCTTCTCCACGAGCCACGCGGCGAGCCCGGCGGGGGAGTCGCCGAGCGCGGCGGCGAGCGTGTTCGGCTTCGTCCCCTGCTCCGCCATGTAGGCACCCTCGGCGGTGCGCCACCGCTGCACCCTGTCGGCGTACGCGCGCTCCTCCTCGCCGAGATCGGCCGGGTCCACGGTGGCGAGCAGCGCGAGCGGCGTGTCGGTGAGGTGGAGCGCCGCGACGTGCTCCGGTGCCGATCGGGCGAGTGCCTCGGCGACGCCCGTCCCGATGTCGCCCCCCGACACGACGTAGCGGTCGGCGCCGAGTCCGGCCAGGGCTGTGGCGATCGGGCGGGCCATCCCGGCGCGCGACGTCCCGGCGGAGTCGCTGTACGGGTAGCCGGGTAGGCACGGCACCACCACGGTCACGTCGGTGAGCAGCGGCAGGACCTTCGCGAACCGGAGGAACGAGTCCGGCCAGCCGTGCAGCAGCACGACGACCGGCGCACCGGCAGGGCCCTCCTGCACGATCATCCGGAGACCGTCGGCGCTCCGCCGCCACGGCAGGGCCAGCATGCGGGTCTCGGCGGCGCGCCAGTCGTAGTCGTGCAGCCAGGAGTCGACCAGCCCCGTCAGGAACGCGGAGCCGACCCCGCGCTCGGGGCCGCCGTCGACTCCCGGAACCGCACGGAACCGACGCTGCCGCTCCCGCAGGTCGTGGAGCACGGCGTCGGGGACCGGGGCCGGGGCATCCGTCACGGATCGATCCTCCGGCAGCTCTTGCCGAATCGCTACCGATTCGTGACCGAACCACCGGTTCGGATGCAGGGAGGGGTGCGAGAGTGCTGATCTCCTGGTCATGCCCGAATTCGGCAGGGAGGTGGGACCGGATGACGAACCCGACGACGGGACCGCATCTGCGTCCCGGTGCCTGGGCATCGATGGCCGTCGTCGCCGGCCTGCTGGTGGCGGTCGTGACGGCCGTCCTGACGATCGGGCCGTGACCGACGGACGGCTGACCGTCGCGGTGCTCGGCGCCGGCGTCGTCGGCCGCACCCTGGCCCGCGGCTGGGCGCGAGCGGGCCATGCCGTGCTCCTCGGGACCCGTGATCCGGACTCCGGCCGCATCCGTGCCGTCCTCGACGAGCTGGGCGGCGGCGTCGTGGCCGCGGCGCATGAGAACGCCGCCCGCCGCGCGGACGTCGTGGTCATCACCGTGCCGGGCGACCAGGTCCCCGACCTGCTGGCCGGGCTCGGCGACGCGCTCGTGGACCGTCCCGTGATCGACGCCTCGAACCGCATGGGGGCTTCCGAGCCCAGCGCCGTGGGCGCGATCCGCGCCGCCGGAGCGACGCCCTACCGGGCCTACAACAGTGTCGGCGTCGAGCAGATGGCGGAGCCCGCGTTCGGCGGCGTGCCGAGCGACCTGCTCTACGCCGGCCCGTCCTCGTTCAGCGCGGTGGTCGAGGGACTCATCCGCGACACCGGCTTCCGGCCCGTGCACGCCGGCGACGACGACGGCGCCTACGCGGCCGTCGACGCGCTCGGCCGGGTGTGGATCCAGCTCGTCTTCCGCGCCGGGTACGGCCGGCGGCTCGGGTTCCGGATCCTGACCGCCGAGGACGACTGACCGCCACCCGGTCTCCACCCCCGGGTGGTGGTTCCCGCCGCCGCGGCGCCCGAGGCTGCTGCGATGACCCTCTCCGCTGTCGCGTACCTGGTCCTCGCGCTCGCAATCGGCGCCCTCATGGGGCGGATCACCGTGTTCCCCATCGGCCGGTCGCGGTCCGACCGCTCCGCTCAGAAGCCGCCCTGCGCGCCGAACGCGTTGCCGCTCGCGCCGAGCGAGCCGGTCGGCCGCTCGTAGGGCAGGGCCTGCTCGGCGTCGATCGCGCCGTTGGTCTGGTCGAAGGTGTGGCCGAGCTGCAGCGGGATCCAGACCCGCGGTCGCCGGCGCCGGCTGAGCAGGCGCACCGGCGCGAGCAGCGACATCCCCGTCTCGATCGCCGTGCGACGCCACTCGAGGTCGCGACGCATGCCGAGCACCGTGCGGAGCACGAGCGCGCCGCCGGCTCGCGGGCCGGACCAGCCGTAGTGGTCCTTCGCCATCGCGCATTCCCAGAGCTCGAACTCCACCTCGGCCCGGCGGTGCTCGGCGAGGCGCGGGTCGAGCCGCCGTGTGTACAGCCGTACCCACGACGTCACGATGCGCACCCCGGCCTCGTGGATGTGCGACGACCGCGGGTGCGGGAGAGGCTCCTGCGCCATGTGCGGACGGTACGCCTGTCGGCGTCGTTCGTAAACGGGGAGATCTGGGTGCTCGCTGGGAGTCGCGGGCCCCCTCCGTGCCGGTGGGGGCGGTGCTGCCGTGGCGACCCCTCGCGGGGGTATGGAATGGACCCCATGCGGATGCTGCACCGGGTCGGCCGGGGACGATGATCGGCGGCACGCCGTGGCTGATCGTGCAGGTGCTGATCCTGCTCGGAGCGCTGGTGGTGACGGTGCTCGCCCTCGTCCGGGCGTTCCGCCGGCGCTGACGGGCGCGCTCGCCTACCCGGACGCGTTCCGGGCGCTCGACGGCGCCGGCCACCGCAGGGCCGGATCGATCAGGGCCTCACGCGTCGAAGTCGGTGGAGCGGCTGAGCCGCTCCCACTCGTCGACCTCGGTGCGGAGCGCGTCGAGCGCCGCCCGGAACCCGTCGGAGGCGTCGTTGCCGAGCAGGAGCATGTACGGCGGATGCTCGGACTCGACCGCGCTGAGCAGGGCCTCGGCGGCCTTGGCGGGGTCGCCCGGCTGGGTGCCGTGCACGGTGTCGTGCTCCTTGCGGCGCCTGCCCGCGGTGTCGGCGTAGTCGGGGATCGGCGACGCCGCCTGCATCAGCGAGCGCCCGGCGAAGTCGGTGCGGAACCCCCCGGGCTCCACCGCCATCGCGGTGATGCCGAGCGGGGCGACCTCCTTCCGAAGGGACAGCGTCAGCGCCTCGATCGCCGCCTTCACTGCGGCGTAGTAGCCGGAGCCCTCCGGGCAGATCCGGGCGCCGATGGAGGAGAGGTTGACGATCGTGCCCGACCGGCGCGCGCGCATGGCCGGCAGGACCGCCTTGATCGTGCGGACGGTGCCGAACACATGCGTCTCGAACAGCTGCCGCACGTCCGCGTCGTCGCCCTCCTCGAGCGCGGCGCGATAGCCGTACCCGGCGTTGTTCACGAGCACGTCGATCCGCCCGAAGCGCTCCTCCGCGGCCCGGACCGCTTCGGCGACCTGGGCGTCGTCGGTGACGTCGAGGGACAGGGCGAGGGCGGCGGCCGGGTGCGCGTCCGCGAGGTCCTGCACCCTCGCGACGTCGCGGGCGGTCACGACGACGGTGTGGCCGTGCGCGAGCGCCGCCTCGGCGAAGGCGCGGCCGAGTCCGGTCGAGCAGCCGGTGATGAACCAGGTGGCCATGGGAGTCCTGCTTTCGTCGTGCGGATGGATCGGTCCTGTCGCCACGCTAGGACCGTCCGCCTGCGGGAATCGGGGGACGCCCGAGATCGCCTCCTCAGCCTGCGCGGGTTACCGTGGAGCAGGAACCGGAACCTCCCCATGACGACGAATCGACCCTCGGACGCCCGCCTGGCCGCCGCACGCTACGAGGTCGAGCGCGTCGCGCCCCCGGATCCGAAGGCCGACGACGAGGCGAACGCCGGGCAGCCGACGATGGACCAGCGGGCCCGGATCGTCGAGATCGCCATCCAGCAGGCGCAGCGGCGCGGGGACTTCGACGGGCTCCCGGGGGCGGGCAAGCCGCTCACGGGACTCGACGGGGTCCGGGACCCGGACTGGTGGATCCGCCGCAAGATCGAGCGGGAGAACCTCACCGGGATCGGTCCGCCTGCGCTCACCCTGCGCGCCGAGGATCGGGGCCTCGACGAGCGGCTCGACGGCGTCGCGAGCGAGACCGCCGTGCGCGAGCTGCTCGAGGACTTCAACCGCCGCGTGCGGGAGGCGCGACGGCAGCTGCAGGGCGGGCCGCCGGTCGTCACACCCACCCGCGACGTCGACGCGGAGGTGTGCGCGTGGCGGGAGCGCCGCGTCGAGCGGTGGCGGGTCGTGGACGAGCAGCGGCGTCGCGAGGCTGAGGAGCTGGCGTCGATGTCCTGGCGGCAGCGGCGCCGGGCCCGGCGCCGGGTCTGATCCCGCGCCGTCGCCGCATCGGGGACCCGCTGCGGATGGTTCGATGCCTGCTGTGACCGACACGCCGCCGGAGCCGGTGCTCCTCGCCTTCGGGGCTGCGGCGCCGCCGGTGCGGCTGCCCGGTGGGCGGGGCACGTCCTGGCGTGCGGGCGAGCTCGTGCTGAAGCCGGCGCCGAGCGGGGCGCTGCCCACGATCGAGTGGCTCGACCGGGTCGCTCCGTCGGTCTCGGCGAGGGCGCGGCTCCGCCTCGCGGTGCCGGTCCGGGCCGCCGACGGCGCCCTGGTCGTGGACGGGTGGTCCGCGACGCGATGGCTGCCGGGTGCTGCGCCCGTCGGCGCATGGCTCGACCGGGCCGCGGTCGCCCGGGAGCTCGCTGGCGCGTTCGCATCCGTCGACCCGCTCGAGCTGCCGCGACGCGACGATGCATGGGCGACGGCCGACCGCATCGCATGGGACGAGGAGGACGGCCCGCTCGGCGACCACCCGCTGGCCCGGGTGCGCACACCGCTGGCGGCGGCGGAGGAGACCGTGGTGCACGGCGATCTCGCCGGCAACACCCTCCTCCATCCGGAGCTGCCTCCCGCGGTGATCGACCTCTCCCTGTACGCCCGGCCCGTCGAGTGGTCGGTCGCGGTCCTCGCCGTGGACGTGGTCGCCTTCGACGGGGCGCCGATCGAGCTGCTGCGCACGATCAGTCCCGATCCCTCCTTCCCGCAGCACCTGGTGCGGGCGCTGCTGTTCCGGATGATCACGGACGAGCTGCTCGGCGACGCGCCCCGACCGGCCTACCTGCCCGTCGTCGAGCAGGTCCTCGCACTCGCCCGCTGAGTCTCGACCGCACGCCCGGTCTCACCGCGTCGCGATCGCCTCGGCCACCCAGCGGCGCCAGCGGTCCCACGGATCGGTGCCGCCGGCCAGCACGTCGATGTGGGCGCGGAGCCGGTCGCTCAGCTCGAACCATTCGCTCGATCCCGCCCGCTCGACCGCGAACTCGCCGTGCCTGCGCTGCTCGAGCCGACGGTCGCCGCGCTCAAAGGCGAGGACCGTCTCGTGGCGGATCGCGGCGAAGCGCTGCCGGGGATTGGCGGTCGTGCCGATCTTCACCCGGTCGCCGAAGCCCAGGTAGTAGACGATGTCGACCCGGGGCGGCGGCAGCTCCCCGTCGGGGTGCTCGCCGTGCGGCCAGTCGCACACGGCGCAGATCCAGCCCGACGGGAGCCGAAGGCCGACCCGTGAGCCGCAGAGGCGGCACGGCGACGGCAGCAGGTCCGCGACGCCGAAGGCGGATCCGTGCAGCTCGGCGGCGACGGCGAGGTGCGTGCCGCAGAGCGGGAGCACCTCCGGACGCTCCGCGACGTCGACGCAGCCCGGGATCGCGCACGGCACGGGGGCCGGTGCGCCGGACGGCGGGGCTGGCGGAGCGATGGGTCATGGTAGGGACGCTCCACCGACAGCGGGTCCCGGCCGGGCGCCCGAATTGTCCTCACCCCGGCTCGGCGCTCGTCGTCCCAGTGTGGCCGCGTCACGGCCGACGTGAGGAGCCCCGCATGACCGACTTCGTGTCCTCGACGGACGGCACCGCGATCGCCTACGACTCCGTCGGCCAGGGGCCGACGCTGGTGCTCGTCGGCGGCGCCTTCAGCACCCGGCAGTCCATGCGGCCGCTCGCGGACCTGCTCGCGCCCCGCTTCGAGGTCGTCGTGTACGACCGCCGGGGCCGTGGCGACAGCGGTCCGACGGCCTGGGTGTCCGCGGAGCAGCAGGTCGACGATCTGCTGGCGATCGCCGCGGTGACGGGGAGGGCGATGGTGTTCGGGCACTCGAGCGGCGGGGTGCTCGCACTGCTCGCCGCGTCCGAGTCGCCCGCGATCACGCGCGTCGCCGCCTACGAGCCGCCCCTGCTCACGGACGGCGGCGCGGACCCGACGGCGACGCCCTTCGCGGCCGAGCTCCGTGCGCTGCTCGAGGCCGGCCGGAACGAGGACGCGACCGTGGCCTGGTTCACCCGCACATCCGGCGGTCACTTCGACGAGCGGATGCGGTCGCTGCCGTGGTGGCCGTCCCTGGTCGCAGTCGCGCACACCCTGCCTGACGAGCGCGCGCTGATCGGTGACGGCCACGTGCCGGACCGGTTCGGTGCGATCGCCGTCCCGACGCTGCTGCTGCACGGCGGCCTGAGCCCCGAGTGGGCGGCGGCCTCGTCCGCGGCGGTGGCTGCGAGGATCCGCGGCGCCCGCGTCGCGTCGGTGCCGAACGAGGACCACATCGTGCGCTTCGAGGCGCTCGTGCCGGTGCTCGAGCCGTTCCTCCGACCGTGACCGAGAAGACGGCGGTCGCTCTCCCCGCCGACCCCGGCACGGCGCGACGCCGCGGCCTCCTCCTCACGCTCTGCGGGGCCTTCTTCCTCGACGTGCTCGGCTCGACGAGCGTGTTCGCGGCGTCACCGGTCCTCGGCGGTGCCATGCACCTCGATGCGACGGCCCTGCAGTGGCTCTTCACCGCCGCCACCCTGCCCGGGGGAGCGGTGCTGCTCATCGGCGGCAACCTCGCCGACCGGTACGGCGGACGGCGGATGTTCCTGCTGGGCCTCGCCGCCTTCACGGTCGCGTCCCTCGGCTGCGCCGTCACCGACGTCTACGCGGTCCTCCTGGTGTGCCGCGTGCTGCAGGGCGTCGCCGCCGGGCTGTTCGTGCCCGCCTCCCTCGCCGTGCTGCTGGCGACGTTCACCGCCGGCGCCGAGCGGACGAGGGCGCTCGCGATCTGGTCGACCGTGAGCGGCGTGGGCGCCACGGCGGGGCTGCTGCTCGGCGGCCTGCTCACGGGAGCCATCGGGTGGCGATGGGTCTTCCTCGTCAACGTGCCCGGCGGCCTGCTGCTCGGCGCGGCCGCCCTGCTTCTGCTGCCGCGGCTGCCGGGCCGCGCCCGCGAACGCCTCGACCTCGCGGGCCTCGGAACGTTCACCATCGGTGCCGCCGCCGTGATCTTCGGGCTGACCGACGTCCCGGAGCACGGTCTGACGCCGATCTCGGTCATCGCGACCCTCGGCGGAGCCGCTGCGCTCGTCGTCTTCGTGGTCGTCGAACGGTCGGCCGCGGTTCCCGCCCTGCCGCTGCGGCTGCTGCGGCTGCCTCGCGTCGCCGGCGGACTCGCGGCGCTCGTCGCCGCCGGCCTGACGGTCGACGGGCTGCTCTTCGCACTCACCCTGTTCACGCAGCGGCAGCTCGGCTGGAACGCCCTGGGCTTCGCCGCAGCCGCCGCCGTGATGACGGTCACCTCGATCGGGTCCTCCTGGGTGGCCGGCCGTCTCGTCCCACGCCTCGGCGCACCGGCACTCGCGGCGATCGGCCTGCTCGTCCTCGGCGCGGCGGGGGTCTGCTTCGCGGGCATGGCGCTCGGCGCGGTGCTGCTGCTCGTCCCCGGCCTGGTCCTGTTCGGCGTCGGCATGGGCCCCGCCTACGTCGGCGGGTCGAACGCCTCCCTCCTCGACGTGCCGTCCGAGGACGCCGGCGCGGCGGGCGCCCTGCAGAACATCGCCTTCACCGCCGGCTCGGTCGCCGGTGTCGCGCTCTACGCCACCGTGACGTCCGCGGCGGCCGCGCTCGCCGGATCCACGACCTACCTCCCGGCGTTCGCGATCGGCGCGCTGCTGATGCTGGTCGTCGCGGGCGTGCTCGCGCTCGCAGCGAGGGAAGGATCGACGGATGAGGCGGCGTCGGTGGCGTCGGTCGCCTGACCGGCCCGGGCATACTGCTGTCCCAGCGCAGCGGGCGCGGGACCGGGCAGGAGGACGGATGGTCGTGGTCGATGCGCGGTCGGCCGTGCCGCCGTACGAGCAGGTGCGTGCGCAGCTCGCGGCGCAGATCCGCGACGGCGAGCTGCGTGTCGGGGACCGGCTGCCGACCGTTCGGGGTCTCGCCGAGGAGCTCGGCATCGCGGCCAACACCGTCGCCCGGGCCTACCGGGAGCTCGAGCAGGAGCGCCTCGTCGAGACGCGGGGACGTAACGGCACGACCGTCGCCTGGTCGCAGGACGACGCGGAGCGCGAGCTGCAGCAGGCGGCCGCGCAGTACGCGGGTCGTGCGCGGGCGCTGGGCGTGGAGCCTGCGACGGCCGCTCGCGTCGTGGGCCGCGCCCTCGGACTCCGCGCCCGCTGAGGGGTGGTCGGCCTCTCGCCGTCAGGCGATCGCCCGCTGAACCAGGTCCGTGATCCGTGCCTCGACGGCATCGTTCCAGTGCAGGAGGGCGAACTCGGACGGCCACATGTCGCCGTCGTCGAGCCGCGCCTTGTCGCTGAAGCCGAGCGTCGAGTACCGCATCCGGAACTTGCCTCCCGGCTTGAACCAGCAGATGACCTTGCCGTCCTTCGCGTAGGCGGGCATGCCGTAGTAGGTCTGTGCCGTCAGGTCAGCCGCCATCGCGGACATCAGGGCGTGGAAGCGCTCGGCCAGGCCGCGGTCGGGCTCGTCCATCGCCGCGATCTTGGCGAGCAGGTCCGCCTCCCCGTCGACCTTGTCGGCCTTGGAGCCGCGACGCTTCGCGGCCTTCAGCTCGGCGGCGCGGTCCTGCATGGCCGCGCGCTCCTCGGCCGTGAAGCCGGCGCTGGATCCGGCGGAGTCGATCTCGTTCGTGGTCTGGGTGGTGGTCATAGCAGTGACGGTAGGCCGGACCGGCGCCGGCGGCTTCTCCGATCCTGCTCATCTCCTGCCGCCCGGATGGCTGTTCCGAGACCCGACGGCCCGGCCGTAGGCCGATGTCCCGGGCGTAGGCATCTGCGGGGCGTGCCGGCCTACGCCCGGGACGGACCCCTCCACGCGGCACAGCGGTCAGGTCTCGCGGGGCGGACGCGGACCCACTGGCGCCGCGTCCGGCATGCATGTCCTCACCGGGTGGCAGCGTTCGTCGTAGGAATGAACGGCCGCCCGAACGGGGCGCCCCGACCCGCAGGAGAACCCGAGATGCAGTACGTGATTTCCGTCCTCGACAACGGCACCGGCACCGGCACCGACGAGGAGATGGGCGCCATCGACGCCTTCAACGACAGCCTCGAGGCGGAGGGCCGGCTTGTCTTCCTCGGCGGTCTCGCAGAACCGCGCACCGCCGCGGTGCTCGACAACCGGGACGGCAAGGGCATGGTCACGGACGGCCCGTTCGTCGAGCTCTCGGAGTACGTGAGCGGTCTCTGGATCGTCGAGGCCGCCGACCGCGAGACGGCGCTCCGGCTCGCCGCCGCGGGCTCGAGGGCCTGCAACCGGAAGGTCGAGCTGCGTCAGCTCATGAGCGCCTGAGCGTCCTGCCGGTGTCGGCGGCCCGCTCGGCACCCCACCTCACTCAGCCTCGGTCGGGCTTCCATCGAGGACCGCCGACAGCCGGTCGGGATCCGCGAGCACGTCGAGCCGCACGATCCGGTCGTCCCGGATCTCGAAGGCCATGACGGAGACCGGTCGGTTCCCGAGTCGAGCCAGGACGCCGGGCCGTCCGCCGAGGCGGACGAGGACCGAGTTCGCGGCGAGGCGCGACGAGAGCGCCGCCTGCTCCGCGATCGTCCGTGATCCTTGGAGCAGGGTGGCCGAGGCGCCGTAGTCGGCGTGGAGCACGGCGTCCTCGTCCAGCAGCGCGAGGAGTCGCGTCAGGTCGCCGTCCCGCGCCGCGGCCAGCCACGCCTCCACGATCGAGCGTTCCCGGGCTCTCGACGGTCGCGCGGGCCGCGGGACGTCACGCACCCGGCGCCGAGCCCTTGATGCCTGCTGCCGCACCGCCTGTGACGAGAAGCCGAGCACGGCGCCGATCTCGGCGAAGGGAACCCCGAAGACGTCGTGCAGCACGAACGCGAGCCGTTCCGCCGGCGTCAGCAGATCGAGCACGATCAGCAGGCCCGTCGTCGCCAGGTCGGCGCTGTGCATCGCCTCGGCGGGGTCGGCCGCGGTGTCCTTGGCCGCCCACGGCTCGATCTCCCACGACTGCTCGCGAGTGCGTCGCGGCGAGCGGAGGACGTCGAGGCTGATCCGGGAGACCACCGTGGTCAGCCACGCGTCGAGGTTCTGGATGGTGTGCGGGTCGACGCGCTCGAGACGGAGCCACGCCTCCTGCACCGCGTCCTCCGCCTCGGCGTCGGACCCGAGCAGCCGTCGCGCGACGGAGCGGAGCCGCGGGCGGGCGATCTCGAACGCGCCGGCGAGGGTGTCCGGGTCGGTCATGTCACATCCTCTCCTGCCTGCTCGTCGAAGAGTCGACGTGGCAGCGGGCCCGTCCGTGACAAGGAGGAACAGACATGGCCGCTCCAATGCTCGTGACCGGCGGCACCGGCAACCTCGGGCGGCGGGTCGTCGCGCTCCTCGAGGCCGAGGGTCGCGACGTCCGGATCCTGAGCCGCCACCCGGGAACCGATCGCCCCGGCGTCCGGCACGTCGCCGGCGACACCGTGACCGGGCGAGGTCTGGACGCCGCGATGACGGGCGCGGAGGTGGTGCTGCATCTCGCCGGCGGCCCGCGCGGCGACGATGCCGCCGGCCGCTCCGTCGCCCGATCGGCCGGGGCTGCGGGGGTGCGGCACCTGGTCCTGATCTCGGTCGTCGGTGCGGATCGCATGCCCATCGGCTACTTCCGGGCGAAGGCGGCCGCGGAGGGGGCCGTCGCGGCGGGCGGTACGCCCTTCACGATCCTCCGCGCCGCCCAGTTCCACGACTTCGTGCACCCCGTGGCCCGCGCCCTCGGCCGGTTCCCTCTCGTGCCGGCACCGCGGGGGCTGCGGTTCGAGCCGGTGGATGCGTCGGAGGTCGCGGTCCGGCTCGTCGAACTCGCCCTCGGGGACCCGGCCGGCCGGGTCCCCGACCTCGCGGGCCCCGACGTCCTCGGGTTCGCCGATCTCGTCGCCGCGCTCCGGGCGCGGCTCGGACGACGCACCGTACACGTGCCCGTTCCGCTGGCCGGCCGCATCGGATCCGCATACCGGCTCGGCTGGAACCTCGCGCCTGCGCAGGCCACCCGCGGGGCGATCACCTGGTCGCAGTACCTCGACATCCGGAACGCGGCGTCCGAGAGGAGCGTCCCGCTGCCCTGACCGCTGCCGGGTCGGGATCGATTCGGGCGGCGCGCACGGTGATCCGTTCGGCGAGGCGCTGGACGCCGAGCACCACGTGCTTCTACGGTCCGAGCGTGAGCATCGCCGTCCAGAGCGACCGGGTCGGACCGAGCGGGCTGTCCGACGCGGAGGTCGACGTGCTCGACGCGATCGACGAGCACGCGCTCGTGCAGGATCTCGTCCACCTCATCCGCGTGCCGAGCGTGACCGGATCCGACGCGGAGTCGGATCTGCAGCACCGGCAGGCCCGCCGGCTCGAGTCGCTGGGCTTCGCGGTGGACGCCTGGAAGCTCGACCTCCCCGGGCTCGCCGCCCATCCCCATCACCCCGGAACCGAGTCGGTGCGGCAGGAGGGCTACGGCGTCGTCGGGGTCCTCGGCTCCCAGGCCGGCCTGCCGGCGCTCGTGCTGCAGGGGCACGTCGACGTGGTCCCCACCGGTGATCTGGGCAGGTGGCACGACCGCAACCCGTGGAGCGGTGACATCACGGGCACCGTGGTCCGCGGCCGGGGCGCGTGCGACATGAAGGCCGGTGTCGCCGCCAACACGGCCGTCGCCCGGGCGCTGGTCGCCTCCGGCGTGACGCTGGAACGGCCGTTCGCCGTCCACTCCGTGATCAGCGAGGAGGACGGCGGCCTCGGCGCCTTCGCCACCATGCTGCGCGGGCACGGCGCGGAGGCCGCGGTGATCAGCGAGCCCACCAGCGGCCGGGTCGTCGTCGCCAACGCCGGCGCGCTCACGTTCGAGCTGCGCGTGCCGGGTCGTGCGGCGCACGCGAGCGTGCGCCGCAGCGGGTACAGCGCGATCGACGCCTTCCTGCCCGTCCACGCCGCCCTCGCCGAGCTCGAGCTGCGACGCAACGAGCGGCCTCACCACCTGTTCGACGGCGTGGTGCTGCCGTACCCGATCTCGATCGGACACATCCATGCGGGCGACTGGGCGAGCAGCGTCCCCGACCTCCTCGTCGCGGAGGGGCGGCTCGGCGTCCAGCTGGACGAGGAGCCCGCGCACGCCCGCGCGGAGCTGACGGAGGCGGTCGCCGCCGCCTGCAGGCGAGACGGCTGGTTGCGGGACCACCCCGTCGAGATCGCCTGGCACGGCGGTCAGTTCGCCAGCGGCCACCTCGATCCGGCGGATCCGCTGGTCGCGGAGGTGCTCGGCGCGATCGACGAGGTGGAGCAGCGGACCGCCTCGCTCGCGGGTGCGCCCTACGGTAGCGACTTGCGGCTCTACGTCGGCATGGGTGGCATCCCGACCCTGCACTACGGCCCGGGCGACGTCGCGTACGCCCACGCGCCGCGGGAGCAGGTGGAGATCGCCGAGCTGCTCGCGACGACGCGGACCCTCGCCCTCCTGGCCGCGAGGCGGTGCGGCGCCCACCGCTGACCGCCCGCGGCGACGCGCCCGGGCGTTCGCTGAGCCCATCCGAAGGTTGTTCGCAGCAGCAGCGCGTGCAACCATCAGGATCTTTCCGGGAGCCCGCTCGCGGCACCTGTCTGCGCACCTCGTGGCCGAGACCACCGACCGTCTCGCACGAGCACGATCCGGCCGGTCGCCCCACCGACGGGGAGCCGACATGGACCCAGGCGACGCGCGCGTCGACCTCGGCGACAGGGCCGTTCCTTGCGTGAGCGTCGCCTCCTCGCAGCGGGACCGCGGCCGGCACGGCCCGGGCCGGATCGAAGGCTGATCCGCATGGACATGCGTCTGGAAGGCAAGGTCGCCGTCGTCACCGGAGCGAGCAAGGGCATCGGCCTCGCCGTGGTGCGCGCGCTGTGGGAGGAGGGCGTCACGGTCGTGGCGGGATCGCGGCACGGCTCCGACGAGTTGCATGCGCTGGCCGAGAAGGGCGGCGTCACAGCCGTCGAGGTCGACCTCGCGAGCCGTCCGGTCCGCAGGACCTGGTCGAGCACGCGGACGCGCACGGCGGCCTGGACATCCGCTTCAACACCATCAGTCGCGGACCGGTCGCCACCGATCTGTGGTTCGGGTCGGACGGCGTCGCCGCGACCGCGGCACGAGACATGCACGTCGACTTCGACACCGCGAAGGACCGTGTGGTCGAGAGCCAGGGCGGCTTCTCGACGGTGCGGTTCACCCAGCCGCGCGAGGTCGCCGATCTGGTCGTGCTGCTGGCGAGCGACCGGGCCGGGAACGTCACCGGATCCGACTCCCTCATCGACGGCGGCCTCGTCAAGACCTTGTGACCCCCAGAAGAACGACGAACAGGAGCAGCAATGACCTCCCACCCGCCCGTGATCCTCATCCATGGTCTCTGGATCCACAGCGCGGCCTGGAAGCCGTGGATCGAGCGCTTCTCGGAGCACGGCTATGAAGCGACCGCGCCCGGCTGGCCCGGCGATCTCGACTCCGTCGAAGCGACGCGCGCCGACGCGTGGGGGTTGAACGACGTCGGGATCGAAGCGATCTGCCATCACTACGCGGACCTCATCGATGCCATGGGCACCGCGCCGATCGTCGTCGGCCACTCGTTCGGCGGTCTGATCGCGCAGGAGCTGCTGGCCAACGGTTTCGCCCGCGCGGCGGTCGCGATCGATCCCGCTCCGGTGAAGGGCGTGAAGCACGTCCCGTTCACGCAGCTGAAGTCGGGCTTCCCGGTGCTCGGCAATCCCGCCAACCGGCACCGCACCGTCGCCCTCACCGCGGTGCAGTTCAAGTACAGCTTCGGCAACATGCTCACCGACGAGGAGTCACAGGCACTCTTCGACGAATGGACCATCCCGGGGCCCGGCCGCCCGCTCTTCGAGGACGCCGGGGCCAACTTCTCCCGGCGGTCCGCCGCGACGGTCGACTTCTCGCATGCCCGGCCCGGGCCGCTCCTGCTGACCTCGGGCACGGTGGATCACACGGTTCCGCAGGTCGTGACCGAGGACGTGTACCGCCTCTACGGGAAGCAGCCCGACGCCGGCCAGGTGGAGCTGCGGATCTTCGAGGGTCGCGGGCACTCGCTCACCATCGATCACGGCTGGCAGGAGGTCGCCGACGCCGTGCTGGGATGGCTGGACGAACGAGTGGCCGTCGCCCCGGCCGGCGCTGCCGCGTAAGGCCTCGGGGAGCACGGCTGCGCGGACGCCCCGACGATCGGGGCGTCCGCGCAGCGCACTGCCGGTGCTCGAGGAGCGTCCCGACTAGGCCCGGACGGCGGCGAGCACGTCGTCGAGGCGGGTGTAGCTCTCGGTCGCGCCGTACTCCATGCCGGTGGCGACCATGCCGTCGCGCGCCTCGATGGACGGGAACACCGTGTGGGTGGTGATCCGCGTGCCGCGATCGGTCGCCTCGAACCGCGCGACGCTCATGCTGACCTGGCCCGGCGCACCGTCGAACTCGAACGTCTGGATGATCAGCGCATCCGTCTCGACGGTGTGGAAGACGCCGCGGAAGCCGTAGCTGCCGCCCGCGGGGTCCCGGCTCACGTACCGCCACTGACCCCCCGTCACGGCGTCGAAGGCGAGGATCTCCATGGTCAGCTGACCGGGACCGGTCCACCTCGCGAACAGGTCGGGGTCGGTGTGCGCGCGGAAGACGGCGCCGACGGGTGCGTCGAACTCGCGCACGATGTCGACGAACGGCCGTCCGGGCTCGACGGTGATCTGGGTGGGGTTCGTCATGGTGTTCCTTCTTTCTTGGGGTGCAGGGTCCGGAGGACCTCGTCGAGCCGGCGATGGCGCCGTTCGGTCTCGAGTCGGAGCGCGTCGAGCCAGGAGGTGAGCGCTTCGAGGGTGGTGGGGTCGAGGTGGCAGGGGCGGCGCTGCGCGTCGCGGCTCCGGGTGATGAGACCGGCCTGCTCCAGGACCTGGATGTGGCGGGAGATCGCCTGCTTCGTGATGGGGAAGGGTGCAGCGAGCTCGTTCACCGTCGCGTCGGACAGGGAGAGGCGCGAGATGATCCCGCGCCGGACCGGATCGGCGAGCGCGGCGAAGGCCCGATCCAGCTCCTCGGGATCCACTGTACTCCTTATCCAACCGCTGGCTTGATCAACCGAATGATTGATTACGATAGGCGCCGATCGGCGGGAAGTCAAGCGACGGGGAGGCGTCGGGCCCGGAACTGCGGTCGGCGTCGACCACGATCCGGCGCGAGGGCTGCGACGGGTAGCGTGCCGCCTGTGTCCTCTCCGCGGTCGGTGACGCTTCGGGCTCGCGCCGAAGCCGACCTCGACGTCCTGTTCCGCCTCGCCGCCGACCTCGCCACCTGGGAGGAGCGGAACGAGTCCCCGCCCGCTCCGCTGACGCGGGTCGCCTTCGACGCCCGGCTCGCTCTGGCGGACGAGGACCAGGAGCCGGGGAACGTGCGCTTCGTGGTCGACGTTGACGGGGTCGCCGTCGGCACGATCTCCCTGTTCGAGTCGAATGCACTGGCGCGCCACGCGGAGGTCGGGATCGCGCTGGTCCCCGAAGCCCGCGGGCAGGGCATCGGCACCCTGGCGATCTCGCAGCTCGTCGAGTTCGCGTTCGTGCGCCGGAACCTGCGTCGACTCCACCTGCAGGCGATCGCGTCCAACGCGGGCGCGATCCGGGCCTACGAGAAGGTGGGCTTCGTCGTCGAGGGGCGCCGGCGCGACCACGCCTGGGTGCGCGGAGCGTACGAGGACATCGTCCTGATGGGGATCCTCCGGTCCGAGTGGAGCGCGCGCGGCGCCGAGGGCCGATAGCGAGGCTGCCCACCGTCGGCGTCATGGCGCGGTGCTGGACGGCCATTGCCACTCCGCCCACTCCGGCCACCCGGGCCAGCCGGGCGGCGGAGGCGGGATCTCGATGCCTCGCAGCTCCTCCTCGTCGGGGACCTGGAACTGCGTCCGCCATCGGTCCACGTCGGCCTCGGTCATCCGGAAGGTCTGATGCGGTTCCTCCTCCTGCCGCCGGGCGATGCGGGCGAGCTGGACGTGCTTCTCGATCGGCAGGTAGACGACCTCGCACGTCGCGCCGTTCGCCTGCGCCAGCCGACGCAGTGCCGACCGTTCGTCGCGGGCCCAGAGCCCGAAGTCCAGCACGACGCCGACACCCAGCCGAAGCGCCTGGAGGGCGACCGAGATGAGCCGCCCCTCCAGTACGAAGCGCCTGCCGTCGGCCATGCTGTCGCCGAACAGCGGGATCATCCAGTGGTCGGGGGTCAGCCGGAGCGCGTCGTGCGCCGCCGCGAGCTCCCTCGCCCGGGTGGTCTTCCCTGCCCCTGGTAGCCCCACCATCAGGAACAAGGTCGGACGTCGGCCGGCGCGACCGCGCGGCGCGACGGCTCCCGACGTGGGGTGGTGTGCGGGCGGTTCTTCGTGGTGCGGATCGGAATGCTGCGACTGAGCCATGGTTCCCTCGATCAGGCGGAGTGGCCCGGCAGCGCGGCGCGATGGCGCGGCTGCCGGCGGACGCTGATCAGCGGTACGGCGCGGCGCTGCCCCGAAGGGCAGGACGATGAGGCCGCGTTCGCGGCGAGCGCGGTACCGCTGCTAGAGCGCGGTCGGCGCGGCCATGACGGCGAAGCAACCCATGCTGCGACAGTACCCGCCTCCGGTCGGGACGGCCCGGAGCAGCAGACGACCGCAGATCCGCTCCCGAGGGACGGTGGACCGCGCCGCTCAGGAAGAGGTCCCCTCCTCCTGCAAGTCCGAGCGGGTCAGCCGGTGGCGATGCGGGGCAGGTAGTCCTGCCGGTAGATGAGCGCGACCGGCTCACCGCGGCTGTGCACCCCGGTCCGGTCGTAGACGGACTTCAGGTGGTCCTGCACCGTGTCGACGGTGACGTGCAGCCGCGCGGTGATCTCGCGGGTGGAGAGCCCCCGGCAGACGAAGGCGGCGACCTCCTGCTCCCGCGCCGTGAGCACCTACGCGGCCACGAACACCGGCGCGACATCGGCCGGGGCCGCATCCTCGATGATCACCGCGACGGTGCCGTCGCGGTCGCGCTCATCCATGAGGCGTGGAGGGCGGCCCAGCGGCCGCTCCTCGTGCGGACGGGAAGGCGGGGCAGCTGCGCGCGGGTGAACAGGAGGGTGACGGGGTCGACCGCGGCCCACGACAGCGCGTCCACCGGATCGATCCGCCGCAAGCGCGGCAGGACCGCGGGCCCGGAACGCGCCGATGTCCAGCCCGGCACGGCACGTCGCCACGATCGCCGCCGTGGCGTTGTGCAGTGCCGGGCCGGTGAGCATCGGTGGCCCCGTGCCCCGGAATCTACGCGCCGGCCACGACCTCGTAGCGCCCTTCCGCGAGCAAGGCGCTGCCGGTCGCCGCGATCGTCGCGGCCCGACTCCGGTCGGCGAACCCATCCGTCGCCACCGCGGCGGCCTCGCTGTCCCAGAGGGTCAACGTCAGGGCAGTTCCGGCATCGCGGTCGACGAAGAACATGACCCCGGCGTTGCCCGGCAGTCCCTCGACGAACCCCCTGACCGTGCTCTCCGCGTGCTCGATCCACCGCTTCAGGACCTCCTGCGATCCCGACCATGTCGACGTGCGTGCGAACATCTCCGCTCCTCTCATCCCCGACAGTCGACCGCCTGCCGCGGATCGCGGCCATACCAGAAATCTGGGGGTGCCGGCGAGGGTCTGCCTCGGCTCAGGCGGGGGTGACAGCGCGGTACTCGTGGATCGAGGTGCCGTCGCTCCCGTCGGTCCGCCGCGCTGCGCGGACATAGGCGACTCCCTGGTGCACGAACCAGAGCGGGAGGGGGCCGACGATCGTGCCCCGGACGCCGCCGCCGACCTCGCCGATCAGCCGCACGTCGTGAACGCGGTCGGGGGATGTCGCGGCGGTCGGATGCGTCTCGTCGACCATTCAGTTCGCCCCGAACGTGTCCGGGTCGGGGAACGAGTAGTCCTCGTAGTGCTGAAGACGATCCTCCATGTACGACTGCGCGTCGGCGTTGTCCGGCTCGGGCAGCGTCGACCGCGTGCTCTCGGTCATCATCACGGTGCCCGAGTTGAGGAGGTAGTTGGCCTCGACCTCCTCACCGTCGATCCCGATGGACCGGATGATCACGTTGTCCGCGCTGTTCATCTTGCCGAGCAGCGTCGCGTACCGGACGAGCACATCGGCGACCGCATCACCGATGAGGAGAGACTTGTCTGCGATCGTCACGTGCTTCACGGCAGTGACAGTAGGACGGGGGCCGAACTCTGTCAGCCCGGTTGACAAACGGTCCGCGTTCGGGGCAAGACGGCTGGACGAAGGCCAAGACCCCGACGACCAGCGCCCGGTCCCACCATCCCGTCGGTGAAGGCCGAAGGAGGATCGCTGATTCGACGGCGGAGGCCTGGGGAGGCACCCAGCCGCGCTGACCACGATGGGCCGGTGCGGTTCTCCGATGCGGTCCTCTGGCACGTCTATCCGCTCGGCTTCGTCGGTGCCGAACGGACCGCGCAGCCCGCGGTGCGGCACCGCCTCCCGCAGATGACGGCGTGGCTCGACTACGTGGTCGAGCTCGGCGCGAACGTGCTGCAGCTGGGGCCCGTGTTCGCCTCGGAGTCGCACGGCTACGACACCGTCGACCACTTCGCGATCGACGCGCGCCTCGGGGACGACGCCGACTTCGACGCGCTGGTCGCGGCCGCCCGGCAGCGGGGGATCCGGCTCGTGCTGGACGGCGTCTTCAACCATGTGGGCCGCTCGTTCCCGAGGTTCCAGGAGGCGTCGACGGATCCGGAGTCGCGCGCTCGCCGCTGGTTCCGGCGGGAGGGCGACGGATGGGCGACCTTCGAGGGGCACGACGCCCTCGTCGCGTTGAACCACGACGAGCCCGAGGTGCGCGACCACGTCGTGTCCGTGATGCGGCACTGGCTCGACCGCGGCGCGTCCGGGTGGCGGCTGGATGCCGCCTACGCGGTTCCGACGTCGTTCTGGCGCGCCGTCGCCGATGCCGTCCACGAGAGCCATCCGGACGCCTGGCTGCTCGGCGAGGTGCTGCACGGCGCCTACGCCGCGTTCGTCGGCGACAGCGGCCTCGATTCCGTGACCCAGTACGAGCTCTGGAAGGCCGTGTGGAGCGGGCTCAACGACCGGAACCTCTTCGAGCTCGCCCATGCTCTCCGCCGGCACGCCGCGATGCTCGAGTCGTTCGTGCCGACGACCTTCCTCGGCAACCACGACGTGACGCGGATCGCGAGCGCCCTGCGAGAGCCGTGGCTGCTCCACCACGCGGTCACCGTGCTGTTCACGGTGCCGGGGCATCCCGTCGTCTACGCGGGTGATGAGCAGGCGTTCACCGGCGTGAAGGAGGAGCGCGCGGGCGGGGACGACGAGGTGCGGCCGCCCTTCCCCGCCACCCCCGGGGAGCTGTCGGCCCTCGGCGAACCGACCCTGCGCCTGCACCAGAGGTTGATCGGACTGCGGCGGCGGTCTCCCTGGCTCGTCAACGGGGTGCTGACGGTCGAACGGCTGGAGAACGAGCTGCTCGTCTACCGGGTCGCGAACCGGGGCGACCCCGAGCAGGCCCTGACCGTCGTGCTCAACCTCACGGACCGTCCTGCAGCCGTCCCGGTGCCGTCCGGACGGCGGATCCTCGAAGGCGGCCTCGGGCCCCGCGAGGCGGCCGTGATCGGCGACTGACGAGCGGCCCGACTCGGCACGGGTGGGGCCACCCGGCGGCGGGATGTCGAGGCCCGAGGTCGCGGCGGAGGAGCCTGATCCCGTCGTCCGATCTGGCACCCCGGCCTCAATGCGCGACGGGGCTGATCAGGATCGCCAGCCCCGCGAGGACCGTCCCGCTCACGTTCAGCACGATGCCGACCCGGATGGAGACCACCTTCTGGCGGTACGCCTGCTCGAGACGGAAGCCGAGCACCGGGCAGCCCGCCCAGATGAGCAGCGCGAGGCCGACGGCTGCGGCGAGGGCGCCGATCCACCACACGTCCGCGACAGCGGCCGGCAGCGTGCCGGGGCGCCACCCGGCCGCGAGCAGAGGTCCGAGCCCGAGCGGCGGCACGAGCATCGCGGTCGCGGTCCAGAGGCTTCCGGTCCGGATGATGCGTGCGGTCTCCACCGGAACGGACTCCATCGCCGTCGCTGCCCGGTCCTCGGTCTCCGTCGCGCGCTGCTCGTCCATGTGCACAGCATCGTGCCGCCCGGCGCGGAATCGGCTGTGCACTGGGGGGACCTGTCCGACACCTCGAAGCCCCGTAGGCCGGATGCGGGCGATACGTGAATCCCGGCATGCCACGGTTCCTCGGTGAGCGGTACCGTTCGGCGCCTCCTCACGAGCTCCATCGTCCGGGGGACGGGACGCCGCACCCGGGCTCCGGAGACGGACGTGCCGGGCCGACCGTGCTCGCACAGGAGGAGGTCGACCGATGGCGGAGGTCGACGAGCACCGGCTCGCGCTCGTGCTGAACGGCGGGATCAGCCTCGCGATCTGGATGGGCGGCGTCGCGAACGAGCTCGACCTCGTCCGGAGGGCGTCGTGGCCGGGGGCCGACGAGCCGCCGATGACGGAGCCCGAGCGCGAGGTCTTCACGCTGTGGCGGCGCGCGTGTGAGGGGAAGCCGCGGGTCGTCGTGGACGTCATCGCCGGCACGAGCGCCGGCGGCCTGAACGGCGTGTTCCTCGCGACGGCGATCGCCCGCAACGGCACGCTCGGATCGCTGCGAGCGCTCTGGATGGACCGCGCCCAGCTCGACGGCGAGGAGCACCATCTGCTCGACCCGAGCCGCACGACCGTCAACTCCGTCCTGAACGGCGCCGCCTTCCTCGGCTCGGTCGTGGACGGGCTCCAGAAGATCGCCCCGATCGGCGACGAGGCGGGGGAGGAGGAGGTGACGCTCGTCACCACGGCGAGCGCTGTCGGCGGTCCGTCCCGGGTCTTCCGGGACTCCCAGGGGACCCGGTTCGAGCTGCCCGACCACCGCCGGCGGTACCGGTTCCGGTCGGGGCCAGGCGGATTCGTCGCGACGTCCGACCCGACGGTCGGGCTGCAGCGCGGCGACGACGTCCGCGACTTCGGCCCGGAGACGGCCGCCGCGTTGGCCGAGGCGGCGCGGGCGACCGCGTCGATCCCCGGCGTGTTCGACCCCGTCGAGGAGTCGCCGATGCTCCGGCAGCACCGCCGACTCCCGGTGCACGACGACGGCGGTCCCGCCGACTGGCTGCTCGACGGCGGGCTGCTCGACAACGCCCCGTTCGACGCGGTGCTCGACGCCATCGGCAAGCGGTCCGTCGACGCGACCTGGAAGCGGAGCCTCGCGTACATCGTCCCGTCCGCGCCGGACCCCGAGATCGAGCAGGAGCTGGCGGCGCAGGGCATGCCCTCGTGGGCGGCGATCGTCCCGAAGATCTTCACCTACCCGGGGGAGGCGAACCTCCGCGACGGCATCGACCGGCTGGACGCGATGATGAACACCGCACGGCCCGATGTGGACGTTCAGCGGTTCGTGCAGCTCGTCACCGGGAACGGCGCAGGCACGATCGTCGCAGGGGCCGAAGCGCTCTTCCCGTACTACCGGGCGGCCGCGGCGAGCGTGGGGATCGCGGAGGCGTACGACGCGGCCTCCGACGACGGCGTGCAGTCGCTGCAACCCGAACCCTGGGGCGACGACCTCAGCGCGGTCGTCGACGGACCC
Source organism: Amnibacterium sp. (assembly GCF_025463795.1). GTDB lineage: Bacteria > Actinomycetota > Actinomycetes > Actinomycetales > Microbacteriaceae > Amnibacterium. Next base: position 38,930 of record NZ_JAODBE010000057.1, read on the forward strand.
CAGACATGGCTGCCGAACGCCTTCGCCTACGCTCCGGGCGACCTCTGGCACTGGGGAGTCGCGCCCGCGGACCGCCTCGTGAGGTTGTTCCTCCGCAGCATCCGCACGTCGGAGGGCGACGAGCAGAACGAGCGGCGCCGGCGGCTGCATGTGATCACGGAAGAGCTGCACGCCATCGCGAGACTCGTGCGCGAAGCGCTCGCCTCGCAACCGGCCGGTCCCGCATCCGCGGCGGACATCGCCGTCGAGCTCAGCCGGATCCACGGCGAGCTCGGCGTGCCGCAGCGGGTGCGTGACCTGGTCGACGAGGCGGCGGGCCTGGTGGCCGCGGGGCTCGGTGATCCGGTCGATCCCACACGGGCCCTGCGGGCGGGGCTCAGCCTCGAGGTGGTGAACGGTGCGCCCGGGCTCCCCGTGGACGCCACCCCGACACCGGTCTTCGACTTCTTCCGGTTCGACGTGCGGCTGCCGCTGGACCTGTTCGGCCTCGCGACGCTGCAGGAGCAGCGGAAGATCGCGAATGCGTCGGACATCCTCTACGGCACGCGGCTCGGGCACTTCGCGGCGTTCGGGAGCCGGAAGTGGCGGGAGTGGGACTGGCTGTGGGGCCGGATCAGCGCGACCCTGCACCTCTGCGAGCTCCTCGGCGTCCCCGATCAGGCGGCCGGGATCATCCGGGCCATCGTCGAGGCGGAGGGGACCTCGGAGGTCGATGTCACCAAGACGGCGAAGGCGCTGCTCACGGGTGACGGCACGACGGGAAGCGACCTCTTCACGCAGATGCGCAAGGCGCGCGGCACCGTCGGGGTGGCAGCAGGTGCCGCGCTGCGCATGGGCGACCGGTGGTGGGTGTCACCGTCCCTGACCGGCGTCGCCGGAAGCGCAGGATCGGTCGTTGCGACGATCCTCGGCCGTGAGATGCCGAGGTCCTCGAAGTCGGTGCACCCGCCGCCACCGGCGCAGGGCGTCGTCGTCCGCGTGGTCGGGTACGTCGGCCGCGTCGCCCTGGCTGGCCCGAGATGGGTGCTGTGGTGGTGGCTGGGCCGCTGAGCGGCCTTCGGGGGCGGGCGCGATCCGTCAGCGCGCAGCAGGAAGCGGGCGGATGCGGAGACCGGCGATCGCCGCGGCGACGAGGAGTGCCGCGGCGATCAGCAGGCTGACCTGCATGCCTTGGACGAAGCGCGCCGGGTCGGCGATCAGGGCCCCGAAGACCGCGATCGCGACCGCGCCGCCCACCTGACGGAAGGTGTTGAAGACGGCGCTCGCGGTGCCGGAGAGCTCTTGTGGCACGCTGGCGAGGACGATGCCGGTGACCGACGGCATCGCCACGGATCCGCCGGCGCCGGTGAGGACGAGCAGGCTCGTCACGGCCGGTGCGGCGTTCAGGGGTGCGACGGCGAACATGCCGAGCACCCCGACCGCCATGCAGACCATGCCGGCCACGACGGGGATCCGGGTGCCGAAACGCACGGTGATCGGGCCGCTGGCGAGGTTCCCCACGACGCTGAAGATCGCGGTCGGGAAGACCAGCAGGCCGGCCACGAGCGGGCTCAGGCCGAGATGCTGCTGCACGAACAGGCTCACGAGGAACACGGTCCCGAAGTTCGCGACCATGAAGGAGAATCCGACCAGGAGCGCGATCCGCATGCCCACCGACCCGAACAGGCTCAACGGCATCATCGGTTGGCGCACGCGGCGCTCGACCAGGACGAAGGCGGCCAGTCCGACGATCGCGAGGAGCCCGTCGCTGATGACGGGGGGCGTGCCGAAGCCCTCGGCGCCGCCCTGGATCAGGCAGGAGATCAAGGCGCTCAGGCCGACGACGGCGGTGAGCTGGCCGATCCAGTCGAAGCGGCTCGGCCGGACCGGCGACCGCCGCACGCGGAGCAGGAGCACGAGCATCGCGACGCAGACCGGGATGTTGATCCCGAAGACCAGCCGCCAGCTGACCGTCGTGAGCAGGCCGCCCACCAACGGCCCGAGAGCACCCGCGACGGCTCCGCCGACGGCCCACACTCCGAGGGCGCGTGCCCGCCGTCGCGGGTCCGGGTAGGCCTCGCGGATCAGCGCCATCGACGCGGGCAGCATCAGGGCCGCAGAGGCGCCTTGGACGCATCGCGCGGCGATCAGCGCGCCGAGCGTGGGGGCGCCGGCGCAGGCGGCGGACGTGATCGCGAAGAGGCCGATCCCGGTCGCGATCGCCCGCTTGGCCCCGATCGTGTCCGACAGGTTGCCGGCGAACAGGAGCAGCGAGGCGAAGAGCAGCGTGTAGCCGTCGATCACCCACTGCTTCCCGGCCGTCGCGCCACCCAGCTCGGCGCCGATCCGCGTCAGCGCGACGTTCACGATCAGGATGTCCAGTGTGATCAGGAAGAACCCCAGCGACCCGATCGCCAGCGCGGCACCGGGACGAGGACCGCGCGCCGGCGAGGACGTGGCGGCGTCGGTTGCCTGCGTCACCACCAGAACGGGGTCTGCGGTGTGTAGGGCGCCTCGAGTTCGCTCGTCTCCTCGGGGGTGAGGTGCACGTCGAGCGCGGCGACGGCATCCGCGAGGTGGTGCGGCTTGGTGGCGCCGACGACGGGCGCGGAGACCACCGGGTTCTGCAGCACCCAGGCGAGGGCGATCAGCGCCATCGGCAGCTCGCGGCGCTCCGCCACGCGCTGCACGGCGTCGACGACGGCCTCGTCGTCGGGGGCGTCGAAGGCCCGGGCGACCTCGTCGGTGCCGGAGCGCCGGGTCTGCTCGCCCCACGGTCGGGTGAGGCGGCCCTTGCCCTGGGGGGAGTAGGGAACGAGGCCGACGCCGAGATCCGCGCAGAGCGGGATCATCTCCCGCTCCTCCTCGCGCTTGATCAGGTTGTACTGGTCCTGCATCGACGCGAACCGGGTCCATCCGCCGACGTCGGCGGCGTGCTGCAGCTTCGCGAACTGCCACGCCCACATCGAGGATGCACCGAGGTAGCGCACCTTTCCCGCTTTCACGACGTCGTGCAGGGTCTCCATCGTCTCCTCGACCGGCGCTTCGGGGTCGAAGCGGTGGATCTGATAGAGGTCGATGTACTCCGTGCCGAGCCGGGCGAGGGACGCGTCCACCTGCTCGATGATGGCCTTCCGGGACAGGCCACCGCCGCCCGGTCCCGGGTGCATCCGGCCGTAGACCTTGGTGGCGAGCACGATGTCCTCACGGCGCGAGTACCGCCGGATCCCTCGGCCGACGAACTCCTCCGAGCTGCCCTGCTGATACGTGTTCGCGGTGTCCCAGAGGGTGACGCCGAGCTCCACGGCCTGGCGGAAGAACGGCTGCGAGGCATCCTCGTCGAGCGTCCAGGTGTGCAGGCCGCGCGTCGGGTCGCCGAAGCTCATGCACCCCATGGCGATCCGGCTGACGACCAGGCCGGTACGGCCGAGACGGGTGTACTCCACAGAACCCTCCCTCCTACTCCATCCGGCTGAACGCCGAATGCTGACGTGCTCGGTTCAGTCGCTGAAGACCTGCCCGGCGACGCTGATCCCCGTCATCGCCTTGGGCCAGCCGGCATAGAACGCGAGATGGGTGATCGCCTCGATCAGCTCCGTCTCGGTGAGCCCGTTCTCCATGGCGCGGCGGAGGTGGAACCGGAGCTGGTCTGCGTCGCCGCCGGCGACGAGCGCGGCGACGGTGATGAGGCTCCTGTCCCGGGCGGCGAGCTGCGTGCGGACCCAGACGTCCTCGAAGAGCACGTCGTCGGTGAGGGCGGCGAGCTTCGGGGCGACGTCGCCGATGGAGCGTCGGCCACCGCCGACCTGCTTCGGCTGATCGGTCATCGTGCCGCCTTCTTCGCTGCCGCGTCGGCGTCCTGATACTGCTCGTCCGTGACGGGCTCGAGCCAGCGGGTCGGGTCGCTGCCGTCCTCGTTGACGTCGAGGAGTGCGTAGTGGGCCAGCAGGGTGTCCTCGGTCGCGCCGTGCCAGTGCTCCTCGCCGGGTGGCGTCCACACCGTCTCGCCGGGGCGGATGCGGAGGACGTGACCAGCACGGTCGACCACGAGGCCGACGCCGTCGGCTCCGTGCAGCGTCTGGCCGGCGTCGTGGGAGTGCCAGTGCGACCGGGCGCCCGGCGTGAAGCGCACGAGGGCGGCCGTGAGTCGGGAGTTGCCGCTCGGACCGGCGATCGGGGTGACGTAGACGTCGCCCGTGAAGGTCGCGGCGGGGCCCTTGTCGGTCGGCCGGGTGGGGGAGTGCTCCATCGGGAGCTCCTTTCGGGGTGGTGGAGGTCAGAGGGTGAGGAGCACCTTGGTCGCGCGGCGCTCGTCCATGGCCCTGTAGCCCTCGGCGGCCTGCTCCAGCGGGAGGGTGAGGTCGAAGACCTTGCCGGGGTCGATCGTGCGGTCCCAGATGAGCCGGATCAGCTCGGGCAGGAACCGCCGCACGGGGGCCGGTCCGCCGTGGAGGTGCACGCCGGCCATGAACAGCTCGTCGCCGGGGATCGAGACGTCGTGGGAGACGCCGACGAAGCCGACGTGGCCGCCGGGCCGGGTGGAGCGGATGGCCTGGTCCATGGCCTCCTGGGTGCCGACGGCCTCGATGACGCTGTGCGCGCCGAGTCCGTTCGTGAGCTCCTTGACCTTCCCGACGCCCGCGTCGCCGCGCTCCTCGACGACGTCCGTGGCACCGAATTCGCGCGCCAGCGCCTGCCGGTCCGCATGCCGGCTGAAGGCGATGATCCGCTCGGCGCCGAGCTGCTTCGCGGCGAGCACCCCGAGCAGACCCACGGCCCCGTCGCCGACGACGGCGACGGTCCTGCCCGGGCCGACCTCAGCGGCGACGGCGGCGAACCAGCCGGTCCCGAGCACGTCGGAGGCGGCCATCAGCGACGGGATCAGGTCCGGGTCCGGCTGCCCGGGCGTCGCGACGAGGGTCCCGTCCGCGAGCGGGATGCGGGCCTTGGTGGCCTGCGTGCCGATGGTGCCCATGAGCACCCGGTGCACGCAGTAGGCCTGGTATCCGGCCCGGCAGATCTCGCAGGTGTTGTCGGAGGCCCAGAACGAGCCGACGACGAAGTCGCCGACCTGCACCGTCGACACCTCTGCGCCGATCTCCTCGACGATGCCCACGTACTCATGGCCCATGACCGCGTCGTGGACCTCCTCGACGCCCCGGTAGGGCCACAGGTCGGATCCGCAGCTGCAGGTCGCCGACAGTCGGAGGATCGCGTCGGTGGGTTCGATGATCCTCGGGTCATCCCGGTCCTCGATCCGGACGTCTCCGGGGGCGTGCAGTACGACTCCGCGCATACGACGGGCTCCTCGCTGGTGGGGCGCGAGCAGGGGCTGCTCGAGCGCTGCCACCATCAGACGCCCGGGCGGCCGGACGAAGGAGTGCCTGGCGAGGGGTGTACCAGCAGGGCATCCCTGGCCGGGAGGACGGCTCCCTATCCTGTCCGGCATGGACACACGGGCCGAGGTGCGGGAGTTCCTCGTGACGCGCCGCGCGCGCCTCACGCCGGACAAGGTCGGCATCCTCGCCGGCGGGAACCGGCGCGTGCCGGGCCTGCGGCGCAGCGAGGTCGCGTCGCTCGCCGGGTTGAGCGTCGAGTACTACTCGAAGATCGAACGCGGCGACATCGCGGGCGCCTCCGCATCCGTGCTCGAGGCGATCGCCGGCGCGCTGCGCCTGGACGACACCGAGCGCGCCCACCTCTCCGATCTCGCCCGCGCCTCCGACGGGATCCCCGTGTCGGGTCGCGTGCGGCGCCGGCCCGTACGCACCGGCGCGCCCCGCCCGAGCCTCAACTGGGCGCTCGAGGCCCTCACCGACGCCGTCGCATTCGTGCGCAACTCCCGGCAGGACCTGCTCGCGACCAACGCGCTGGGGCGGGCGTTCTACGCACCGGTGATCGGCGACGGCGGGCGGGTGCCCAACCTCGCGCGGTTCCAGTTCCTGGACCCGGCCTCCCACGACTTCTACCCCGACTGGGACCGCTTCGCCGAGATGTGCGTCGCGATCATGCGGGCCGAAGCGGGCCGCGACCCGCACGACCGGGCCATGCAGGACCTCGTCGGCGAGCTCTCGACGCGGAGCGAGCTCTTCCGGTCGCTCTGGGGCGCGCACGACGTGCGGACGCACGGGTCCGGCACGAAGCGCTTCAACCACCCGATCGTGGGCGAGGTCGTGCTCGCCTACGAAGAGCTCGCGATCACGGCCGACCCGGGCCACATCCTGATGGTCTACACGGCCGAGCCCGGCTCACCTTCCGCCGACCGGCTCACGCTGCTGTCGTCCTGGGCGATGTCGGACCCGGTCGTTCGAAGCCACGAAGCCTGAGCTCGGAACGATCGGCCCGGTCCTCCGGGCGGAACCTCGGCATCCGCCATGCCCGGGCGATCCTCAGCCGGGGCTTCCCGGGCCGAGTCGGTGGGAGCAGACTGGCGCGATGGAGCCGGAGCCATCCGGGCCGCCATCACCCGCCGTGAGGGCCCAGCTGCTGGCGACGGAGCACTGGAGCCTGCTCGCGTCACGCAGCACGGCGCAGGGCGAGGTGCTCACCCGCATCACCATCCATCTCACGCTGGTGTCCGCGGGACTCGTCACGCTCGGCCTGCTCGGCCAGGCGATGCCCTCCGAGGGTGGCTTCCCGGTCGCCGAGGTCGGCGTGCTCGCCTTCCTCGTCGTCGTCGGGCTGATGACCCAGATCCGGGTGGGCAGCGTCGCCGATCAGGACATGCAGTACGTCGTCGCGATGAACCGACTGCGCGCGGCGTACGTCGATCTCGATCCGGGCGTCGAGCGCTACTTCCTCGCGGCGAGCCACGACGACGAGGCAGGAATGCGCCGCACCTACTCGTTCATCCTGGTGGAGGGCGCGAGCCACGTCTTCGGCAGCTCGTTCATGCTCGTCTTCACCGTCAACGGTCTCCTGCTCGGCCTGCTCGGCGCCTCGGTCGTGTCGGCGGCCGGCGGCACGGTCCTGCTCGCGACGGTGGTCGGCGTCGTGCTGGGGCTCGCCTTCGTGGCCGGCAGCCTGATCTGGGGCATCCGCCACTACGACCGCACGTGGCGCACCTACCGCCCCATCCGACCTCATTCCCCGTCCGATGCGGGAGCGAGCGGGTCCGCTCCGGGGAACGACGCCGGATAGCCGGCCGGGAGTGCCGGGGGATCCCGAGGAGGGCGGCTCCCGGGACGGGAGCCGCCGAGGACGAGGGGTTCCCTGCCGGTGCACCCTTCAGCGGGGACTCCCGCCGCTCGCGAGCAGCGGCTTTCGTGGTCGTCGTCGAGTCGTTCGGCCGAGGAGGGTGCCGCGCCATGGAGAAGACCGCCGTCCGGGGCGCGATCCCCGCATCGCTGATCGCGACCGCGGTGCTGATCAGCTCGGTCGCGCCCCTCGCGACCGACATGTATGTGCCCGCCTTCCCGCACGTCGCCCGCGACCTCGCCGCGTCCACGACGGCGGTGCAGCTGACCCTGACGACGTTCTTCGTCGGCATGGCGCTCGGCCAGCTGCTCGGCGGCCCGATCTCCGACCAACGGGGACGCCGGATGCCGCTGGTGCTCGGGACCGTCGGCGTCACGCTGGCGAGCGTCGTCTGCGCCCTCGCGCCCTCGATCGAGGTCCTCGCCGTGGCGAGGCTCGCGCAGGGCTTCGCCGGCGGCTGGGCGATGGTGGTCGTCCGCGCCGTGCTCGTCGATCTCGCCCGGGGGAGCCGGCTGGTCCGGGTGCTCAACCTCATGAGCGGCGTCGGCGGGATCGCGCTCATCCTCGGGCCCCTGCTCGGCGGCGTGATCGTGCAGTTCTCCGTGTGGCAGACGTCGTTCTGGCTCGTCGCCGCCGCCGGCGTCGCGATGACGGCCTGCGTGCTGCGGTTCGTGCCCGACACGCTGCCCCGCGGCCAGCGGCACGGCGGCGGGCTGCGAACCTTCGTCACCGCCTCGACGGCGGTGCTGAAGGACCGTCGCTACGTCGGCTACGTCGTCGTCGCGTCGGCGATGATGATCGTCGTCTTCGCGTACGTGTCGTCGTCGGCGTTCATCCTCGAGGACGTCAACGGCCTCGGGCCGATCCAGTACTCGATCGACTTCGCCGGCAACGCCGCGGCCGCATCCATCGCCGCGCTGCTCGCGGCACGGCTCGCGCGCCGGGTGCCCACCCGTCGCGTGATCGGGGCCGGGCAGGGTCTCGGCATCGCGGGCGCCGTGGTGCTGCTCGCCGCCGGGTCGCTCCTGGACGCCGCGCTGGTGCCGGTGATCGTGGGCTTCCTCGCGCTGATGCTCAGCCACGGGCTCAGCACCGCCAACGCCGGCGCGCTGGCCTCCGCGCAGGTTCCCGAGCATCCGGGCACCGGCTCCGCCGTCCTCGGGATGTTCCAGTGGCTCGCGGCGGGGATCGGGGCGCCGATCGCGGGGTTGCTCGGATCCGATCTCACGGTCGCTGCTGCGCAGCTCGCGCTGGCTGGGCTCCTCGTGTCGCTGATCGGGTTCCTCGTCCTGGCCCGCCGGAACCCACCGGCCCGGGCGGTGGTCACCCCGTGACGGACGCTCAGCCGCCGATCGCCTTGCGGACCAGCTCCGCGACGACCTTCTCGTCGGCGGGGGAGATCTCGGTGACCGCCCAGGACGTCGGCCACATCGTGCCCTCGTCGAGCTGCGCCGGCCCGAAGAAGGCGAGGTTGGCGTAGCGGCCCTTGAACCGTGCGCGCTCCTGGAAGAACAGCACGGGCTTGCCCTCCGCCGTGGCGTAGGCGGGGCTGCCGTAGAGCAGCTTGGGGAGCAGCGCCGGGGCGACCTCGGTGACGATCGCGTGGATCCGCTGCGCGTTCGTCCGGTCCGGCTCCTCCATCGAGGCGATCTTGTCGAGCACCGACTGCAGCGCGGCCGCGGCGACCTCCTGCGCCTTGAGCTCCTTCGCCTGCTGCCGCGCGGCTGCGCGCTCCTCGATCGTGGATGCGGGGCTGGGCGCCTTGACCTCTGCCATGGGGTCATTGTGGTGGGACGCGCGCTCGGGAACCACTCCTCGTCGGCCTGCTCACGCCCCGCCGCGGCTCGCGCGGCGAGGACCGAGACGGATCGGACGGCACGCTGCCCGGAGGCTCACTCGACGGCGAGCAGCACGGTCCAGGGGCGCACCCGCACGCGGAAGAGGCCCTGCCGGACGCTCTCGTCCTCCTCGGCGAGCCGTCGTGCTTCGTTCTCGTCCACGCCGCGGAGGACCGCCATTCCGGTACCCGGACGATCGTCCAACGGCCCGGCGCCGACGAGCCGCCCCTGCTCGTGCAGGCGGCCCAGGAACGCGACGTGCAGGCCGAAGCGGGGGTCGGCGAAGACGCCGGCGCCGATCGGGTCGACGGGCTCGTGCAGCAGCACGTACCACTGCTGCGGCTCGTCGCTCATGCCGACTCCGCCGAAGTCGCGACTCGGAAGCGATCCAGCACCATCGGCCATCCGTGGTCGTACTCGGCCCGAGCGGCGGCGGCGTCCGCATACGCCCCCCACCCGGCGTGCTCGAGCACCACGAGCGTGGCGTCCCCGCGTTCGGTGAAGCTGACCGTCACCCGTCCGGCGACGCCTGCGTCCCGGCCCGGATGCCAGGTGAAGGAGACCTGATCCGGTGGATCCCACGCCGTGACCGTTCCCCACACCGCTCGGCGCCCGTCAGCGGCCGTCTCGACGATCTCGCCGTCGACGAAGGCGACGGAACCGTCCCCATGGACGGAGAGCTCGGCGAGCGGCCACCAGGTCCCGATCCTGGTCGTGAACACCTCGAAGGCGATCGCCGGCACGGCCGGCACGAGCACCTCCCGGCGGACGGGTGGCAGGTCAGGCATCGGTCCCTCGTCTCTCGTCGTCGGCGAGTGCGGCCTCGACCGCCCGCGCGTACTCGGCCAGCGCGCGATCCCACGTCCCCACCAGCCACTGCTGCGCCGCGGCGAGGCCCTCGGGAGCGAGCGCGTAGAGGTTCCGGGTGCCGGCGGAGCGGCTGCACACCAGGCCGGCGTCGCTCAGCACCTTGAGATGACGGCTGACCGCAGGCCGACCGATCGGCAGGTCGAGCGCGAGCGCTCCCACCGTCTGATCGCCCTGGCGCAGCAGCTCCAGGATGCGGCGGCGGTTGGCCTCGCCCAGCGCATCGAACACGGCTTCCGACTCGTTACTCATCAGTAACGGTTACTCTAGAGTAACGGAGCCGCGCGGGGTCCACCGGCGATGCCGATCGCTACTGGAGCACGCCGTCGCGCAGGGTGAATACGAGCCCGCATCGCTCCGTGAGCTCCCGGTCGTGGGTCGCGACGATGACGGTGGCTCCGCGCCGCGCCAGGTCGAGGAGGAGGCCGGTGATGCGTTCGCGGTTCTCGGCATCGAGCTGAGCGGTCGGCTCGTCGGCGAGCATCAGGTCGGGTCCGGTGGAGATCGCGCGGGCGAGCGAGATGCGCTGCTGCTCGCCGCCGGAGAGCTCGTCGACGAGGTGGTCCGCCCGTGCGGCGAGGCCGACGCTGTCCAACGCGGTCCCGGCGGCGGTCCGCAGCGCGCGGCGGTCGGGGCGCCTCGCCCTGGGCAGGCCTTGCGCGGCGAGCTCGACGTTCTCCGCTGCGGTGAGCAGGGAGAGGAGTCCGAACGACTGGTGCGCGATCTGCACGCGGCCGCTCCAGGGATGCCGGGTGCGCGGCGTGACGCGGCTCCCGTTGTAGAGGACCTCGCCTCGGTCCGGTGCCTGCAGGGCACCGAGGACCGTCAGGAGGGACGTCTTGCCCGATCCGGACGGCCCGGTGAGGGCAGCGAGGTGTCCTGCCGGCACGGTGAGATCCGCACCGTCCAGGATCGTGCGGCCCCCGAGGCGGAGCTCGATGCCGGTTGCCGAGAGCTGGATGGGGCCGATCACGAGCGCTCATCCCGGTCGGCCGCAATCGGGTGCAGCTCGATGTGGTCTGGGCGGCGGACGACACGTGCTCGTCCGCCCGCAGGGAACCGGTCGGCGAGATCGGCGGGGAGCTGGACGGTGCCGTCCCGGCCGATGACGGCGTACTGCTCGCCGCTCCGGGCCTCGGTTCCGATGCGGCCGTCGCGCATGGTGAGGCGGCGGTCCATCGCCTCACCGAGCTCGGCGTCGTGCGTGACCACGATCACGGTCGTTCCCCATCGGTCTCGCGCGGTCCGGAGCAGCTGAGCGATGCCGGCGGCGTTTTCGCGGTCTAGCTGGCTCGTCGGCTCGTCGGCGAGCAGGAGGCGCGGGCCGGTGGCGAGAGCCGCGGCGAGGGCGACCCGCTGCTGCTCGCCGCCGGAGAGCGTGCCTGCTCGGCGACGTGATGCCGCCTCCATCCCGACCGCTTCGAGGAGCTCCGCCGCTCGTCGATGACGGACGGCGCGAGGTGCGCGAGCGGCCAGTTGGGCCAGTTCGACGTTCGCCCGCACGGACGCGTAGGGGAGGAGGTTGCGTTCCGGTCCCTGCATCAGCATGCCGATGTCCTGGCTGCGGTGACTGAGCACCTCGCGCTCGGTGGCGCGGGCGACGTCGCGGCCGAGCACGTGGACCTGGCCCGCGCTCGGGCGCAGCAGGCCGGCCAGCAGGGCCATCAGGGTGGACTTCCCGGACCCGGAGGGGCCGACGAGCGCGACCAGCTCTCCCTCCTCGACGAGCAGGTCGGCTCCACGGAGCGCGACCACCTCGCTGTCGACGGTTCGGTGGATGCACACGGCCTGCTGCACATCGACGACGACGCTCACTGCTCGGCCTCTCGGAGGGCGCTGACCGACGTACGTCGGTCGAGGACGACGGCGGTCACCGCGACGGCGGCGAGGAGCAGCGCCACGATCCCAGCGCCGACCAGGGCGAGCGTGCCCAGAGGCTGGTGGACGAGGAACGCCGGGTAGGCCGGGTCGTCGACGTAGGCGGGCAGCGCGGGCAGCGCGAGCTGGACGCTCGCCAGGGCGAGCACGAGTCCGCAGATCGTCGCGGCGACGACGAGGAGTCCTTGCTCGACGAGGACCGATCCGCGCAGGCTGCGAGTTCGGATGCCGAGAGCGCGCATGGCGGAGAGCTCGAACACCCTCCTGCGGGCGAGGAGCGCGATGCCGAGCACGACCGCGGCCGTGGCGAGCAGCACGGCGGTGACGCCGCCGGCGACCGTGAAGGGTGTCGCGAACCCCGGCCCGGTCGAGGCGAGGGCCGACGCGCGACCGGCTGCGCTCTCAACGGACAGCACGCGGACGCCCGCAGAGCGGAGCCGATCGACGATGTCGTGCGGCGCATCGCGGCCCACCCAGATCTGGTTCTCCAGCAGGTGCGAGTACCCGGACGGCGACGCGGCCTCGACCCAGTCGTGGGCCAGGACGACCCCTGCGTCACCCAGTCGAGGCACGACTGCGACGGCGCCTCTGCGGCTCACCGAGAAGGCGTCGCCGTCCGGTGTCTGCACCCTCACGTCGGAGGAGGTACCGGTCAGGTGCGTCGCGACGAGAGCGGGCGGGGTGATGTCGGCTCCTGCGATGATGCCGAAGCCGGGCGCGTCCTCGCTCGGTTGCCCGACGACGGAGATGGTGACTCGCACGCCCTCGGGCCCGACCGCGGCCTTCTCGGCGGCGGTGATGTTCCCCGTCGGGTTCGGGTTCAGCGGTGACCACTCCACACCCGCGAGCGTCGGCTGCACGAGCGGCCCGGCGCCGCCGGTCACCCGGATGGAGTGGATGGTGAAGCCGACCACGAGCGCGTCGAGCTGATCGATCGGGCGCGTGAGGTAGATCCGCCGGAGCCGGCATCCGCCGGCGCAGGCCTTCACGTCCGCCGTGTAGGTCCTGGTGCCGGGCGCGAGCACGCCGAGCCTGGCGGTGAGTGCCGAACCCCGATCGTCCGTCAGATCCGCGGCGAGACCCAGGGAGGCCGGAACCTTCGTAGTGCTGATGGACAGGGCGATGCGCGTGCCGGTGATCACGGGCACCGCGGGTGCCGGAGCAGAGAGCGGCCGCAGCAGTGCGGCGAGCGGCGCGGATCCGAAGTCGCTGCGCCAGTACGCGACCGCCCCGAACGTCCTCGGGTCGACCACGAGCACCGAGGGGGAGCCGCTCGCAGTCGGGGTGCTGTCGAAGCCGCTGTAATCGGTCCCCAGCCCGATCGATGCTTCCGCGACGGGGGTCAGCGCTCGGCCCCTCGGGTCCACGGCGTGGATGCGCTCGTCCGTCCTCGGATCCGGAGCGATGTGGAGCACCGTCGGCGCCCCGACGTCCGTCAGGGCGCGTTCGTCGCGGTTCTGCGCCAGGACGGCGGCGCTGCTGACGCCGTACAGCGCCATCGCGACGGCGACGACCAGCACCCCGAAGGTCCGACGTCCGGCGGGGCGCCGCGCGAGCTGACGCAGGCCGACGAAGACGCTGACCGCCCCCGTGCCGCGCGTGGGACCGAAGCCGAGCCGGGCCAGCAGCACGACCGCCCTGCTCGCCACCAGGGCGCCGGCGACGATCAGCAGCATGGGGGCGAGGATGGCGATCCCGCTGCCGGTGCCGACGGCGAGCGAACCGGACAGCAGCAGCTGGGCGATCCCCGCCACCGCGAGCACGACGACGACGACCTCCGCGACGACGCCTCGACCCGATCCGGCCCGACTCGTGCGGCGCCACTGCTCCAGCACGGGTCGCCGGAGCACCCGCGCACTTGCCGCGGATGCGGCGATCAGCCCGCCGGCGGCTGCCACGAGCGCCGCAGCCCACGACAGCCATCCCACCCGGATGTCGACCGCCGCACCGAGCACCGCCGGAACCAGCCACCGTTCTGTGGCAGCCGCGATCAGCACCCCGAGCGGAACGGCCGCACCGAGCAGGATCGCCGGCTCCAGCAGGACGAGCACCAGGGTGCCGCCGGCCGACATGCCCCGCACCTTGCTCAGCGCGACCTCGGCGCCGCGCCCCTCGACGGAGCCGCTCACCAGGGCGTGCAGCAGGTACCAGCCCAACGCGAGCAGCTCGGCGATCACCACGACGATCGGCAGCATCAACCGCGCGCCACCGTCCACCCCGGCCAGCACCACCTGCGGCATGCGGCTCGTCACATCAGGGCGGGTGGAGGTGCCGCTGTCCTGGAGACGCCGGACGGCGCTCGCGAGCGACCTCAGCACCGGTTCTGCCGACCTCACATGCACCGTCGACCGGTCGAGGGCCAGATCTGCGGACGCGGTCACGCCGTCGACCGGTTCCGCCGTCAACGCGGAGAAGTATGCGGCGGGAACCCAAGCAGCGAGTGTGTACTGGCTGATGTCCGGGACGCCGCCGAACCAGTACGTGGCCGCCGGCTGACGCCGAACGGCGATCCCGCGCACGTGCAACGTGAGGGAACGGCCCTTGCTGAGCGGTGCGACGGCGACCCGCTGGCCCACGTGGAGGTGCAGCGCCCGGGCGACCACGTTCTCCACGACCACTCCCGTCCGGTCCGTCTCGCTGAGGCACGATCCGGCCAGGAGCCGCAGCGCCCCGCACAGCCCGTCGCGGCTGTCCAGTGCGATGCGCTGCACGCCGCCCGTGCGCCCGACCGCGGGTCGCTGCACCACCGACAGCTGCATCACCGCTGTCGGGTACGAGCCGCGAGACGGCCCGGTGAACGCGTCATCGACAGCGGACCGAAGCGCGGAGGTCGACGGCCGGCCTGTCTGCAGCGTCGCGACCTCGATGCCCGTGCCGTTCGCTCCGATCGGCGCCCGACTCACTCCGGCGCGCAGGACGGCGTCCTGTGCCGACTCCGCATAGGAGGGCGCCGCTGCCGCGGCGGCCGTCGTGCAGGCCGCGACCACGAGCAGCATCAGGGAGGTCGCCCGCCGCCACCAGAGCCCCTCCAGTGCGAGGCTCAGCAACCGCACGGCGTCCCACCCTCGGTCGGCGATCGGCGCCTGGACGATCGGGCGGAAAGCGCGGGTCCACCGCAGCGCACTGCGATTCCAGGACGGGGTCCTGGGGTGCCGCGCGGTTCTCCGATGGAGCACTCCTACGTCAGAAAGCCTGTACCGACCCCGTCGGCGAGGAGGGGCCCTCACAGCATGCCGCACCGACCTGCGGTGCACCGGCGCACCCTCGCCCTTCACTCGGACTCGTCGACGAGGATGTGAAGCCGATCGCCGACACTTCCGATCACCGGATACGCCGTCGCCGACCAGAAGGGCAGCCTCCCATGACCACGTGGACCGAGAACGAGCTCACCCGCATCGGCGCCGTCGGCGAGCTGCGCATCGCAGGCACCCGCGCCGACGGCACGCCGCGGAACCCGGTGATCATCTGGGGCGTCCGCGTCGGGGACGAGTTCTTCGTGCGTAGCGTTCGCGGCGTCACCGGCGGATGGTTCCGCGGCACCCGCGCGACCCGAGAAGGGTGGATCTCCTCCGGCGGCGTCCAGAAGGACGTCGCCTTCGAGGACGTCGACCCGACCGACCCGATCAACGAGGCCATCGACACCGCCTACCGAGCCAAGTATGGCGCCGGACGCAGCGTCGAGAGCATCGTCAGTGCCACCGCCCGTCAGGCGACGCTCCGCGTGCTGCCCCGCTGACCAGGATTGCCGGACTCATGAGGAGCCGGGCCGCTCCTCAGGCGCGATGACCGGCCGCCCCGGCGTCGGGGACCTTCGGAGCCGGCCTGCCCGAACTAGGAGCCTGACCTCGCCGGCTCGGCCGCGGTGCTTCGGCCGGTGCCGCCTGTCGCCAGGCTCATGAGGTCGCTGTCGAAGTCGACGTCGGAGAAGCCGTCGGTCGTCGCGGCGCTGCCGAACGTGTGCTGGTACTGCTTCCAGGACGTGTCGCGCATCGAATCGCGGACCCCGGCTTCGATCAGCACCACGAGCTCGTTGGCCGCTCGGTCGATCCGCTCGGTGAGGGACTTGGAGCCCCAGTCGTCACTGGCCGCGAACACGCTCGTCGGTGTGGCGAGGGCACGGAGGTAGGCGAAGAGCGATCGGAGCTGCTCGTCGGCGACGAGGGCGTGCCGGGCCGTGCCGGCCGTCGCGGCGAGGAGCGTCGGGGTGGCGATGAGCAGGTCGGTGTCGAGCATGTCGACGAACGACTTCACGAGGCCGCTGACGCCCGCCTTGTAGACCGGCGTGGCGATGACGAGGGCGTCGGCGACGGCCAGGCGGTCGATGGCCGCCTGCAGCGCCGGCGTCGCGAACCCGGTGACCTGAGCCGAGGCGAGGTCCGCCGCGAGGGGCCGGAGCTCGAGCACGGTCGTCTGCAGCTCGACGCCGGCTCGGGCGGCGCGGCTGGTCGTGCTCTGCAGGATCCGGTCGGCGAGCATGCGGGTGGACGAGGGTTCGCTCGTCCCGCCGCTGACGACGACGAGCCGGTGGGGTCGGGAGGGCAGTTGTGCGCTCATGGCGCGATCTCCTGGTCTGCGGCGGTGCCGCTGGGGATGGGAACCGCGGTGTCACGGTGGGGTCGTAGCTCGCTCTGGGCCGCGTTCAGCCGTTCACAGAGCTGTTGGAGGGTGCGCATCTCCGCACTGGAGAGAGCGGTGGACATGCGCAGCTCGACGCTGCGCGCGTGGCGGGCGCCGATGCGATGCTGCACGGCGACGCCGTCCGGCGTGAGGGAGACGAGCGCCCCCCTCCGATCCTTCGGGTCGGTGGCACGCTGCACGAGTCCGCGCGATTCCAGGCGGTCCACCAGTCGGGACAGCGCCGGCTGGCTGAGCAGGACCGCCTCGTTGAGCTCGGACATGCGCAGCGCGCAGCCGGCCTTCTTCAAGGTGTAGAGCACGTCGTACTCCTTCAGGGACACCTCGTCCCACATGCGCTCGGCGGTGAACCCGCGCATGAGCGAGGCCTGAGCCTTCAGGAGCGCTTCCCAGGACTCGTTGGCGAGCCGGAGGTCGGGCATGAGTCGTCGCCTCCTCAGCCGACGAGCGGGAACCGGGCCTGGAAGGCCGGGTCGCTGTCCTGGTAGGGGGAGGCGCCGGTCACGTTGTCGCCGCGGTTCGCGTGCGGTCGCGGCTGGCGGGGCTCGGCGTCGCCGTACTTCGCCTTGACCAGCCCCGCGTGGGTCGGCGCGTCCGGCACCGTCTCGGGGCGTCCAGCGGCCATCTCGCGGCGCAGCACCGGCACCACCTCGCTTCCGAGGAGCTCGAGCTGGTCGAGCACGGTCCCGAGCGGCAGGCCGGCGTGATCGATGAGGAACAGCTGTCGCTGGTAGTCGCCGAACGCGTTCCGGAAGGTGAGCGTCTTGTCGATGACCTCCTGGGGGCTGCCGACGGTGAGCGGGGTCGCGTCCGTGAAGTCCTCGAGGGTCGGGCCGTTGCCGTAGACCGGCGCCTCGTTGAAGTACGGACGGAACTGCCGGACCGCGTCCTGGGAACGCTTCGCGATGAACGCCTGGCCGCCGAGGCCCACGATGGCCTGCTCGGCGGTGCCGTGACCGTAGTGCGCGTATCGCTGCCGGTAGAAGTCGATCAGGCGCTTCGAGTGACGGGTCGGGGCGAAGATGTGGTTGGCGAAGAAGCCGTCGCCGTAGTAGGCCGCCTGCTCGGCGATCTCGGGGGTGCGGATCGAGCCGTGCCACACGAACGGCGGCACGTCGTCCAGCGGGCGCGGCGTGGAGGTGAAGCCCTGCAGGGGCGTGCGGAAGCGGCCCTCCCAGTCGACGACGTCCTCCCGCCACAGTCGGTGCAGCAGGTTGTAGTTCTCGAGGGCCAGCGGAAGGCCCTCCCGGATGTCCTTACCGAACCACGGGTAGACCGGCGCGGTGTTGCCCCGGCCGAACATGAGGTCCATCCGGCCGCCGGAGACGTGCTGCAGCATCGCGTACTCCTCGGCGATGCGCACGGGATCGTTGGTGGTGATGAGCGTCGTCGCGGTCGAGAGCACGAGCCGCTTCGTCTGCACGGCGATCGCCGCGAGCACGGTCGTGGGGGAGGAGGAGAAGAACGGCGGGTTGTGGTGCTCGCCGATCGCGAAGACGTCGAGGCCGACCTCCTCGGTCTTCTTCCCGATCGCGATCGCGGCCTGGATCCGCTCCGCCTCGCTCGGCGTGGTTCCCGCCACGGGGTCCCGGGTGATGTCGCTGACTGAGAACACGCCGAACTGCATGTGATCCAACTTCTTCCGTTGCCGTCGAGCCGGTACGCCCCGCTCGTCCAAGTATATGCACATGCATATAACTCGTGCACCGACACGGTATTCCCACGCCGGAGTGGCCTTCGGCGACGGGCACCGGCCCCGCCTCCGCCTCGCGATCGGTGGCGGCCGATGGCTCGGACCGTCGGTCCACGAAATGCGCGGGTGGGCGGCGAGCCCGTCAGTGCGGGGTGCCGCTCACTTCCGGGATGGGACGGGGCACCGCTGGACGACAGCGGCGGCCTGTCGGACGGCGCGGCTTGTCACCGACGCACGGGCGCTGTCCGCGGCCGTCCCCGGCGATGCCGTCAGCGGGGACAGGCCATGCTCGCGCTCCTTGAGGGCGCGAGCCGACGCTTCTTGCGAGGCGTGGTCGTTCTCTCGCCGCCGCTGCTCGGCCGGCGGCAGCCTGGTCCCTACGTGGTGGTACCCAGAATTGGGGGCACCGAACAGGCGAGATGCACGGTCCCCTTCTTGGCGCGTCCCTACGCGCTGACCTTCCCCAACATCGACACTTCAGGCGACAGAGGGGTGATAGCCGTGCAATTCGAGGTGCCCGCGGGCAATGCGCTGATCTTCAGTCGTCCGGATGGCTCTCTGCTGGCCGTGCCGGAGGCGAGGCCGATGACGCGTCCGATCGCAGTCGTCTGAGGTAGGTACGACACGGGAGCCTCGGTCTGGAGGCGATGCCGGTGGCCGCTGGAAGGTCGCCAGTGTTGTGATCGCCCGGTCGGTACGTCGCGCCGGTGAGCGAACGCGCGTTCAGGCGACGTCGGCGTCGGTGAGGGGAACCTCGGCCGCGGCAGGCAGCTCCTCTTGTCGGCGGATCGAGCGACGGCCACCTATGAGCATCCCGACGTATCCGACCGCGAGCGCGACGAAGACTCCGAGGTTGGCGTACGCCCAAGCGCCCTGCGTGCCGCCGAGCCCGAACGGGCCGAGCAGGTAACCCTGCCAGGCGAGCCAGGGCGCCGCGGTGTTCGTGACCAGTCCCCAGCCGAGCAGGGTGCCGATGAGGATGAGCAGAATCGGGAACCAGCGGACGTCTCCGTATCGGCCGTATCGCGATAGGAGCTCGGCCTCGGCGTAGTCGCGCCGGCGGAGGGTGATGTCGGCGAGGAAGATGCCGGCCCATGCCGCGATCGGCACGCCGAGGGTGATGAGCACGCCCTCGAACGGGCCGATGAAGTTCGCGGCGAAGAACACGACGTAGATGACGCCGATCGTCATGATGACGCTGTCGATCCCCACGGCGACCACCCGGGGAACGCGCAGTCCCGCGTTGAGCAGGGAGAGGCCCGAGGAGTAGATGTCCATGACCGCGCCGCCGATGAGTCCGAGCACCGCGGTGACGGCGAAGGGGATGAGCAACCAGGTCGGCAACACCTCGGTGAGGGCGCCGATGGGGTCGGCGCCGATGGCCGAGCTGAGTCCCTTCGACGAGCCGGCCAGGGCGAGACCGAAGACCAGCAGGACGACTGGTGGGAGTGAGGCTCCGAGGGTCGACCAGGCGACGACGCCCCGGCTGGAGACCGACCGGGGCAGGTAGCGTGAGTAGTCCGCCGCGGCGTTGACCCAGCCGAGCCCGAACCCCGTCATGGTGAAGAGGAGCGCACCGATCACGGCCTGAGCGTTCCCGGCAGGCAGGGCGGCGATGCTCGACGGGGCGATGTGCGGGGCGGCGAAGACGATGTAGACCACGGTCAGGACGCCGACGATCACCGTGATCCAGACCTGCATGCGCATGATCACGGTGAAGCCGAGCGTTCCGCCGAGTGCGATGAGGCCGATCACGATGATGAGGGCGATGACCTTCGTGACGGGACCTCCGCCGAATCCGAGCCGCGTGAAGACCGTTCCGATCGCCAGCACGGCCAGGGCGGCAAGTGCGGTCTCCCACCCTGCGGTGAGCAGCCAGGAGATCGCGGCGGGAACCCGGTTGCCTCGCACTCCGAAGATGCTCCGACTGAGGGTCATGGTCGGGGCGGAACCGCGCTTTCCGGCCAAGGAGATGACGCCCACGAGCAGGTTCGAGAGAACGATTCCGAGGATCGCGACGAGGACCGCCTGCGCGAAGGAGATGCCGAACCCGAGCACGAACGAGCCGTAGCTGACGGCGAGGACGGAGATGTTGCCGGCGAACCACGGCCAGAACAGGTCTCGCGGGCGACCGCGTCGCTCCGCCTCGGCGATGACGTTCACGCCGTTGCGTTCGACGGTGACCCCGGAACCCGGGGCCTGGGTTGATGTGGACGTCATGAGGGCTCCTCGGATGGTGACGACGACGGGGACTGGACCTCCGGGCGGACGCCCAACAGGCCACGGAATTCGGACGAGTGGAAGACCAGCGGCTCGGTCTCCGCGTCTGCGCCGAGCGCATGCACCTCGAGGAGGGCGACGGTGTGGTCGCCGGCGGGCACCTCGTTCCAGAGGGAGCACTCGAACCAGGCGACCGCGCCGGCGATGAACCGGGCGGAGGAGCCCGTGCTGCGAATCGGAACGCCGTGGAAACGGTTCTGCCGTTCGGGAGACGAGAGCTGCCGGACGAGGGACTCCTGATTCGCGGCGAAGACCGAGATGCCGAGGCTCCGCGCCGTTCTCAGCAGTGGCCAGGTCTGGGAGGTGCGCTGCACGGCGAGGGAGACGAGCGGCGGAACGCCGGATACCCCCACTGTGAAGGTGGAGGCGACGAGCGCGTGCAGGACTCCGTCCGCTTCGGCCAGTACGGCGACGACGCTGCTCGGGATGGAGGCGAAGGTGCGGCGCAGGTGGCGCAGGTCCGCCTCGTACGGCGGCAGGAGCGAGGTCACCCGTCGACCTCGCTCATCGCGGCCGGGCGGAACCTCGAGCCCGGATGCTCAGACGGCAGGTGGGCCATGCCGTCGCCGAAGAGGCGCTCGCGGAACGTGTCGGGCTTCCGCTCGGTGCGCATGAGGCCGGCCCGCTGCAGCTCCGGTACGACGAGATCGACCAGGTCCGTGTAGGAGCCCGGGGACACGAACGGGGTGTAGTTGAAGCCGTCGAGGTCGGTTTCCTCGACGATCCCGCCGATCTGGTCGGCGACCTCCAGGGGGGTGCCGACCAGGATGAGTTCCCGCATGCCGCGTCGGATGAAGTCGGCGGCGGCGTCCCGAACGGTGGTGTCCTTGTACCGGTCGACCTGGGTGCGTCCGCCCTCGGTGGTGACGGTGGAGAAGGAGGCGTCGGGGTCCAGCGCGGCCAGGTCCACGCCGGTCATCATGGCGTAATAGGCCCGGGCAGCGTCGGCGTCCACCCAGGAGAGGTATTCCTCGAGCCGGTCCTCCGCTTGGGCACGGGAGCTTCCGGTGACGACGGAGAGGCCGGAGATCGCCTTGATCGCTTCCCGTCCTCGACCGGCCGAGGATGCGGCCTCCCGCAGGTCGTCGACCTGCCGAGCCAGCATCGCGCTGTCCTTCCCCTGGAGGAACACCATCTCGGCGTTGGCGGCGGCGAACGCACGCCCGGTCGAGGATGCGCCGGCCTGAAGGATCAGGGGCGTGCGCTGGGGGGAGGGCTCGCTGTCGAAGTAGCCGTGGGAGGTGAAGTAGGGACCGTCGTGAGTGATCGGATGGACCATCCCCGGGTCGGCGTACCGACGAGCGGCCTTGTCGACGAGGACGGAGCCGTCCTCCCACGAACCCTCGAAGAGCTTGTAGCTGAGGTCGAGGAAGTCCTGTGCCCGGAGGTAGCGCTCGTCGTGGGGGAGTGGGCCACGGCCGAAGAGCTCGGCGACGACCGCGCTGCTCGTCGTGACGACGTTCCAGCCGATCCTGCCCTCGGTGAGATGGTCGAGGGTCGCGAACCGACGTGCGTTCGAGTAGGGCTCCTCGAAGGTGGTGGACGCGGTGACTGCGAAATGCAGGTCGCTCGTCACCGCGGCCAGCGCCGGGATGAGCAGCATGGGGTCGTTGTTCGGAATCTCGACAGCCTGCTCGAACGTGACCGCAGGCGTCTCCCCGCGCAGCACGGGGTAGCCGTAGGAGTCGGCCAGGAAGAGGAAGTCGAAGAACCCGCGCTCCAGAAGCCGGGCGAGATCCATCCAGTAGTCGAGCTGCTTGTAGCGGAAGGTGTTCTGATCCGGGTGCGCCCAGAGGCCCTGGCTCGTCAGGTTCACCTGGTTGATCTCGAACGCTCCCAACAGGATCTGCTTCATCGTCCGCTTCCTTCCGCCAGCCACGCTGCAACACCGGTCTCAAGTCGCCGTCGGGTCGTGTCGCTCATGCCCGTCGCCAGTGTGCCCGCGCGAGCGAACGCGGCGAGGTCCTCGTCGTCCAGCTGCCACACGCTTCGGGCGATCTCGTACTGATCCGTCACGCTCCGCGAGAACCACAGGGAGTCATCGGCGTTGAGCGTGACTGGCACGCCGGCCGCCCGGAGTCGCGGCGCCGGATGCTCGGCCAGGCTTTTCACGACGCCGAGCGCCACGTTCGAGACGGGACAGACATCGCAGACGATGTGGTCTCGCGCCAACCGGTCGAGCAGCTGCGCGCTCTCGACAGCTCGGAAGCCGTGCGAGATGCGGGTGGCGCCGAGCTCATCGAGTGCCTCCTCGATGCTGTCCGGGCCGCCCGTCTGGCCGGCGTGGCTGACCACCGGCAAGCCGGCGGCGCGACCTATTCGTGCGGCCTCGCGATAGCGGCGTAGGTGGCCTGGCTCGACGAACCCGGCTGTGCCGAGCGCGGTCACTCCCGCGCCGGCGTGTGCTGCCGCGATGCGCGCGAGGTCGGCGGAGATGGCGAGGTCCTCGTCGGTGTTGATCGTCAGGTTCGCCCCGACCTCCACGCCGCTGTCGTCGGACGCTTCGCGGAACGCCGACAGCATGGTCCGGGTCACTTGCTCGAGCGACCCGAGCCGCGGCGCGTAGAGCTGCGGCTCGATCGCGGGTTCCAGGTACAGCACACCCTCCGCGGCCTCGGCATGCACCAGCGCCCGACACAGTTCAGCGAGGTCCTCGTTCGACTGGACCAGAGCCGGAACGGTGCCGTAGTGGTCGAAGAACTGCCACACGTCCACGAAAGCGGACGGCACCTCGAAGCGGGCTCCGCGCCGTGCTGCCAGCGCTTGGACCGCTGGCAGCGGGTAGGAGCCGTCGAGGTGGGCGTGGAGGTGTGCCTTCGGAAGCGCGCGGAGCGACTGCCTGGCCTCCGGCGAGGTTGTCGCCGCCTCTTCAGTCATCAGTGGCCGCCCGGTGCATCCGCGTGTCGCCGCGGAACCATGCCCGCTCGAACGACTCGACTGTAGAGACCGCAGCGAATCGGCGTCGAAGACCAGATCTCGATCCAGCGATAGTTTGAACCTCTGGCTGCAGGTGGTGCGGGACGAGGGACGAAATGGGCGATGTGGACCTGCGGCTCCTCCGGTACTTCGTGGCGGTCGCAGAGGCCGGCAGCTTCACGAAGGCCGCCTCGGACCTGCACATCTCGCAGCCCTCGCTGAGCCAAGCGGTGCGACGGCTCGAGCGTGACGTCGGGGCTCGGCTGATCGACCGCGGAACGAGCGGCTCGCGGCGGGGAGTCGGTCTCACCGACGCGGGCGACGTCCTCCTCATCGGCGCGCGGGACGTCCTCAACCGGGCTCAGCGCGCCGTGTCTGCGGCGCAGCAGGCCGGCGAGCGCACGCGGCTGCGCGTCGGATTCGGCACAAGCACTCCGCGGGAGCTCACGAGCGCCGTCCTCCGTGCGGTGGAGGAGCTCGGCCGAGTGGACGTGTCGCTCGACTACGTCCCGTGGGGCAACGAGCTCTCCTCGCTTCTCGACGGCGATCTCGACCTCGTCTTCCTGCAAGGACCGTCGCGGTTCTCGCACCCTCAAACGGACGCGACCCCGGTCATCCCTGTACGCCGAGTGGCCGTCTTCCGTTCGACCCACCCTCTCGCCGCGCGACAAGAAGTGGCGATAGCGGACCTGATCGACGAGCCGATCGTCGATGCCGCCACGGACCGTGGTTACTGGATCGTCGACCCGCGGCCGGACGGGTCAGCACCGAACGTCGTCGGCCCGGCGGCTCGGACCGTTGACGAGATGCTCGCGTTCGTCTCGCACGGCCGCGGTATGGCCATCACGAGTTCCACCGTGGCCGCAACCAACGGCAGCAATGGATTGGCGTTCGTCCCCATCAGCGACCTCGCCCCGGCGGTTGTCTACCTCGTCACCCGTCTCGACGACCACCGCGCGGACGTAGCCGCGGTCCGCAAGGTGATCCTCGGGGTCCACGAGGGCGGTGAGAGTCCGCATGAAAGGACCGAGCGTCACGCGGAGGCCGGTTCGCGGTAGGCCGAGGTCGGTGAGCGGTCGGTCCACAGCTCGGCGCCCCAGCAGGAATGCGCCGCTCGTGCGCGAGGTCGAGAGCTACCGCCACGGCCTCCTCGACCTCCGCCGGGACGACGAGGGGCGCACGCGCTGGACACCGGCGATCAGGCCGGCATGCCGGTCAGTTCTCGGCGCCTCGGATCTTGACAGCGGGCGCGCTCAGGCGCGCGCCGGACGCTTGATCCGGAAGGCGTGGGCGGTTCCGATCGCGCCGCGCCATCGGGTGAGAACCGCGACGGCGAGCACCGCGGCGACAAAGGCGATGGTGCCGGCGGAGGTGAAGGCTGCGGCGAAGCCACCCAGCGTCGCGTCAGCGAGCGTGGCGCCGAGCCTCGGCCCGTTCGACGAGCGAGCTGAACGGACTCACCTGGTACCCGGCCTCGGCGACGATCGTGAGCGGCTCCATGTATCCGAGTGAGCCCGGTCCGGCGCATGCTGGTGGAAGGAGGGGTTCATGACTGCGGATGTGTCGATCGGCGTCCCTGGAGCGCTGGGCCCGGAGGCGGTGCGGCTGCTCGCGCCGCGCGTCGAAGCTGCCGGCTTCGCGGGGATCTGGCTCAACGACAGTCCGCAGGGCGACTCGCTCGCCGGGCTGGCCGCCGCCGCGGAGGTCACGACGCACCTCCGCCTCGCGAGCGGCGTGATCCCCGTCGACCGGCGGCCGGGACCCTCGATCATCGAGGACCTCCACCGCACGGGGGTGCCCGAGGCGCGGCTCACCCTCGGCATCGGGTCCGGACAGCTGAGGGCGGGCGCCGTCGACGCCGTCGCCGAGGCGGTCGCCGTGCTCCGCCAGGCGTCGAGGGCGGCGGTCGTCGTCGGCGCGCTCGGGCCGCGGATGCGGCGGCTGGGTGCAGAGCACGCGGACGGTGTCCTGCTCAGCTGGCTGACGCCCGGCGTCGCCGCGGAGCAGGCGGAGGAGCTGCGAGCGGTAGGCAGGGACGCCCAGGGCGAGATGCCGAGGATCGCGCTGTACTCACGGACGATCGTCGACGAGGCCGCGCGTCCGGTGCTCGAGCGGGAGGCGGCGCAGTACGGGTCCTACCCGGCGTACGCCGCGAACTTCGCGCGTCTCGACATCGGGCCGATCGACACGACCCTGCCGCCCGTCGGCGTCGGGCTCGCGGCCGGAGTCGCCCCGTATCGGGCAGCAGTGGACGAGCTCGTGCTGCGAGCGATCACGCCCACGGGCTCGCTCGATGACCTGCTGGCGTTCGTCGACCGGGCGGCCGCGCTGCTCGCGTGAGCCTTCCGGCTTCAGCGGTCGGCATGGCAGCCCCCTGCGCCATGTCCTGGTCGCCCACGGGCGAGAAAAGGTGGAGGCCCGGAATCACGCGATCCGCATGTTTCCGGGCCTCTCGGAGCGCGCCCCCAGCAAGATTCGAACTTGCGCCCCTGCCTCCGGAGGGCGGCAGGAGCCCCGACTGGCCCGGGCGCCGGTACAGGACTGCCTGATCTAGCCAGTATTCGATTACTGCGCGGCCCACCCGATGACGGGGAATCTCGTCGAAGTGTGGGCAGGATGTGGGCACGGAGGGAGGTCCTGCCGCTGTCATCAACTCGGGCGTTCGGTCGGCGACATGGTGCTGACAAGGGATCCGTCGCGCTGCACGGCATCGCCGAGGATCGTGTCGATCGCTTCTAGGGTCTCGTTCGAGAGCGTCTTGCCAGCGGCCGCTGCGTTCTCCGTCACCTGCTCGGGTCGGGAGCCCCCGATGATCGCTGCGGCGACGTTGTCGTTCTGCAGCACCCATGCGACTGCGAGCTGAGCCATGCTCAGGCTCTCCGCTTCTGCGACCGGGGCGAGCCGCTGGATGCGGCTCAGGAGGTCGTCGTTCAGGAGCCCGGAGAGGTACTGACCGCCTTCCTGGGTCGTCGCCCGCGAGTCTTCAGGCACCGCGGCGCCTGGCTTGTACTTGCCGGTGAGCAGGCCCTGTTCGATGGGCGAGAAGCAGATCTGGCCGATGCCAAGTTCCTTGCTGACGGGGACGATCTCCGGCTCGATCTCCCGATAGAGCGCGTTGTACTTCGGCTGGTTGGAGATCAGCGAGACGTGGAGCTCGCGGGCGAGCCGGTGGCCGGCGCGGATCTGGTCGGGAGTCCATTCGCTGACGCCGATGTAGAGCGCCTTCCCCGATCGCACGACGTCAGCGAAGGCCTCGAGGGTCTCCTCCAGCGGGGTCGAGTGGTCGTAGCGGTGTGCCTGGTAGACGTCGACGTAGTCGGTCTGTAGGCGACGGAGTGATCCGTCGATGGATTCGAGGATGTGCTTGCGGGAGAGGCCGCTGTCGTTGGGTCCGCCGGGACCGGTCGGCGCGAACACCTTGGTGAGGATCTCGAGGCTTGCGCGGCGTTGGCCGACCAGCGCGCTTCCGAGGATCTCCTCAGCGCGGCCATTGGCGTATACGTCTGCGGTCTCGAACGTCGTGATCCCCGCATCGAGGGCGGCTCTGATGCAGGCCGTCGCGCTGTCCGCGGACCCCTCGGTGTGCGTGACCCAGTTGCCGTAAGTGATCGCGGACACCTTCAGTCCGCTCGTGCCGCGAATCGATGCTCCATGTACCTATCTCCTTAGGTCTTCGTCACGGGTTCTGGCCCCGGGGTTAGATCGGTCGGCGTCTCGATGATCGAGTCCGGCCAGCCCTCGCGGAGGTACTGCAGGAACGGCGGTGTGACGCCGGCAGCGGCGAGGTGCTCCGGGGTGGAGGGGGATACGTCCGGTAACCGCCCCGGGTCGGTCGCGTGTTGGGGCCAGCTCGGGTCGTGGATCGCGGCGGTTCCGAGCGCCACGAGATCGGCACCGAGTCGCCGGACGCGCGTCGCGTCGTGCGGCGTCCGTATCGAACCGGCGGCGACTATCGGCAGCCCTCGGGGCAGCAAGGCGCGGACGACCTCGAGCGCGCGTCGCCCCTCCTCGTGAGATGAGGACGCGAGCGCGTGACCGAGCGAGAGGTGGAGGTAGTCCATGCCATCGTCCGCGAGCCAGGCGGCGATCTGCGCGGTCTCCTCCAGCACGATCCCGTGGTGGTGGTTCTCGGGCGATAGGCGGACGCCGATGACGAAGTCGTTTCCTGCGGCGGTGCGGATCGCGCGAACGACCTCGCGGACGAATCGGGCCCGACCGTCGAGGTCGCCGCCCCACCGGTCGGTGCGCCGGTTGTCGGTTCGGCTGATGAACTGGGCGGGCAGGAAGCCGTGAGCGGCGTGGATCTCGATGCCGTGCAGCCCGGCTGCCCGCACTCGATCCGCAGCGGCTCGGTGTGCCTCGATGATGCGCTGGATGTCATCGTCCGAGGCGCCATCCCAGTCGGGACCGTCTGACGATGAGATCCCTCTGGTGTGGGTGATCTCGGGGGCCGACCTGGACCCGCCGTGGTGCACCTGCACGATGCCGAGCGCATCCGTCGAGGCGATCCGCTGCGCCAGTCCGACCAGGGGCGCGAGATGCCGCTCGGCATACAGTCCCGCCTGCCCCTCCCAGGCCCGCCCCTCAGGCGCGACGGCCCACGCGCCGGTGATGACGACTCCGAACCCGCCGTCGGCGCGCATCCCGAGCCAGTCCACCTCGGCTGCGCTGAGCGTTCCGTCCTCGTGGCTCTGCTTGTTGGTCATCGGCGCCATGACGATCCGGTTGATCGCGCGCTGGCTGCCGAGCCGGATCGGCCTCGTGAGGTCCTCGTTCAACTGGGGTGTCACCTCTGAGCCCTAGAAGAGCTCGGTGATGGCTTGCGCGCTGGAGTCGACGTAGCGGTCGCGCTGCTTCATGCCGAACGGGCCGTACGGGTAGTCGTCCGGTGTCGGGGCGCTGACCTCGTCGAGCCGCCTCGTCGCCTCGGCCCCCAGTTCGAGGTCGCCGGCGAGGAGGTTCTTCTCCAGCTGGTCGAGGTTCTTCGTACCAATGATCGGCGCGGTGACTCCGGGACGGTTCGTGACCCAGCTCAGCGCGACCTGCGTCGGGGTGACGTGCTGCTCCTTCGCGACCGCGCGGACGACGTCGAGGATGGCCCAGTTCTGGTCCTTCCTGGTCAGGCCACCGAAGATGCGCTCGCCCATCGGGTTGCCCGCGCCGGCGCGGCTGTCAGATGGGGCCGCGCCGCCCTTCTCGTACTTTCCGGTGAGGAAGCCGCCGCCAAGTGGGGACCACGGCAGCAGGCCGACACCGTTGTGGAGGGCGGCGGGAACGACTTCGTACTCGATCTCGCGGACGACGAGGTTGTACTGCTGCTGAAGGGACACCGGCACTGTCACGCCCATCGCCTTCGCGGTCGACAGCATCAGCTGCAGTTGCCATCCGGTGAAGTTGGAGAGCCCGACGTACTGGATCTTCCCGGCGTGCACGGCGTCGTCGAGGAAGTTCAGGGTCTCCTCGACCGGCGTCAGCGGATCCCATCCGTGCAGCTGGTACAGGTCGATGCTGTTGCGTTGGAGCCGTCGCAGCGATGCGTGCAGTGCACGGTCCAGGTGGCGTCGCGACGATCCCTGCTCGTTGGCATCGGGGCCTGTGCCGAAGCGTGCCTTCGTCGCGAGGACGACCCGGTCCGTGGTCGAGGAAGGGCGGCTGGCGAACCAGCGGCCGAGCAGCTCCTCGGAGGCGCCGGCGCCATAGACGTTCGAGGTGTCGACCAGGTTGCCGTCCGCCTCGATGAAGCGGTCGAGGATTCTGAAGGCCTCGGCCTCTTCGGTCTCGGTGCCGAAGCCCATGGTGCCGAGGGCGAGGTTGGAGACGCTGATCCCTGTGCCGGGAAGCATGCGGTACTTCATCTGCAGGTGTCCATTCGTTTCGTGTCCTGTGTCGTGCGTGCCGAGAAACGGATCAGCGGTCGATCGAGGCCATGTTCGCCTCGTCGTGCCGCGCTCCGGCGGCGGGCTCGAGCGCGTTCAGGCGCTGCAGCTGGTCGGCGGTGAGCTCGACGCCGTCCGCCGCGATGTTCTCCTCGACCCGGGCGACCCGGCGCGTGCCGGGGATCGGGGCGATGTCGTGGCCGCGGGTGAGGATCCACGCGAGGGCCGTCTGTGCGGGGGTGGCGCCGATCTCCGCGCCGATCGCGCGCACCTCGTCGACGAGCGCGAGGTTGCGAGCGAAGTTCTCGCCCACGAAGCGTGGGTTCGTCTTCCGCCAGTCGTCGTCCGCGAAGTCGTCCACCGAGCGGATCCGTCCGGTGAGCAGGCCGTGGCCGAGGGGGGAGTAGGGCACGAGCCCGATGCCGAGCTCGCGGAGCAGGGGCAGGATCTCGTCCTCGACGTCGCGGGTCCAGAGCGAGTACTCCGTCTGCAGCGCGGTCACGGGCTGCATGGCGTGCACCCGGCGGATCGTGCCGGGGCCGGCCTCGGACAGGCCGAAGTGCAGCACCTTGCCCTCGGCGATGAGCTCGGCGACCGCGCCGGCGGTGTCCTCGATCGGCGTGCTCCTGTCGACGCGGTGCTGGTAGTAGAGGTCGATATGGTCGGTGCCGAGCCGCCGCAGCGAGCCCTCGACCGCCGCCTTCACGTTGGCGGGACTGCTGTCGACGACGCCGGGGCCGCCGTTCCCGTGAGAGACCAGCCCGAACTTCGTGGCGATGACGACCTCGTCGCGGCGGTCCTTGACCGCTCTCCCGACGATCTCCTCGCTGAGGAACGGGCCGTAGATTTCGGCGGTGTCGACGTGCGTGACGCCGAGGTCCAGCGCCCGGTGGATTGTGCGGATCGACTCGGCGTCGTGGAGGGCACCTTCGCTCGTGTAGGTGCCGGCCATGGTCATGGCGCCGAGGCCGATGCGGGACACCTCGAGGGAGCCCAGATGTGCGTGCTTCAAGCGGTGATCCTTCGTCTTCAGGCTCAGGTGATGGGGATCGCCGAGAGCTCGGCGATGGAGGTTCTCCAGTGAACGCGAGCGTGTGCGTGCCGGGGAGTCCCTGTCGTGAGGGGTAACGCCAGGGACTCCATCCACGGCGGGCACGGACGTATCTTCGGGCTCATGGACCACCGAGACGACCTCCGCGAGTTCCTCACCTCGCGACGTGAGCGCGTCACCCCCGAGCAGGCGGGACTCCCGGACTTCGGTGGCCGGCGCCGCGTAAAGGGCCTCCGCCGTGAGGAGGTCGCGATGCTCGCCGGGATGAGCACCGAGTACTACACACGGCTCGAGCGCGGAAATGCCGCCGGGGTGTCCGACTCCGTGCTCGATGGCGTGAGTCGTGCCCTTCAGCTGGACGATGCCGAGCGCTCCCACCTCTTCGACCTGGCCAGAACCGCCAACGAGGGCCTCGCCGTGCAGCGCGCGCGTTCGACGTCCCGTCCTCAGCAGGTCCGGCCGGCGCTGCAGCAGCTGATCGACGCGATGGGTCAGGTGCCGGTGTACGTCCAGAACCGGCGTCTCGATGCCGTCGCGACGAACCAGCTCGGTCAGGCGTTGTTCTCGGAGATGTTCGCGGACCAGCGCCGCCCGATGAACGCGGTCCGCTTCGTGTTCCTCGACCCACGCGCGCAGACGTTCTACCGGGATTGGGAGGGCCAGACGAGGCAGATCGTCGCCCTGCTCCGCGCCGAGGCAGGCCGGTCACCGTACGACCGGGTGCTCACCGACCTCGTCGGCGAGCTCTCCACCCGCAGCGACCTGTTCCGGAAGCTCTGGGCGTCCCACGACGTCCGCGAGCACCGCACCGGGCTGAAGGCGATCCATCACCCGATCGTCGGCGACCTCGACCTCACCTTTGAGTCCATGGAGCTCGCCTCCCACCCGGGCCTGCAGTTGCTCGCGTACTCGGCGACCCCGGGCACGCCGAGCCACGACGGCCTGCGGCTGCTGGCCAGCTGGGCCGCGACTCAGTCCGCCGCTGCGGCCCAGCCGACCGAGGTCGGCGACGCCCGCTGACCCCCGCGCCGACGCCCACCGCGCAGGTAGGCCATCCCACCGCCACCCTCCCTCCGACAGGAAGCAGCACGGCCATGCCCATCTTCTCCCTAGACGACCTCCGCTTGATCGAGCGCACCCCGGACCTGTACGTCGCTCCGCTCCGCGAGGACGGCTCGACTTACGGCACGTTCACGCAGACGTGGGCCCTCGTCGTCGACGGTGAGGTCTACGTCCGCGCCGCCAATGGGCAGGAGTCCCGCTGGTATCGCGCGGCGATCACGCAGACGGCCGGCCGCGTCCGCGTCGCCGGTCGCATCTTCGAGGTGACGTTCGAGGAGGCGGACGCGGATGTCGGCGATGCGATGGATGCCGCGTACGAGGCGAAGTACCCGGGCAGCTCCGCCGTACCGATCATGCAGGCGGACGGGCCGAAGTCGGCCACGGTCCGCATCAGCCCCCGGTGACCGTGTAACCGTCGCCAGAGCGCTGCCACGTCTCGAAAAGGGTGGAGGCCCGGAATGATGCGATCCGCATGATTCCGGGCCGAGCCCAGCTCGCCGTCCGCGGAGCGCCTGAAACTGCTCTCGTCGCCGGCCGCCGCAGAGCCCAGCCCACCCTGAGGTGCGAGCCCTCATGGAAGGGCGAAAGCATCGGGCGATTCGATTGGCAGGCTTCGATTTCGCGATGGCCGAGTGCGGGCCGCGACGTCGGACCGGCTCGAGACTATTGACGCATGGAGTCAATGCCACGGCAGGACCCGGGCGTCGCCGTGGCACGCCTACACCACCGGCTCCAGCTCATTGCGGCGCTCGAGGACCACGAGCGAGGCAAACGATGGACGCTTGCTAGCGCTGGCTCGCATCTTGCAGCTGATGATGCAAAGGCCGCGCCGTTCCAGGTGAGTCACCTCATCGGCCACTGCATCGCCATGTCCCTCGACGGCCTCACAGGGGCACGGCTCCTCGTCGAGGATCCCGAGGTGCCGCATGGAATGCGGCTTCTCATGGCGGCGCCCTATCCCATGCTGCGCTCTGCGGTCGAGGCGGGTGCCCTCGCTGCCTGGGTACTACTGCCGACCGATGGCGCTCAGCGATTGGCTCGCAACTTTCGGGCCCGTTGGGACGACATCGTGCAGGACGACAATCTTGTCATGGCGTTCACCGCCATGCGCCCGAACGATACGCCCGCTCAAATGGCTGATAAGCAGCGGCAACGACGCAAGAACGCTCACCATGTGCGCGACAGGAAGCGACGCCTGCGGGACGTCGCCACCGCCGCAGGCGTAGACACGAAAGAGGTCGAG
>NZ_JAODBE010000189.1 GCF_025463795.1 Amnibacterium sp.
GAGCACCCGCGACGCCGGCCGGCCCGTCGTGCGCGCCCCCGGTGACCGGAGTCGGCACGCCGCCGGCCCTCGCGACGACCGCCGGCCCCCTCCGGACCGTGCGGCTCATGGGGACGACCTGCGGCCCCGTCGCGAGGAGCCGGAGATCCCCGAGGACGTGCGTCCGGCCGATCTCGACCGTGCTGCGCGCATCGAGCTGAAGACCCTCACCAAGGAGAACGCCGACCAGGTCGCGCGGCACCTCGTGATGGCGGCCCGCCTGATCGACGACGACCCCGAGCTGGCCCACAAGCACGCCCTCGCCGCGGCGCAGCGTGCGGGCCGCATCGCGATCGTGCGCGAGAGCCTCGCGATCACCTCCTACGCGATCGGCGACTTCGCGCTCGCGCTGCGGGAGCTCCGCACCTTCCGCCGCATCTCCGGCTCGGACGACCAGATCGCCCTGATGGTGGACAGTGAGCGGGGCGTCGGACGTCCGGACCGTGCCCTCGAGCTGGGCCGCTCCGTGGATCGCGAGCACCTGCCCCTCGAGGCGCAGGTCGGTCTGGCCATCGCCATGTCCGGCGCCCGGCTCGATCAGGGCGATCCGCGGGCCGCCCTCGACGAGCTCGAGCGCGCCCCCGTCGACCTGACGAAGGTGCATCAGTGGTCGCCGGAGCTGTTCCTCGCCTTCGCCGCCGTCCACGAGGATCTCGGCGACGCCGACGAGACCGAGCGCTGGAACCGGCGGGCGACCCGCGCCGCCGCGCTGCTCGACGAGGTCGGTGAGGAGGGCACGTCCGTCGCCATCACCGTCGAGGCCGAGGACGAGCCGGAGTCGTGAAGCTCCGGCGTCGGTCGGCCGACGGTGCGAACCCGATCGAGGGCGCCGACGTGCTGCTGCTCGACCTCGACGGGGTCGTCTACCGGGGCCGCGACGCACTGCCCCACGCCGTCGACGTGCTCGGGGCCGTGCGCGCCTCGGGCGTGACGGTGGGCTACATCACCAACAACGCCTCACGGCGGGCGGAGGCCGTCGCCGACCAGTTGCGCGGCTTCGGACTCGAGGTCGAGGCCGACCACGTCGTGACCTCGCCCCAGGCGGCGGTGCGGATGCTGGCGGACCGGCTCGCGCCGGGAGCTCGGATCCTCGTCATCGGCGGCGACGGACTGACGTCGGTCGTCGAGGCGGCGGGGTTCCAGGTCGTCGCCTCGGCCGACGACGAGCCGGACGCGGTCGTGCAGGGCTTCGCGCCCGAGCTCGGGTGGAAGGACCTCGCCGAGGCGGCCTTCGCCCTCGCCGACCCCGACCGGCTGTGGGTCGCGACCAACACCGACTGGACGA
Source organism: Amnibacterium sp. (assembly GCF_025463795.1). Classification (GTDB taxonomy): domain Bacteria; phylum Actinomycetota; class Actinomycetes; order Actinomycetales; family Microbacteriaceae; genus Amnibacterium. The sequence continues at coordinate 1,325 of NZ_JAODBE010000189.1, forward strand.
TCCCCGTCGAGCGGGGCATCGCCCCCGGCAACGGCACCCTGGTGTCCGCCGTGCACGCCGCCGTCGGGCGGATGCCGATCGTGGCGGGGAAGCCGGAGACGCCGCTCTTCGACGCGGCCGTCGAGCGGTTCTCCGCCGAGCATCCGTTCTTCGTCGGCGACCGTCTCGACACGGACATCGCCGGCGCGAACGCCGCCGGGATGCCGTCCGCGCTCGTGCTCACCGGGATCGACGGGCCGCGCGAGGTGCTCGCAGCGCCCGAGCGCGCACGACCGCCGTTCCTGCTCGCCGACCTCCGGGGCCTGGTCGAGCCCTACCCGGAGGTGCGGCCCGCGGCCGGCGGCTTCCGCTCGAGGGACGCCGTCGTGCGGATCGACGGCCGCCGCATCGAGGTCGTCAAGCCCGGGGATCCCGTCGACCTGCTGCGCGCGGCAGCGCAGGCCGTCTGGTCGGCCGAGGTCTCCGCCTGGTCCCTCGACGTGCCGGACGCCGTCCTCGCCGCTCGGTAAGGTCGCCCCGTGACCCAGTCGCTCCCGTCCCTCCCCGTCGCCGCGATCGAGGCGCTGCCGGCCGGCGATCGGGCGGACGCCTACCTGGCCCTGCACGCCGAGCTGCTCGCGCGCCTCGAGGCCGTGCCAGCGGCGGGATGACCGAGGCACGTCTCGACCTCGCGCTCGTCGCCCGTGGCCTCGCCCGCTCCCGGACGGCCGCCGCCAGGGCCGTCGCCGACGGCGCGGTCCGCGTCGACGGGATCGTCGTCACGCGACCGGCGACGAAGGTCGCGGACGGCGCGGTGCTGGAGCTGGCGCAGCCCCGGCACGTCAGCCGTGCCGGCGCGAAGCTCGAGGCGGCGCTCGACGCGTTCCAGCTGGCTCCGACCGGTCGGCTCGCCCTCGACGTCGGTGCATCGACCGGCGGCTTCACGGGCCTGCTGCTCGAGCGGGGCGCCCGCCGCGTGATCGCGCTGGACGTGGGCCACGACCAGCTGGTCCCCGAGCTCCGCGCCGATCCGCGGGTCGTCGTGATCGAGGGGGAGAACGCGAGGGCGCTCACCGCCGAGCGCCTCACCGAGCTCGTGGGGGACGCCGAGCCGCCGTCGCTCGTGGTCGCCGACCTCTCGTTCATCTCGCTCGTGCACGTGCTGCCCGCGATCGCCGCGGTCGTGGCGCCCGCCGGTGACGTCGTCTGCCTCGTGAAGCCGCAGTACGAGGTCGGGCGGGAACGCGTTCGCGGGGGCCTCGTGCCCGATGCCGGCGACCGCGCGGAGGCGGTGCGCGGGGTGCTCACGGCCGCCTGGGCGGTCGGCCTCGGCACGACCGGCGTCCTCGGCTCGCCGGTCGTCGGCACCCACGGCAACCGGGAGGCGCTCGTGCACCTGCGGCCCGCGCTCGGCTCGGATCCGGGAGGATGGGACGAGCGGGTGCGCGAGGCCACCGCCGGAGTCGAAGGGGGAGCACGTGGCCGATGACCGCCGGTACGTCCTCGTGATCGCCCACACGGGCAGGCGCGACACCCTCGACGCCGCCCTCACCGTGCTCCGCCTGCTCGAGGACGGCGGCGTGACGCCCGTCTGCATGGAGCGGGAGCGCCGCGACCTCGCGGCCGTCAGCGATCTCGCGGGCGCGGTCGCGCTGCTCGGCACCGACGTGGCCGTGGAGGACCTCGAGCTCGTCGTCGTGCTCGGCGGCGACGGCACCATCCTTCGCGGCGCGGAGATCGTGCGCGGCACATCCGTGCCGCTGCTCGGCGTGAACCTCGGTCACGTCGGCTTCCTCGCGGAGGCCGAGCGGGACGACCTGGGGGACACGATCCGCCGCGTCGTCGATCGGGCGTGGGACGTCGAGGAACGGCTGGCGATCGAGGTGCGGGTCTACCAGGACTCCGACGTCGTCCACACCGACTGGGCGCTGAACGAGATGACGGTCGAGAAGGCGGCGCGCGAGCGGATGCTCGAGGTCGTCATCGAGGTCGACGGCCGCCCGCTGTCGAGCTTCGGATGCGACGGCGTCGTGGTCGCCACGCCGACCGGATCGACGGCCTACTCGTTCTCCGCCGGCGGACCCGTCGTCTGGCCGACAGTCGACGCGATGCTGATGGTGCCGCTGTCGGCCCATGCGCTGTTCGCGCGCGCCCTCGTGGTCCCGCCCACCTCCGTGCTCGCGGTCGAGGTGCTGAGGCGCACCGACGGCACAGGCGTGCTCTGGTGCGACGGCCGCCGCACGTTCGACCTCGCCGTGGGTGCGCGCGTCGAGGTCGGCGCATCCGACACCCCGGTACGACTCGCCCGCCTGCACCGCTCGACGGACCGGTTCGGCGACCGCCTGGTGCGGAAGTTCGACCTCCCGGTCGCGGGATGGCGCGGCCCCGCCGCATGAGGCCGGGACGATGATCGAGGAGATCACGATCCGGGGCATCGGGGTGATCGAGCGGGCGACGCTGCCGCTCGGCCCGGGCTTCACGGCACTGACCGGCGAGACCGGCGCGGGCAAGACCATGGTCATCACGGCGCTCGGGCTGCTGCTCGGCGGCCGGGCGGACTCCGGGATGCTGCGGCGGGGCGCCGGCAACGCGGTCGCCGAGGCCCGCTGGGTGGTCCCGGAGACCGGTCCCGTGGCCGACCGCGTCGCGGAGGCCGGGGGAGAGCTCGAGCCGATCGGGAACGGCAAGGCCGAGCTGCTGGTCAGCCGCACCCTCACCGCGGAGGGCCGGAGCCGCGTCGCGGTGGCCGGTCGGTCCGTGCCGGTCGGGGTGCTGCAGGACCTCGGCGACGAGCTCGTCGCGGTGCACGGGCAGTCGGAGCAGCTGCGGCTGAAGTCGCCCGCCGCGCAGCGCGAGATGCTGGACCGCTTCGCCGGCTCCGCGGTCGCGGGGCTGCTCGCCGACTACGGCCAGGTGTGGCGCCGGTGGCAGGCGGACCGCGCCGAGCTCGAGCACCTCACCGGCGACCGGGACGCCCGCGCGGCGGAGGCCGGCGAGCT
>NZ_JAODBE010000012.1 GCF_025463795.1 Amnibacterium sp.
GAGGTGCGAGGGCACGGCGGTCACGGCGGCCGCCGCCGGCGCCGCGGCGGCCGGGACCGGTGCGGCCTCGACCGCATCGGTCAGGCCGATGCCGGCGAGCAGGAGCGCGACGGGCTCCTGCGGCGAGCGGCGATCGGTCATTCGAGGTCTCCCAGGCGGTCGAGGACGGTCTCGTCCCAGTCTGCCGCGCTCCAGCGCAGCAGGAGGGCGCCGAGCGGCTCCAGCTGCTCGAAGGCGACGGCGCCCTGCCGGTGCAGCTCGAGCACGGCGAGGAACCGGGCGACCACGACCTGCCGGTCGGCGGCGTCACCGGCGAGCTCGACGAAGGACATCGCGCCACCCCGCCGCAGCAGCGCGGCGACGTGCGCCGCCTCCGCTCGGAGGCTCACGGCCGGCGCGTGCAGGTGGTCGAGGCCCACCGTCGGCGGGATGCGCTCCACGAGGGCGGCCGCGGCGAGCGCCGCGAACGACGCCACGTCGAGCGGCACCTCCGGCGGGGGCGCCGGCGGTCGGTGCCGCTCCTCCAGCGAGCCGCGGCGCGGATGGCGCATCGCCTCGATGTCCAGCGCGTCCGTGAACCAGGCCGTCGCCTCCTTGTACGCCCGGTACTGGAGCAGGCGGGCGAACAGCAGGTCGCGCGCCTCGAGCAGGGCGGCGCCCTCGGCGTCGACGACCTCGCCCTGCGGCAGCAGGCCGGCGATCTTCAGATCGAGCAGCGTGGCACCGACCACGAGGAAGCCGCTCGCCTGCTCGAGGTCGGCGCCGTCACCGAGGGTGCCGAGGTGGGCGATGAACTCGTCGGTCACCGCCGACAGCGCGAGCTCCGTGATCTCGAGCTCGTGCCGCCCGATCAGATCGAGCAGGAGGTCGAACGGGCCGTCGAACCCGCCGATGCGGATGCGGAACGCGCCGTCGTCGGCATCCGCGCCGACCGGGTCGGCCACGCCCGGATCAGGCGACGGCGCCGCGCGCGACCAGCTCGCAGGCCAGCTGGCGGTAGGCGTGCGCCGCGCTGTGCTCGGGCGCGTACTCGAGGATCGGCTCGCGGGCGACGGAGGCGTCCGGGAACTTCACGGTGCGGCTGATGACCGTCTCGAGCACCTGGCTGTCGAAGGCCTCGACGACCCGGTCGAGCACCTCGCGGGAGTGGAGCGTCCGCGGGTCGTACATGGTGCCGACGATGCCGTCGAGCTCGATGGCCGGGTTGAGGCGGTCGCGCACCTTCTCGATGGTCTCGACGAGCAGCGCGACGCCACGCAGCGCGAAGTACTCGCACGCGAGCGGGATGAGGACGCCGTGCGCCGCGGTGAGCGCGTTCACGGTCAGCAGGCCGAGCGAGGGCTGGCAGTCGATGAGCACGACGTCGTAGCGGTCGACGACGCGCCGCAGCACGCGGGCGAGGGTGTGCTCGCGGGCCACCTCGTTGACCAGGTGCACCTCCGCGGCGGACAGATCGATGTTCGCGGGGATGATGTCGAGCCCGGGGATCTGCGTCTGCTGGATCGCCACCTGCGGGTCGCGCTCGGAGCCGAGCAGCAGCTCGTAGATCGTCGAGACGTCGTCGGTCTCGACCTTGAGGTTCGCGGACAGCGCGCCCTGCGGGTCGAAGTCGATGAGCAGCACCCGGCGACCGTAGGTGGCGAGCGCCGCACCGAGGTTGACCGTGGTCGTCGTCTTGCCGACGCCGCCCTTCTGGTTGCACAGTGCGATGACCCGCGCCGGCCCGTGTGCGCGCAGCTCGGGCGGCACGGGGAACTCGCGGCGCGTCCGGCCCGTGGGGCCGAGGGGCAGCTCGACCTCGGTGGTGTCGAGGGTCGATTCGAGGGTGCTGGTGTGCGTCATCACGACGTCCTTGCTGAGGCGGTTGGCTCTACATGGGTGGTGGCTCGATCCCGACCGTATCGAGCGGTGTCCCCCCAACGGGGGAGGCACGCCGCGTGCCGTGCCGACGCCCGGCGTGGCGTGGCGGACGGTCAGCGGGCCCGCGGATGCGCGGTCGTGTAGACGTCGCGGAGACCGTCGACGGTCACCAGCGTGTAGAGCTGCGTGGTGGCCACGGAAGCGTGGCCGAGCAGCTCCTGCACCACGCGCACGTCGGCCCCGCCGGCCAGCAGGTGCGTCGCGAAGCTGTGCCGGAACGTGTGCGGCGACACGTGGGCGGCGAGGTCGGCGCGCTCGGCGGCGGCCTGGATGGCGAGCCAGGCGCTCTGGCGCGACATCCGCCCGCCGCGAGGCCCGAGGAACAGCGCGGGCGTCGCGGTGCCGCGGGCCGCGAACCCGGGCCGCACCCGCGTGAGGTAGGCGCCGAGGGCCGCACGGGCGTAGCCGCCGACGGGCACGAGCCGCTGCTTGCCGCCCTTGCCGAGCACCCGCACGAACTCCCCCGTCGCGAGGTCGTCGACGTCGAGCCCCACGGCCTCGCTGACGCGCGTGCCGGTCGCGTACAGCAGCTCGACGAGGGCCTTGTCGCGGATGCGGACGGGGTCGTCGCCGTCGGTCGCCGCGATCAGCCGGGCCATCTCGTCGACGGTGATCGCCTTCGGCAGGCGCATCGGCACCTTCGGCGGCGCGGTCGCGTGCGCCGCGTCCTCGGGGACGACGCCGTCCTCGACGAGGAACCGGTGCAGCCCCCGCACCGTGGACAGCATCCGGGCCGCGCTCGAGGGCGCCGCGCCCGCGTCCCGCCGCACGGCGGCGAGGAAGGCCACGACGTCCGCCTCCGTCACCTCGGCGACATCGTCGCGCCCGAGCGCGATGAGGTGCTCCGCGTAGCGGGCCAGGTCGCGGCGGTACGCGGCAAGCGTGTTGTCCGCGAGGCCGCGCTCGACCGCGACGTGCCGGAGGAACCGGTCGATCGCGGCGCGGGGCGTCAGAGCGGCGACTCCGGACGGTCGCCCGGCAGCACCCACGGGGCGCCGCCGAGCCGCGGGTGCCGCGGCCACGGCTCGTCGCCAGGGGTGAGCGCGTCCCAGCCCCGGCC
>NZ_JAODBE010000022.1 GCF_025463795.1 Amnibacterium sp.
CCGGAGCACCGCGGTGAGGGTCGAGCCGACCACCGCCGCGGCCGTGATGGGCACGGCGAGCACGACGAGGTCGTCGGCGACGGCGTCCGGCCCGGGATCGCGGCCGGCGGCGAGCGCCTCCGTCCAGACGGGGTTGCTCGGCACGATCGGGGGCATCCGCTCGACCGTAGCGGGCACCAGCGGGGAGGCGCTTCCCGCCCGGCCCCGGCGGCAGCGGCCTGGCCGTCCGGAGCGGCTCGCGGACGGACTGCTCGTCGCCGGCGACCGGCGCGCGACCCCGCCCTCCCAGGGCGCCCTCGTCTCGGGCCGCCGCGCCGCGATGTCCGTGCTGAACGACCGAGCGGCAGCGGAGGACCCCGCATCGAGGTCTCGAATCGGTCTCGTGACCGGATGCGGGCCGAGAAACCGCGTCGCCGTCGCAGCCGTCGCCGTACGCTCGCGCCGTGCACCCCGATCGCTTCTACGACCTGATCGAGTCCGCGCGCCCCGGATCCGCCCCGTCCGACGCGAGCGCCGACTCGGAGGAGCTCGCCGCGCTGCTCCGCACGCTCGACGACGAGGACCTGCTCGGATTCGTCCGCACGTTCGAAGCGGAGCTCGCCCGCTTGAACCAGTGGGCGGTCTGGGGAGCGGGGTACGTCGCCACGGGCGGGATGAGCGACGACGCCTTCCACTACTTCCGCGCATGGCTCATCGGCAAGGGCCGCGACGCGGTCGAGACGGCGCTCACCGAGCCGGACGCGCTCGCGGACTTCCTCGACGGCAGCGAGCTCGAGAACGAGGAGCTCGAGTACGTGGCGTTCGACCTGCTCGAGGAGCGCGACCTCGACCGGGAGATGGACGAGGTCGACGCCTCCCGCGAGGGCGAGCCCGAGGGCGTCCCCTTCGACGAGGACACCGTCGACCGGTCGTTCCCGCGGATCGCCGCCGCGGTCGCCTGACCCGCCCGGTTCCCGCCCCGGATCGCGCCGTTCCGGAGTTCTCGGCCGACACGCCGCGACCTGCGCCCCGCACACGGCGTGTCGCGCAGGAACTCCGGATCCGCGCGATCCCGCGGCGGACGTCACGCGGCGTCACCGTCCGCCCGGGCTCCCCCGCAGCCGCGGGTACCGTCGAGGCATGGCTGATCACGAGTACGGCTTCCGCACGCGCGCGATCCACGCGGGCAACATCCCCGACCCCGTGACGGGCGCCCGTGCCGTGCCGATCTACCAGACGAGCGCGTTCGTCTTCGACGACACCGAGGACGCCGCCGCCCGCTTCGCGCTGCAGAAGTACGGCACGATCTACAGCCGCCTCGCGAACCCGACCGTCGCGGCGTTCGAGGAGCGCATCGCGAGCCTCGAGGGCGCCCTCGGCGCCGTCGCGACCGCATCCGGGCTCGGCGCGCAGTACATCACCTTCGCCGCGCTCGCCGGCGCGGGCGACCACGTCGTCGCCTCGGCGCAGCTCTACGGCGGCTCGCTCACGCAGCTGGACATCGCGCTGCGGCGCTTCGGGGTGGAGACGACGTTCGTGCGCTCCTCGGATCCAGCCGACTACGCCGCCGCGATCACGGACCGCACGAAGGTGGTCTTCGCGGAGAGCGTCGCGAACCCGTCCGGCGACGTCGCCGACGTCGAGGGCCTCGCCGACGTGGCGCACGCCGCCGGGGTGCCGCTCATGATCGACGCCACCGTGGCCACCCCGTACCTGTCGCGGCCGATGGAGTGGGGCGCCGACATCGTGGTGCACTCGGCGACGAAGTTCTTGGGCGGCCACGGCACCACCCTCGGCGGGGTCGTCTCGGAGTCGGGTCGCTTCCACTGGCACAGCGAGCGCTTCCCGCTCTTCGGCGCGCCGGTGCCCACGTACGGCGGCCTCGAGTGGTCCGGCAACTTCGGCGAGTTCGCCTTCCTCACCCGACTGCGCGCGGAGCAGCTCCGCGACATCGGCCCCGTGCTCGCCCCGCACTCCGCGTTCCTGCTCATGCAGGGCGTCGAGACGCTGCCGTTCCGGATGCAGGCCCACGTCGACAACGCCCGCACCGTCGCCGAGTGGCTGGCGCAGGACAGCCGCGTGGAGTCCGTCTCCTGGGCGGGCCTGCCCGAGCACCCGGCCCACGAGCGGGCGGCGAAGTACCTGCCGAAGGGGCCCGGATCCGTCTTCGGCTTCGAGGTGAAGGGCGGCCGCGCCGCCGGGCAGCGGTTCATCGAGTCGGTGAACCTCGCCAGCCACCTCGCGAACATCGGCGACGCGAAGACGCTCGTCATCCATCCGGGCTCCACGACCCACGCGCAGCTGTCCGAGCAGCAGCTCGCCGACGCGGGCGTGCAGGCGGGCCTCGTGCGGATCAGCGTCGGCATCGAGGACGTGGAGGACATCATCGAAGACCTCGACCAGGCGCTCGACGCGGCGGTCTCGCCGCGCGGGAGCACGGGCAAGAAGAACACAGCGGAGCAGGCGGCATGAGCGACACCACGATCTCCCCAGCGTCCATCGACAACGCAGCGGGGCCGGGCACGGCGACGAGCGGCGCGGCCGGCGCGGAGGACGGCGCCGTCGTGACGGCCCTGCATCCCGGCGCGGGCACCCCGCCCGCCACCGACACGGTGACGGCCACGCTGTCGAACGGCCTCACCTGCGACATCCCGGCGTCGAGCCCGCTCGCGAAGCTGATGAAGTCGCAGCGCACGTGGCAGGGGCCGGATGCCCGCACCCGCCTCCGCATCCTGCGGCAGGCGAAGAGCGTCGCGATCGTGGGCGCGAGCCCGAACGCCGCGCGATCGAGCTACTTCGTCGCCACCTACCTGCTCTCCTCGAGCCCGTACCGGGTCTACTTCGTGAACCCGCGGGCGACCGAGATCCTCGGGCAGCCGGTGTACCCCGACCTCGCCTCGCTGCCGGAGGTGCCCGACATCGTCGACGTGTTCCGCAAGGGCAGCGACATCCCGTCCGTCGTCGACGACGTGGTCGCGATCGGCGGTAAGACGATCTGGGTGCAGCTCGGCATCTGGAACGAGGACGCCGCCCGCTACGCCGAGGGCAAGGGACTCACCGTCGTGATGGACCGCTGCATCAAGATCGAGCACGCCCGCTTCCACGGCGGCCTGCACCTCATGGGCTTCGACACGGGGCAGATCACGGCACGCAAGACCATCCGGTAGCCCGCCCCGCTCCGGCAGCTGCCACGTTCTGCGGCCATGGCCGGCTCGACACAGCAGGGAAGTGGGGACCGTCGAGGTCGAGGGAGGGGCGTCAGCGCAGCGCGCCGATGCCGAGCGCGACGAGCCCCAGCGCCGGGGGCAGCGCCTGGACGAGTGCGGCGCGCCGCAGGTTCGGGCTCGATGCGAGGAGCACCAGGCCCGCGCCGATCATGCTGCCCGCGCCGGCGATCGCAAGCGCATACCCGGCGGCGGACGCGCCGGACGCGATCAGCACGACACCGATGACTGCGACCACCGCGAGGAAGAGGTTGTAGAACCCCTGGTTGAAGGCCAGCAGCCGGGTCGTCGCCGCCTCGTCCTCCGTGGCGAGGCCGAACACGGCGCGGGTCGACGGCCGCATCCAGCGAAGCGACTCGAGCACGAAGACGTAACCGTGGACGGCGGCCGCGAAGGCCACGAGGACGAGCCCGACGACGGTCATGCGTCATCCTCCCGCGGAATGCGCGAGCATCCCGTCCGGCACCCGCGGACCGGCCGCGCCCCTCGCTACCGCGTGGTCGTGCGCGGGACGGACTCCGTCGTCCGCCCCGCGCACGGGTCAGCGGCGGCGGAAGCGGTCGAGGAGCTCGGAGGCGCGCGACTCCGACGTCCAGGGAGCGTCGCGGGCGTCGGCAGCGAGGATGGAGCCGTTGAAGCCGGGGACGCGGGCGAGGTCGCGCTCGGCGCGGTAGCCCATGGCCCAGTCGGCGAAGCGGCGCCGGTCGATCCGCTCCTCGGCGAGCACCCACACGCCGCTGTGCCGCGGATCGGCGGCGATGCGGGTCAGCAGCGGCCGCACCGACGTCGCGGGTCCCTCGAGCACCTGCATGAACCGGCCGGCGACGTGCACGAGCAGCCCGGTGACGCCGGCGGCGCGGTTGCTGCGGCGGCTGCGGGCGAGGAGCGCGGCGAGGTCGTCCTCGGCGAACGGCGCGGTCGCGGCGCTCGCGTAGACGACCGAGAGCAGCGCTCCGGCCTCGGTGCGGACCTCGGGGCTCGGTGTCGCGGTCTGAGACACGGTCCTCCCTCCTGCCGCCCGGTCGGCGGCGCACGTCGATGCTCCCGGAGGACGGCCCGGCGCCCCAGGCCCCGTACTGGGGCTCGACCGGGACATCCCGCGTCCAGGCGCAGCGTCCGCGCAGAGGTCGGTTCCCGGACGGGCGCGCCGACGGACGGACCGCGGCACGCGGGCGCCCCTGGTCCCGGGCGGGGTCCCGCGACAGAATCGTCCGCGATCGCAGGAGGACGGATGACGGCGGAGCGGACGGCGGGCCCGGCGGCGCGGAGCGCCCGCATGCTCACCCTGGGCCGCTGGGTCGTCGTCGTCGCTGCGGTCGTGGTGGTCACCCTCGTGGTCGGTGGCTACGGGATGGGCTGGCGCTGGACGGGGCTGTCGCGGGCCGTGACCCTCTGGGACTGGATGCAGGCCCTCCTGCTGCCCCTCGCGCTCGGCATGGCACCCGTTCTGCTGCTGCACCGGCGCCGGCTCCGGCGTCGCCACCACGTGATCCTGGTCTCGGCGCTCGCCGCCTTCGCCCTGCTCATCGTCGTCGGCTACCTCGTGCCGCTCGTCTGGACCGGCTTCCGCGCCAAGACCCTCTGGGACTGGTTCGGGCTGACGCTCCTGCCCCTCGTGGTGACGGCGACGCCGATCTGGGTGCGCGCCGACGAGGTGCGCCGTGAGCATCTGATGGTCGCGGCCCTCGCCGTGCTCGTGTTCGCCGGGTTCGTGGTCGAGGGCTACACCGTCCCGCTGGGCTGGACCGGCTTCGTCGGCAACACCGCCTGGGACTGGCTGAAGCTCCTGCTGCTGCCCGTCCTGCTGCCGACGGTCGTCATCCCGCTGCTCAGCAGCACGATGCTCCGCGCCCTCGTCGGCGACGACCAGGGCTGATCCCGGCCGTCCTGGTCCGCGGCCCGTGGATGCGCCTCGCGGCATACGCCCGGAGCGGCCGTGGGAGGCTGGAAGGGTGCGCCTGCTCCTCGTCCGCCACGGCCAGATCCCCTCGAACGTGCACGGCATGCTCGACACCGACGAGCCCGGCCCGCCGCTCACGGACCTCGGGCGCGAGCAGGCCTCGGCCCTCGTGGGCACCCTCGCCGACGAGCCGATCGAGGGGCTCTGGGCGTCGTCGCTCGTGCGCACGCAGGAGACGCTGGCGCCGACCTCGGCGGCGCGCGGGCTGCCGATCGCGGTGCTGCCGGGGCTCCGTGAGGTGCGGGCCGGCGACCTCGAGGGCGAGCGCACCCGTGAGGCGCAGCGTGCGTACATGCAGACCGTCTTCGCCTGGGCGACCGGCGACACCGGCCGGCGGATGCCGGGCGGCGAGTCGGGCCACGAGTTCTTCGCGCGCTTCGACGGTGCGCTCGCCGAGATCGCGGCGACCGGCGTCGAGGACGCGGTCGTGGCCAGCCACGGAGCGGCGATCCGCTGCTGGTCGGCGACGGTCGAGGGCGCCGATCAGGACTTCCTCGCGTCGCATCCGCTGCCGAACACCGCGATCGTCGCCGTCGAGGGCGGTCCGGGCGCGTGGCGGATGCGGGCCTGGCGCGAGGCGCCCGTCGGGCAGCCGGTGCCGCCGGCGGACCCGGACGCGGACCCGACCGGCTCGGGCCGCTGACGCGCGTGCCCGGCCCGGCGGAAGGTCAGGGCTCCAGCCGCATCACGAGGCGGCGCAGCGTCGGGTGGGCGACCTCGACGAAGCCCTCCCGCGCGAACTGCCGGGCCGTGCCCACATGGGTCTCGCCCCACGGCACGTCCGCGCCCTCCTCGGTGAGCATCGGGTAGCCCTCGATCGCCCGCGCGCCGCGATCGCGCGCGTGGCCCACCGCGGCGCGGAGCATCGCGCTGCTCACACCGCGCCTGCGGAAGCCGGCCCGGGTGACGAAGCAGGTGATCGACCAGACGCCCGGATCCTCGAGGCGCTCGCCGCGCTCCTGCAGGGCGAGCCGCTGCCGCTTGAGGTACGGGTACGCGAGCCGCGGCTCGACGGCCACCCAGCCGACCGGCTCGCCGTCGAGGAACCCGACGAGGCCCGCCGCGGTCCCGGCGTGCGGGTTCCCCCAGTCGGTCTCCATGCGGAAGCGCGCGCGCAGCTCCTCGGGCGGCGCCTCCCAGTGCATCCGCCCCGGCACCTTGAAGCGCTGGCACGAGCAGGCCGCGGGACCGCCGCGCTGACCGAACACGGCCTGCACATCCGCCCAGGACGCCTCGTTGCCGGGCACGGCGACGAGGTCGGGGAGGGGCAGGTCCATCCTGTGAGGGTGCCAGCCACCCGTCGGAACGGTCAACGTCGACCGGGAAGGATGGAGGCCGACGAGAAGGAGTCCCGATGCCCGACCAGCACCTCGACATCACGACGCGGGCCGTCACCGGCGGCCGCCCCGCCGCGGTCCCGGATGCGCCCCTCAACACGCCCGTCACGCTCGCGTCGACCTACATCGCCGGCGGCGACGCGGAGTACGGCCGCTACGCGAACCCGTCCTGGACCGCGTTCGAGGACGTGCTCGGCGACCTCGAGAGCGGCCGATGCCTCGCCTTCGCGTCGGGGATGGCGGCGATCGCAGCGGTCCTCGACCTGGTGCCGGCCCGCGGACGCGTCGTCGCACCCCGGCACTCCTACACGGGCACGATGGGGCAGCTGCGCGACTCCGCCGAGCGGGGGCGGATCACCGTGGACTTCGTGGACATCACGGACACCGACGCCGTCATCGCGGCGGCGGCCGGCGCGGCCTGCATCTGGATCGAGTCGCCGACGAACCCCGCGCTCGAGGTCGCCGACCTGCCCGCGATCGCGGCCGCGGGCCGGCGCGCAGGCGCCCTCGTGGTCGTCGACAACACGTTCGCGACCCCGCTCGTGCAGCGGCCGCTCGAGCTGGGCGCCGATGTCGTCGTGCACGCGGCGACGAAGGCGATCGCCGGCCACAGCGACGTGCTGATGGGCGCGACGGTCGTCGCGGACGACGACCGGTACGACGCGCTGCTCGGCATCCGCTCACTGCGCGGCGCGATCCCCGCGCCCCTCGAGGCCTTCCTGGCGCTCCGCGGCCTCCGGACGCTGCCGGTGCGGTTCGAGCGGGCGCAGGCGAGCGCGGAGGTGCTCGTCGAGCGGCTCGGCGGGCATCCCGCGATCGAGGAGGTGCGGTACCCCGGCTTCGGCGGGATCGTGTCGATCGTGCTCGCGGATGCGGCGACGGCGGACCGGTTCATCGGGGCGCTGCGCCTCTGGCGGCACGCGACGAGCCTCGGCGGCGTGGAGTCCACCCTCGAGCGGCGACGCCGCTGGCCGGCGGAGGCGCCGACGATCCCCGAGGGCCTCGTGCGGCTGTCCGTCGGGCTCGAGCATCCCGACGACCTGTGGGCGGACCTCGAGGCGGCCCTCGGCGGTCGCTGACCGCGGATCCGCCGAGCGGCTCAGCAGGACGGAACAGCCGATCTCGTCCTGCTCGAGCGTCGCGTCCTGCTGAAGCGCTTCGCGGGCGTCAGGCGAGGAGCTCGCGCAGGTCGTCCGCGGTGACCGTGGAGGCGAACAGCTCGTCGTCGTCGAGCACCGCGTCGAAGACCGCGGCCTTGCGCGCCTTCAGCGCCATCACCTTCTCCTCGATGGTGCCGGCGGCGACGAGCCGGTAGACCATCACCGGCTTGTCCTGCCCGATGCGGTGCGCGCGGTCCACGGCCTGGTCCTCGGCCGCGGGGTTCCACCACGGGTCGAGCAGGAACACGTAGTCGGCCTCGACCAGGTTCAGGCCGAATCCACCGGCCTTCAGGCTGATCAGGAAGACCTGCGCCTCGCCCTCGCGGAAGTCGCGGATCGCGGCGTCGCGGTCGCGCGTGGACCCGTCGAGGTACGCGGTGCGCACACCGGCGGCCCCGAGCCGCGCCTCCACGATCCGCAGGTACGAGGTGAAGCTGCTGAAGACGAGCGCCTTGTGGCCCTCCGCGAGCACGTCCTCGAGCTGCTCGAGCAGCGCGTCCTGCTTCGTGCCGGGGGTGTCGGCGTACTGCTCGCCGAGCAGGGCCGGGTCGAGGGCGAGCAGCCGGAGCAGCGTGATCGACCGGAAGACGATGAAGCGGTTGCGGTTGAGGTCCGTGAGCAGCCCGAACAGCTTGCGACGCTCCCGCTGCAGCCACACGTCGTAGAGCGCGCGGTGCGCGTGCGCGAGGTCGACCATGAGCACCTGCTCCTGCTTCGGCGGCAGATCGGCCGCGACCTGCTCCTTCGTGCGGCGCAGCAGGAACGGGCGGATGCGGCGCCGCAGCCGCGCGAGACGCTCGGCGCGGAGGCCCGCGGAGACGGCCGGACCCGCGCCGGCGCCCGCGCCCGAAGTGATGCCGGGCGCCGGCTGCTCGATCGGCCGCACGTACTCCTCCGCGAACCGCCGGACGGACGGGAACAGGCCGGGCGCGACGACGTCGAAGATCGCCCGCAGCTCGGTGAGCGAGTTCTCGAGCGGCGTGCCGGTCACGGCGAGCTTGACGGGCGCCTCGAGGTCGCGGACGACCTCGTGGATCCGCGATCCCGCGTTCTTCACCGTCTGCGCCTCGTCGAGCACGAGCGCCGCCCAGCCGCCGTCCCGGCCGATCGCCTGGTACGCCTCCGCATCCAGGCGCAGGAGGGCGTAGCTGGTCACGACGACGTCCGCCCCCGTGGCGAGCTCCGCGACCGCCGGCCCGCGCGCCTCCGTCGCCGGGACGGTGCGCACCGTGAGCGCGGGGGTGAACCGGGCCGCCTCCGCCGCCCAGTTCGACACGACGGAGGTCGGGGCGACGACGAGGAACGGCCGGTGCGGGCCCGGTGTCCGCTCGCGCACGTGCTGCACGAGGGCGAGGCACTGCAGCGTCTTGCCGAGCCCCATGTCGTCCGCGAGCACACCGCCGAGCCGGTGCCGGTGCAGGAACGCGAGCCAGGCGAGCCCGTCCGCCTGGTAGGGCCGCAGCTCGGCGCGCAGCCCCTCGGGAGGCTCGACCGGTGCGGGCGCGCCGCGCGCCTCGGCCAGCAGCCGCCGCCACTCGGCGGCCGGCTCGGCCTGCTCCGCGAGGTCCTCGAACTCCGCCCAGAGCTCGGTGCGGTAGCGGCTGATCGCCGGCCGGGTCTCCCACTCCGGCAGGTCCATCGCCTCCTCGAGCAGCGCCTTCAGCTCGCCGAACGCCGGGTGCGTGAGGGCGAGGTGGCGGCCGTCGGCGAGCAGGATGCGGCGGCGGTTCGACGCGAGCGCCTTGAACAGCTGCGCGAACGGCACGCGGCGGCCGTCGACCGTCACGACGACGCCGAGGTCGAACCAGTCGGGCCGCTCGGTCAGCACGGTCGTGATGGCGAGGCTCGGCGGCCCGGTGAGCTCCCGGTAGTCGGGGCGCGCGCCGGTCGTCTGCACCCGCACGCCCGGCAGCCGTTCGATCCGCGGCAGCAGGTCGGACGCCGCGTCGGCCGCGTCGAGGCCGGTGAGCACGACGGTCTCCGGCACGGCGCCGGGGCCTTCGCCGGGGAGCCATCCGGCGGGCACCGTGCCGGGCGGCAGCACGTCCGCGAGCGCCGGCGGGCGGGCCCGCACCGCCTCCCACGTCCAGGAGAGGCGCAGCACGTGCCCGGGCGCGAACGCGGCGGTCAGCACCAGGCGGGGCGGGGCGGGCGGCGGCAGCGGGGCCGAGCCGTCGCTGCTGACCACCTCGATCCGCTCCCGGAGTGCCGGCACGGTGGTCCCGAGGAACTCGGCGGCGTCGCGGTCGGGCACGGCGACGGGGTCGGAGCCGAGGGTCGCGAGCAGCGCGAGGGCCTGCGCGTCGAGCGGTTCGGCGACGGGAGCGAGCAGCACGTCGCCCGGATCCGCGGGGTCGAAGGCGTAGACGCCGTGGGTGCCGAGCGGGCGCGCGCGCGGAAGGTCGACGGGCGCCTCGTCGATCGTGAGGCGCGGGGCGGCGACGAGGGCGCCGTCGCTGTGCCGCACGTCGAGCTCGACGGCGGCGCTGCCGCCGATGCGGACGGAGCCGCGGCTCGCACCGGGAACGAGGGCGATGCCCGCGGCGGCCGCCTGCTCCAGCAGCTGCCAGAGCAGGGCGTTGCCGAAGCCGTCGAGCACGGCCCACTCCGGGTCCTGCCCGACGGTGGGTGGCACCGCGGCGCGGTGCAGGGCGCCGAAGTCGCGGAACCACGCCTGCTGGTCCGGGTCGAGCTCGAGGCGGTGCTGCTGATGCGGGAGGCTCGACCAGGTGACGCCGCCGGCGGTCCAGCCCTTCGCGGTGCGGAGCACGGGGCGCACGCCGAGGCGCACGTCGGCGGCGAGGGCGGCCGTGCCGCGTTTCAGCGCCTCCGAGGTGGGGCCGTTCCAGCGGGCGGCGGTGCGGGGCAGCACCCGGCGCAGCTGGAAGCGCAGGCCGAGCGCCGTGGTCGCGGGGACCACCGCCGGCTGCGACGGCACGAGGAACCGCCCGACGGCGTCGCGCCAGTCGGCAGCGGGGGCGGGCTCGAGCACCCCGGCATGGTCGCACGGGTCCCCGACGCCGGCGGACCGTTCCGCCGGTGCGCATCCCGGAGCACACTGGCCGGATGAAGGAGCACGTCGCCCGCACCGAGCGCACCATCGACGCCCCGATCGAGGCCGTCTGGGCTGCGCTCACCTCCCCCGAACGGCACTCCGCGATGATGTTCGGAGCGCAGGTCGAGACCGACTGGGGCGCCGGATCCGCGATCACGTGGTCGGGGACGTGGGAGGGCCGCGCCTTCACCGACCACGGCGAGATCACCGCGATCGAGGAGCCGACCCGCTTCGCGGTGACGCACTTCAGCCCTCTCAGCGGCGAAGAGGACAGCCCCGAGCACTACCACGCGGTCGAGTGGCGCCTGGAACCCGTCGGGTCGCGGACGCGGGTGACCCTGGTCCAGGACAACAACCCGAGCACGGAGGCGGCCGCGCACGCCGAGGCGAACTGGGCGGCCTCGCTCGACCTGCTGGCGGGTCTCGTCGCCGACGACTGACGGCCATGTGGATCGGCTGGATCGAGTTCGACCTGCTGCTCGGGGACGTGCACTCGCTGAAGGGCAAGCGGTCCGTCGTGCGTCCGCTCGTCGCCGAGCTGCGGCGCCGGTTCGCGGTCGCCGCCGCCGAGGTCGGGACCCTCGACCTGCACCGCCGAGCCGGCGTGGGCGTCTCGGCCGTCGCCGCGGACGCCCGGCACGTCACGGAGGTGCTCGACGAGATCGAACGGTTCGTCGCGGCCCGCCCCGAGACGGAGCTGCTCTCGGCGCGTCGGGGCCTCGCGTCGAGCGACGACTGATCCGGGTCGCGTCGCGTCGCGACGCCCGCCGAATCCCGGCTTCCTGAGCGGCACGGATCGCGACGCGAACCGCGCAGGAGCAGTCTTGGACCATGCCCGTCGACTCGCTCCACCTCGCCGTCGTGATCCGGCGCCCGCCCGAGGAGGTCGCTGCGTTCGCCGGCGATCCCGCGAATCTGCCCGTCTGGGCGGCGGGGCTGGCATCCGGGATCCGCGAGGAGCGCGGCCGCTGGTTCGCCGACTCACCGATGGGCGCCGTGGAGGTGGCCTTCGTCCCGCCGAACGCGCTCGGCGTGCTCGACCACGACGTCGTGCTCCCCGACGGCACCCGCACCTCGAACCCGCTGCGCGTGCTGCCCTACGGCGAGGACGCCGAGGTCGTGTTCACCCTCCGGCGGGACGAGGGCGTGACCGACGAGGCGTTCGAAGCGGATGCCCGGGCAGTGCGCGAGGACCTGGAGCGGCTGCGCGCGGTGCTCGAGGCGAGCTGATCCGCGCTTCCCCTCCCCGTACGGCGCCGGGATCGGTGCCGATCAGGTGGCCGCCAGTCGCGCCTTCTCCGCCTCCACGTCGTAGGGCACGTCCGGCCACGCCGGGTCGATGCCGCGGAGCGCCTGCAGCACGATGGTCTGCACCGCCCAGCGGGCGTACCACTTGTGGTCGGCGGGCACGACGAACCAGGGCGCGTCGGGGGTCGTGGTGCGGCGGATGGCGCGCTCGTACGCCGCCATGTAGTCGTCCCAGCGGCCGCGCTCGTCGACGTCCTGCGGGTTGTACTTCCACTGCTTGTCGCGCCGGTCGAGCCGGCGCGCGAGCCGCTTCTTCTGCTCGTCGCGCGAGAGATGGAGCATCACCTTCACGATCGCGATGCCCGACCCGACCACCTCCCGCTCGAAGTCGGCGATCCGCCCGTAGCGCTGCTCGAGAACCTCCGGGGCCGCGAGCGCGTGCACGCGGGCGATGAGCACGTCCTCGTAGTGGGAGCGGTCGAAGACGCCGATCATCCCCGGGGCGGGCAGCTGCGCGCGGATGCGCCAGAGGAAGTCGTGCGCGCGCTCCTCGGCCGTCGGCGCCTTGAACGCGTGCAGGTGCACGCCCTGCGGGTCCATCGCGCCGATCAC
>NZ_JAODBE010000034.1 GCF_025463795.1 Amnibacterium sp.
CGTCTCGCTGTTCGAGCGTGAGACACCGGTCGAGCTCAGCTTCGACCAGGTCACCAAGCTGTAGCAGAGCGCCCGCAGGGGGCGTACTACAATCGTCCGTCGGCCTCGCGCGTGCGCGCGCCGACGGAACCACGCCGTGCACAGGCACGGAGGTGGGAGCAGACGTGCGGCAGTCGCCCGCGTCTTCGAGAGAGAAGGAAACATGGCTCGCCAGAAGAAGGTGACCGGCCTGATCAAGCTCCAGATCAAGGCGGGCGCCGCCAACCCGGCGCCCCCGATCGGGCCCGCGCTCGGTCAGCACGGCGTCAACATCATGGAGTTCTGCAAGGCGTACAACGCGGCGACCGAGTCGCAGCGCGGCAACGTCATCCCCGTGGAGATCACCGTCTACGAGGACCGCACGTTCACCTTCGTGCTGAAGACCCCGCCCGCCGCCGAGCTCATCAAGAAGGCCGCCGGCGTCGCCAAGGGTTCGGCCACGCCGCACTCGGCGAAGGTCGCGCGTCTCACCCGTGACCAGGTCCGTGAGATCGCGCAGACGAAGCAGCCCGACCTCAACGCGAACGACCTGGACGCGGCGGAGAAGATCATCGCCGGCACCGCCCGTTCCATGGGCATCACGGTCGAGAAGTAGGAGGCGGACCCATGACGAAGCACAGCAAGGCGTACCGCGCCGCGGTCGCGAAGATCGAGCCCGGCCGCTTCTACAGCCCCGAGGAGGCCGTCGACCTCGCCAGGGAGACCGGATCCGCGAAGTTCGACTCCACGGTCGAGGTCGCCCTCAAGCTCGGCGTCGACGTGCGCAAGGCGGACCAGATCGTCCGCGGCACCGTCACCCTGCCCCACGGCACCGGCAAGACGGCCCGCGTGGTCGTGTTCGCCGTCGGCCCGGCCGCCGAGGCCGCGCTCGCCGCAGGCGCCGACGAGGTCGGTGGCGACGAGCTCATCGCGAAGGTGGCTGCCGGCTACACCGCGTTCGACGCGGCGGTCGCGACCCCCGACATGATGGGCAAGGTCGGCCGCCTCGGCCGGGTGCTCGGCCCGCGCGGGCTCATGCCGAACCCGCGGACCGGCACCGTCACCCCGGACGCGGCCCGCGCCGTCTCCGAGATCAAGGGCGGGCGCATCGAGTTCCGCACCGACAAGCACTCCAACGTGCACTTCGTGGTCGGCAAGGCCGGCTTCACGCCGGAGGCGCTGAACGAGAACTTCAAGGCCGCCGTCGACGAGGTCGTCCGCCTCAAGCCGGCCGCCTCGAAGGGCCGCTACATCCAGAAGGCGTCCGTCTCGACCACCTTCGGCCCGGGCATCCCGCTCGACGTCGCCGCGCTGTCCTGATGGCTGTGCACGCGCAAGCGCCTGCGGAGCGTCGCTGACGCTCCGCCCGGCCCCGCGCGTGGGCCCCCAGCCGGTGTTCCCGGCTGGGGAGGCTCCGAGTTCCTGAGGTCGGCCATGATGCCGGCATCCCTCCGGGGGTGCCGGCATCATGCCGTTCCTGGAGCTTTCGAGCGGGACGATCTCGTTTCATCAGGACGGATCGGGCTCCCTCGTCCTGCCGAAGTGAATCCGTCCTGCTGACGTGCTCTGCTGCTGTCAGTAGTCGCTGATCCGCACGACGATCTTGCCGCGGACGTGCCCGGACTCCAGCAGGCGCTGCGCGTCCGCGATCCGGTCGAACGGGAACTCCTCCTGCACGGCCACCTTCAGGTCCCCGGACGTGAGCAGCCGGGTGATCACGGCGAGGGTCGCGTTGTCGGGCACCATCCGGTACTTCGTCGCCCGCACGCCGGCCGCGGCCGCATCGCCCGCGAGGGTCGGCCAGCCGGTGCTCGGCAGCGTCACGAGCAGGCCACCCGGCCGCAGCACGGCGAGCGAGCGCGGCCCCACGTGGTCGTGCCGGTCCCCGACGAGGTCGATCACCGCGTCGACCGGACGCATCGCCTCCTCGAACCGGCGCTCGTGGTAGTCGACGACCTCGTCCGCACCGAGCGACCGCACCCACGCCTCGTTGACCGCGGACGTGGTGGCGATCACGGTCGCCCCGAAGTAGGCGGCGAGCTGCACCGCGAAGTGGCCGACGCCGCCCGCACCGGCGTGCACGAGGATCCGCTGGCCCGCGTGCGCGTGGGCGAGCTCGACGACGGCGCCCCATGCGGTGAGCGCGGCGAGGGGCACCGCCGCGGCCTCCGCATGCGTGAGCACCTTGGGCTTGAGGGCGAGGTGGTGCGGGGGCACGGCGACGAGCTCCGCGAAGCTGCCGGAACCGCGCGGCGCGCTGCTGACGCCGTAGACCTCGTCGCCGGGCTGCAGCTCGAACGACTCGTATGGCGCTGTGACGACGACGCCGCTGAAGTCGCTGCCGAGCACGGCCGGGAAGCCGCCGATGCCGGCTGCCGCACCGTCGCCGGCTCGGGTCGAGGTGTCGAGCGGGTTCACGCCCGCGGCCATCACGCGCACGAGCACCTCGGACAGCACCGGGGTCGGGGCGGGCGCGGTGCCGATGCGCAGCGCCGACGCGTCCCCGAACCGGTCGAGGAGCGCCGCGCGCATCGTGCGCCCACCGGTCGTCGTCGGCTCGCCGCTCGGCGTCATGATGGGTCCCCCGCTCGATCCGCGGGGATCGCCCGCAGGGTCCATTCCACCGGGAGCGTGATTCGGCGCTGTTACGGGCAGATCACCGGTTGGGGAACGGATCGCGGAGCCGTTCGGGTCTGCGGACACAGGAGTCGCCGCTCAGCGGGTTCGAACCGCGCTCGGTGGGCACGAGTGCGCCCCCGACGGAGGGACCGGGGAGCGACTGCGAAACGATCAGACCCGGGTGGCCGCCTTCCCGGTGATCCGGCCCTGCTTCAGGTGCACGCGGCGCTCGGCGCGATGCGCCACCCAGGAGTCGTGGGTCACGACGATGAGGGTCAGGCCGCGGTCGCGCCACACGCCTTCGAGCAGGCCGATGATCTCGCCGCGGGTGTCCTCGTCGAGCGCGCCGGTGGGCTCGTCCGCGAGGAGCACGTCCGGCTCCTTCACGAGGGCGCGGGCGATCGCGACCCGCTGCTGCTGGCCACCGGACAGCTCCGACGGAAGGTGTCCCGTCCGGTCCCCGAGGCCGACCGACTCCAGGGCGGCGCGGGCCCGCTCGCGGCGGGTGGTCGCGGGGACGCCGAGCGGGGCCAGCGCCGTCTCCACGTTCTCCTGCGCGGTCAGGGTCGGGATGAGGTTGAAGCTCTGGAAGACGAAACCGATCCGCCTCGCGCGCACGTCGCCGAGCTCGGTGGAGCCGAGCCGGCCGAGGTCCTCGTCGCCGAGCAGGACGGTGCCGCGGCTCGGCTTGTCGAGCGCGCCGAGGAGCTGCAGCAGCGTGGACTTGCCGCCGCCCGTCTGGCCCTGCACCGCGATGAACTCGCCGTCGGCGATCGACAGGTGCACGTCGCTCAGGGCCTCGACGGTGCGGGCACCCTGCCGGTAGGTCTTCGAGACATCGGTGAGTGTGTACACGAGGTTCTCCTTGGGGACGATCCGGTGGGTCAGGCGACGCTGCGCAGCGCTTCGGCGGGCCGGAGGCGCGCGGCGCGCCAGCCGCCGAAGGCTCCCGCGATCACGCCGCCGAGCACGGCGAGGCCGACGGCGAGCAGCACCACCCACGCGGTCACCGGCAGGGTCAGGGCGATCTGCGCGGCGGTCGTGGTCGCTGCGGCCGCTGCCCGGCCGAACCCGCCGCCCTCGCCGAATCCGCCGGGAGCCGCACCCGGTGCACCTCCGCCGAAGCCGCCCGCGAGCGTCCGGCCGACGGTCGCGGTGCCGGCGGTGAGCGTCGGATGGACGATGTTCACCACGAGGATCGCGACCAGGCCGACCGCGAGCCCGATGACGCCGCCGAGCACGCCCTGCACGATCGACTCGCCGGCGACCTGGCCGACGATCCGCCGGTTGCTCCAGCCGATGGCCTTCAGCGTGCCGAACTCGCGGGTGCGCCGGGTGACCCCGGACACCGTGAAGAGCACGGCGAGGAGGAACGCGGCGGCGAGCACGAGGATCGACAGCCAGAGCCCGAGCGAGTTCGCGAGCGACGAGGCGGTGCCGAGGGAACCGGTGACGCTGGAGGCGAGATCGGCCTCCGTGTTCACCGTCATGGCCGAGCCGAGCGTCTTCTGCAGCGCCGTCTTCACGCCGCCGATGTCGTTCGCGGACGCCGCCTCGACGTAGACACTCGAGACCTTGCCCGTCTGGGTCGCCAGCTTCTGCGCGGTGGCGAGCGGGATGTAGACGTTCGAGCCGGAGGCGCCCGTCGCGGAGGTCGACTTGACGACGCCGACGACCGTGAAGGTCGTGCCCCCCACCGAGATCGTGCCGCCCACCTTCTTCTTCGCGCTCGTGGCGTAGTCGCTGTCGAGCACGGCGACGTCCTTGCCGCTGTCCGCTGCGGTGAGCGCCCGGCCGGACGTGAGCGTCGCTGCGGTGAGGGGGCCGATGGCCGCGCCGGTGACGTCGTAGCCGAGCACGGTGAAGGAGTCGACGCCGAAGGCGCTGCCGCCCTGGCCGTCCGGGCCGCCCGTCGGCCGGGTCGCGCCCGGGGTGAAGCCGCCACGGGAGCCGGACCCCGAGCCCGCCTGCGGGATCTGACCCGTGAAGTCGGTGTCGTTCAGGCTGAGCACGCCGGTGGCCGCCTTGACGCCGGAGGTCTTCGCGACCGTCGAGACGGCGGTCGACGCGAAGGTGGTCACGCCGCGCTCGACCGTGAGGCGGTTCCGGGTGAAGGTTCGGGTGCCGCCGGTCGCGTTCCCGGATCCGGAGCCGAACTGGAAGCGCTGGCCGCCCCCGTTCGTGTCCGCGGCGGTCGTCGCCTTCGTCACCGTGATGTCGGTGCCGACGCCGTAGACCGACTGGAGCGCCACGGCCTGCGCCGCCTTGACCCCGCCGGCGACCGAGTTGACGACGAGGACCAGGGCGATGGCGAGCGCCATGCCGATGGCGACGATCAGCGTCTGCCGCCGCCGGTTCACCAGCTCGCGGCGCAGATAGGTTCCGAACATGCTCCGCAAGCTATGGGGGAGCATTGGCGGAACCTGTGCGCACTGCTAAGAGTCCACTATGACTGAGGGCAGGACCTCCACCGGACAGGAACGGCACCGTCCGCCGCGCGGGGCTCACAGAGCGCTCCGCGCACTCCATGCGCCGTTCGAGGTGGGTTCCTCGGCGGCTCATACCACGCTCATAGGAAAACCTCGATACTGGGATCCGTGACCACTCTCCGACCCGGCGCCAGCACCGAATCGCCCGCGGCCCGCACCCGGCTCAAGCACCCGGACGGCAGCCCCATCCGCGTCCTCGTCGTCGACGACGAGCCCACGCTCACCGACCTCCTGCAGATGGCCCTCCGCTACGAGGGCTGGGAGGTGCGCACCGCGTCCGACGGCCGGCACGCCCTGGCGCTCGCCCGCGAGTTCCGTCCCGACGCCATCGTGCTCGACATGATGCTGCCCGACATCGACGGCATGCAGGTGCTCGCCCGCGTGCGGCAGGACGGCCAGCAGACCGCCGTGCTGTTCCTCACCGCGAAGGATTCGCTCGAGGACCGGATCAACGGTCTCACCGCCGGCGGTGACGACTACGTGACGAAGACGTTCAGCCTCGAGGAGCTGGTCGCACGGCTCCGCGGCCTCATCCGTCGCTCGATGCTCGTCGCGAACGACGAGGAGGATCCGCGCCTCCTCGTCGGCGACCTCGTGCTCGACGAGGACAGCCACGAGGTCTCCCGTGCCGGCGACGCGATCGAGCTCACCGCCACCGAGTTCGAGCTGCTGCGCTACCTCATGCGCAACCCGCGTCGCGTGCTGTCGAAGACGCAGATCCTGGACCGCGTGTGGAACTACGACTTCGGCGGCAAGTCCAGCGTCGTCGAGATCTACATCTCCTACCTGCGCCGCAAGATCGACGCCGGTCGCAAGCCGATGATCCACACGGTGCGCGGCGCCGGGTACATGCTGAAGGCTGCCGACTGACGGCTCGACCCGTCCCCGGAACCTCCACCATGAACCCGAAGAACTGGACGCTGCGCACGCGTCTGATCGCGCTGATGGTCGCGCTCGTCGCCGTGACCAGCGTGGTCATCGGCGGCGTGATGGCGATCGTCGTGCGTCAGAGCTTCACGACACAGTTCAGCAGCCGCGTCGTCTCCACCGCGCAGAACTTCGGGCACATGGTCGCCGACTCGAACGATCCGACCAATGCCCATGCGATCGATGCCACCGACCTGGTGTTCGCGGTGAACACGGTGTCGGGCTGGCAGGCGTACCGGTACACCGGGTCCAGCACCGCGGTCCCGCTGACGGTCGCGCAGACCTCGTCGATCAGCGCCATCCAGTCGCGGTCTGATCAGCTGCTCCGCCCCGGCGACACAAGAGATGTGGTCGTACCCGGCTACGGCGAGTACCGGTTCGCACCTGTCTATGGGGCAGGGACGGCCTTGCTCGTCGGCCTGCCGACGTCCCAGCTCTACAAGGGCATCGCCCAGGTCATCGTGCCGATCGTCGTGGTCGTGCTGCTCTCGATCGTCCTCGCCGGGATCCTCGGCGCGTTCGTGATCAGGGGAGCGCTCCGACCGCTGCGACGCGTCGCGACCGTCGCGTCGAACGTGGCCGGCATGCGACTCGAGCGGGGCAGCGTGCATCTCGCCCAACGCGTTCCTGCCGAGGACACGAACCCGCACACCGAGGTCGGGCAGGTGGGGAGCGCGCTGAACAACCTGCTCGACTCGGTCGAGACGGCGCTCGCGGTGCGGCAGGCGAGCGAGGACAAGGTGCGCACCTTCGTCGCCGACGCGAGCCACGAGCTGCGCACACCGCTCGCCTCGATCCGCGGCTACGCGGAGCTGACCCGGCGTTTCGGCGGCGAGCTCAGCGACGACGTGCAGCACAACATCGCGCGCATCGAGTCGGAGTCGCAGCGAATGACCTCTCTCGTCGAGGACCTGCTGCTGCTCGCGCGGCTCGACGCGCAGCGCGAGCTCGACACCGCCGACGTGGACCTCTCCCGGCTGCTGGTCGACGTGGTCAGCGACGCGCACGCGGCGGGGCCCGACCACGAGTGGGATCTCGAGCTGCCCGACGAGCCGGTCACGGTGCGCGGCGACGACCTGCGCCTGCACCAGGTGTTCGCGAATCTGCTGACGAACGCCCGCGTCCACACGCCGGGCGGCACCCGCGTCGTCGTCGAGCTCGCGCGGCCGGGTGACGACACCGTCGAGGTGCGCGTGCGGGACACCGGCCCCGGCATCCCCGCCGAGCTGCAGCCGACGCTGTTCGAGCGGTTCGTCCGCGGCGACAGCTCCCGCAACCGCAGATCGGGCAGCACGGGCCTCGGCCTGTCGATCGTGCACGCCGTCGTGACGGCACACCACGGCTCGGTGCGGGTGGAGTCGGAGCCCGGCTCGACCGTGTTCATCGTGCGGCTGCCGGTGCACCAGCCGGCCCAGGCGGCGCCGAAGCCGGAGCCGCAGCCCGCCCTAGCCTGACCGCCTGAGCGCCTGACCGACTCGGCATCCGCCGTTCTCCGGGTCCGGTGGCCGAGTTCAGGAGGATCGGGGTCGGCAGGCGGCGTGTCGGCACTGAGGTCCTGAACGCGGCGGATGGAGGGCGACGGGTCAGGCGACGAGGTGGGTGGTCTCCAGGAGCTCGCGTGCCGGATCCGGTACCTGCACCACGGGGGCGGGGGCGTCCGCGAGGTTGGTGATCAGCGTCGTCGGCAGCGACACCGCGAGGGCACCCCAGGAGACCGCGGTGGCGAGCGCGTGCTCGAGGTCCAGCCGCGGCATGCCGCCACCGAGCCGCGACTCCTCACGGATCGAGTCGGCGAGGAAGCCGGCGAGGGTCGCGTCGCCGGCACCCGTCGTGTTCACCAGTCCGGGCGCCACGGCGGCGCCCCACCAGGCCTCGTCGGCGGTGATGGCGAGCGCGCCGTCCGCGCCGAGGGACACCAGCCCCACCTCGATGCCGAGCCCGTTCAGCTCCCGTCCCGCGTCGAGGGCATCGCCGACGGTGTACAGGTTGCGGCCGACGAGATTCGCGAGCTCGTCCGCGTTCGGCTTGATGAGGTTCACGAGCCCGCTCCTCGTGAGCCGCTCCAGAGGCGCGCCGCTCGTGTCCAGGGCGACGCGCGCGCCGGCCTCCCGGGTGCGCTCGAACAGCTGCGTCATGTCCAGGTAGTCGCCGGTGTCGCTGTCGAACGGATGCGTGCCCGACACGACCATCCAGTCGGCGTCCATCTCCATGAGCTGCTCGACGGCGAGGTCGACGACCCGCTGCCAGTCGGCGGACGACATCGGGATCGCGCCCTGGTTCACGTTCGTGGTGCGGCCGCCGTCCTCGACGATCGCCGTGTTCACGCGGATCCGGCCCAGGATCGGCACGATCCGCAGGATGTGCGGGTACGGAGTGCGGAACAGCAGGTGCTCGTCGTCACGGCCGATCGGCAGCACCCCGGCGACGGGCACGCGTGCGATGTGCAGCGTACGCGCGACGTTCAGGCCCTTGCCGCTCATGTACTCGTGGATCTCGTAGGAGCGGTTGACCTTGCCGTGCGCGAGCGAGCGGACGAGGTAGGTGCGGTCCAGCACGGGAGCCGGAGTGAGGGTGACGACGCCGCTCACGCGATCCTTTCTTCGCCCCCGTCGACCCGGCGGCTGCCCTCGAATGCTAGTGACCGGCGGGAGCGGACGTCCGGACGCGGCGGTGCCCGAGGTGGCCGAGCAGCGCGACCACGACGAGGATCGCCGCCGCGAGGCCGAGCCCCAGCCAGAAGTGCACGAGCAGCAGCGCCGAGCCGACGAGGGCGCCGAAAGCGATCAGGGACACCGCGCCGAGCCGCCGCCCCCACTGCTGCCCGGTGCGCCGGCCCAGCCAGGAGTCGAACGCGAGCGCGGCCAGCGTCGAGGTGATGACGACCGTGGTGACGTCGGCGACGGCGATGTGGCGCGCCGTGCCCGCCTGCATCCCCATCGCCGAGCCGAGCAGACCGGTGACCGACAGCGCGATCCACGGCGGATACGGCGAGCTGCCCGCGAGCACGGTCGGCACGAACGCCACGACGAGCAGCACCGCGACCGCGGTGAGCAGTCCCGTGTCCCTGGCCCCCCACCCCGTCGGCATGTCGCGGAGCACGCGTCCCGCGATCATCGCGCCGACCACGAACCCGGCGAGGGCGACGACCGGGCCGATGACGGGCAGGCCGCCCGCGCCGGTGAGCCCCATCGCGAGGATCACGACGTTGCCCGTCATGTTCGCCGTGAAGACGCGGTCGAGCCCCAGGTAGCCGACGGCGTCGACGATCCCCGTCGAGAAGCTCAGCGTCAGCATCAGCGCGACATGGAGGCGGTCGGTGGTGGCCGGCATGGGCGCGTCCCTTCGGTCGGACCTCCATCCAAGTGCCTCGCGGAACGTGCGGGCGATACCGTGGCGGCGACGACGGGAGCCGCGTGCGATTCGACTTCAGCGACTGGACCGCCCTGCAGCCCGGCTCGGATGCGAGCACCTACCTCGCGGCGACGCCCGAGACCGTGCTGTGGGGGCGCCTGCCGTGCGCCGCCGACCGCGCTGTCATGACGGTCGCCTCCGGCACGGTCGTCACCGTCGACACGGTGTCCCATGAGGGCGTTCTGCCCGAGCAGGGCCAGGACCCGGTCGCCTACTTCGCCCGGCACGGCGTGCCTCGCGAGCTCGTGCTCGACGACGCGGTCGCGGTCGCCTCCCGCATGCACCACGACCCCGCTGACGGTCCGCACGTCGTCACCGGCCCGATCGGGGTGGAGGGGGCACGGCCCGGCGACCTGCTGCGCATCGACGTGGTCGAGCTCGAGCCGCGCGTGCCCTACGGCGTGATCTCGAACCGGCACGGGCGGGGCGCGCTGCCGGGGGAGTACCCCGCGACACCCGAGACGGTGAGCGTGTTCGCGGCCGTGCAGGACGACGGGGACGGCGCGTTCGGCGTGCTGCCGCGGTCGGCGGACTCGGAGGCGGTGGTCCGGTTCCCGCTCGCCCCGTTCCTCGGGCTCATCGGGGTCGCCGTC
The DNA here is from genome assembly GCF_025463795.1 of Amnibacterium sp. Classification (GTDB taxonomy): domain Bacteria; phylum Actinomycetota; class Actinomycetes; order Actinomycetales; family Microbacteriaceae; genus Amnibacterium. The sequence goes on from NZ_JAODBE010000034.1 coordinate 10,058, forward strand.
GCCGGCGAGGAACGGGCCCACTCCGTGCCGCCCGGCGCGCACGGCGGCAACCTCGACATCCGCCTCCTCGTGCCCGGCACCACCCTCTTCCTGCCCGTGCAGGTGCCGGATGCGCTCGTCTACGTGGGCGACCCGCACTTCGCGCAGGGTGACGGCGAGGTCGCGCTGACCGCGATGGAGGCCTCGTTGCGGGTCCGGCTCGGCTTCGACGTCATCGCACGCGAGGACGCCGTGGCCGCGTTCGGCGATCTGGCCGGCCCGATGGCCGAGACCTCTGACTTCCTGGTCCCCACCGGGATGGACGAGGACCTGGACGTCGCGGTGCAGAACTGCGTCCGTGCGGCGATCGCTCTGCTGCAGGCCCGGTTCGGGATGGATCCGCGGCACGCCTACGCGTACCTGTCAGCGGCGACGGACTTCGACATCTCGCAGGTCGTCGACCAGGTCCTGGGCGTGCATGCTCGCATCCGCAAGGCCGACTTCGCATGATCCCGGTGATCGACCCGCGGACGTGGCGGGTCGTCGGCAATCCCCTGATCCGCGCCACAGGCTCGGGGCACCTCGACGGGGAGACGGTCGCGGTCAAGGACATGTTCGCGGTCGAGGGCCACCGCATCGGCGCGGGCAACCCGGCCTGGCTCGAGCAGGCCACCCCGCGGACCCGCCACGCCGCGGCCGTGCACCGGCTGCTGGACGCCGGCGCGTCGGTGCTGGGCATCGCGCGCACCGACGAGTTCGCCTACAGCCTCGCCGGCACCAACGAGCACCACGGCAGCCCGCCCAACGTGGGGGCGCCGGGACGCATCCCCGGCGGGTCCAGCTCGGGATCGGCCTCGGCCGTCGCGACCGGTCAGGCGACGATCGGCCTGGGCACCGACACCGGCGGCTCGATCCGGGTGCCGGCCTCCTACCAGGGGCTGTGGGGCATCCGGACAACCCATGGAGCGGTCCCGGTCGACGGTCTGATGCCACTGGCGCCGACGTTCGACACCGTCGGGTGGCTCACCCGGGACGCCGCACTGCTGGGCCGGGTCGCCGAGGTGCTGCTGCCGCCGGACTCGACGGCGCTCGGCGACCTCGTCACGGCACCGGGGCTCACCGCGCTGGCCGATCCTGTGGTGGCCGAGGCGGCCGGCACGATCGACGCAACCACGATCGAGTGGCCGCTGGCGGTGATGCCCGACTGGCTCAGCGCGATGCAGGCCCTCCAGGCGTGGGAGGCGTGGCAGGTGAACGGGGCCTGGCTGAGCGGCCGGTTCGACACCCTCGGTGCCGACGTCCGGCCGCGCTTCGAGCGGGCTGCGTCGCTGTCGGCGGAGATCGGCCAGGTCGCCGCCGCGGAGGTCGCTGCCGCGCGCACGGCGATCCGGCAGCTGCTGGACCGTGACGTGCTGCTGCTGCCGTCGGCCTCGTCCGTCGCCCCGCCGCTGGGCGACGCGAGGGCTCTGGATGCGGTACGGCGCTCGACGATGCAGCTGACCTGTCTGGCCGGCATCGCCGGGCTCCCCGCGGTGTCGATCCCGCTGGCGACGTCGGACGGGCTGCCGGTCGGCGCATGCCTCGTGGGCCCCGTCGGGTCCGACCGTGCCCTGATCGAGCTGGCCGTGAGCCTGGGTGCGCCTCAGCAGATTTAACGTCGGTGAAACGCCGGTGCCGTCCTGCACGTCATCTGCGCCCATACGTTTCTTGACGTGGACCTTGCAACGTTCAACACCCTCGCCCCTGACGCCGCCGTCGACGTGCTGCGACCATGCGCCGACGTGCCGGGCTGGCTGGCCGACGTGGTCGGCGGGCGACCCTACGACGGCGTCGGTTCGCTGCTGACCTTCGCCGAGGCAGCAGCCGCGGCGTGGGGCCCCGCCGAGATCGACGGTGCCCTGGCGCACCACCCCCGCATCGGCGAGCGCCCGGCCACCACCGGCTCGGAGGCGGCGTTGTCGACCGCTGAGCAGTCGGGCATCAGTGGCGACGAGGACGCCCTGGCCGAGGGCAACCGCACGTACGAGCAGACCTTCGGCCGCATCTTCCTGGTCCGCGCGGCCGGGCGCACGTCCGCCGAGATCCTGGAGCAGCTCACGCTCCGGCTCGACAACGACCCCGTCACCGAGGACGCGGTCGTCGCCGGTCAGCTGCGCGAGATCGCGCTGCTGCGACTCGAGGGGATGTTCGCCTCATGACGACCCTGTCCACCCATGTCCTGGATGCTGCCCTCGGGCAGCCCGCCACCGGGCTCGACGTCGTGCTGTCGACGGCGGACGGCACCTTCATCGCCGCCGCGACGACCGATGCCGACGGCCGCATCGCCTGGGCGGCCGACGTCGACCCCGGGCCGCACGCCCTGACCTTCGCGACCGGTGAGTGGTTCGCTGCCGCTGACCGCTC
>NZ_JAODBE010000065.1 GCF_025463795.1 Amnibacterium sp.
GGCCCCGTCGAGGCGCGGGACCTCGCCGGTGGCACCGGGCCGGTGACCGCCGAGCGGGCCGACGGGCGAGGGGCCGCCGAGCAGCGCGTCGTAGGCGCTGCCGGTACGGCGGCTCACGGGCGTGCCGCCGGTGGTGCGGGGTACCGGGCCGGTGGCGCGGTTGATCGCGCCCGTCGTGCGGGGCACCGAGCCGGTCGGGTTCGAGGGGCGGCCGCCGGACGGGGTCCAGGGCACCGGCACCTCGGTGGTGGGCGCATCGCTGCGCACGATGTCGACGCTGGACGTGCCGGTGTCACCCACGGATCCGGGATCCACGGTGATGTCGTCGATGCGCACGGCCGCCTCGTCCTCGGGCACCTCGCGCCTCGGCAGCGGGGGCAGATCGATCTCGATGGACGGGTGCCCGAGCAGCGGGCCGAGGTTCCCCGAGGGGTTCACCCGGCCGGCAGCGGATCGGCGGCCCAGCTCGTCACCGGCGGCGCGCGTCACGAGCGCCACCTGCAGGGGCTCGTCGGAGAACTCCGGCGCGTCGTCCATGCGGGTGCCGTCGAGCAGACCACCGGAGGAGTCCGGCTTGTTGCGCTTGTTCACCACGGCTTCAGCTCCCTTGGCGGGGTCATTGGGTTCGACTCTAACTTGAGACTTGGCCGTAGCCCGGAAGGCGACGCGGCGTGCCAGCCACGGCCGGGACGCGGCGTGCCGGTCCTGTCGGCGCGGCGCACCGGGTCCGTGCGCCGTTCCCATTGTGCGCCCAGGGCCGCTGGGAACGGCAATCGTGCGGCGTCAGCCGACGACGACCAGGAGATCGCCTGCCTCGACGTGCGCGGTGGAGCTCAGGGCGACGGCCATTTCTGGCCGTCGCCGCGACCCCAGCGCCGGCGCCCGTCTCGGGCGCCGGTTCACCCGGCCCTCACTGGACGACGACCAGGAGATCGCCTGCCTCGACTTGGCCGGTCCCCGACACCACGAGCCGCGACACGGAGCCGGCGACGGGCGTCGTGATGGACGCCTCCATCTTCATCGCCTCGATGGTGGCGACGGTCGCGCCCGCCTCGACCCGCTGCCCCTGCTCGACCTTGACGGTGACGACGCCCGCGAACGGCGCGCCGACCTCGCCGGCCCGGTTCGGATCCGCCTTCTCGGAGGAGCGCTGGGTGACCGTGATGCTGCGGTCCCGCACGAAGACGGGCCGCAGCTGACCGTTCAGGGTGGTCATGACGGTGCGCATGCCCTTGCCGTCCGCCTCGCCGATCGCCTCGAGCGCCACGAAGAGCTGCACGCCCTTCGCGATCTGCACGCTGTGCTCGGCCCCGGGCTGGAGGCCGTAGAGGTAGTCGGCGGTGTCGAGGATCGACAGGTCGCCGAACAGCTCGTGCAGCTCCCCGAACTGCCTCGTCGGTCCCGGGAAGAGCAGGCGGTTCAGAGCGGCCCTCCGCGTGGCGGCGTCGCCGGCGAGGGCGTCACGGTCGTCGTCGCCGAGCGGGGTCACGCCGGTCTTCACCGTGCGGCCCTGCAGCACCTTGGTGCGGAACGGCTCGGGCCATCCCCCCGGCAGGTCGCCGAGCTCGCCGGCCATGAAGCCGACCACGGAGTCGGGGATGTCGTAGCGCTCCGGGTGCTGCTCGAAGTCGTGCGGGTCGGCCTCGGTCGCGGCGAGCTGCAGGGCGAGGTCGCCGACGACCTTCGACGACGGGGTGACCTTCGGGATGCGGCCGAGGATGCGGTTCGAGGCCGCGTAGAGGTCCTCGATGAGCTCGAACCGGTCGGCGAGCCCGAGCGCGATGGCCTGCTGGCGCAGGTTCGAGAGCTGGCCGCCCGGGATCTCGTGGTGGTACACACGGCCGGTCGGTCCGGGCAGGCCCGACTCGAAGGGCCGGTAGAGCCGACGCACGGCCTCCCAGTACGGCTCGAGGTCGGAGACGGTCTTCAGCGGGATGCCCGTGTCCCGCTCGGTGTGCGCGAGGGCGGCGACGAGCGCGGAGAACGACGGCTGGCTCGTCGTGCCGGCCATCGGGGCGGCGGCGACGTCGACCGCGTCGGCGCCGGCATCGCTGGCGGCGAGCAGCGTCGCGAGCTGGCCCCCCGCGGTGTCGTGGGTGTGCACGTGGACGGGCAGCTCGAACTCGCGGCGGAACGCCTCGACGAGCTTCGCCGCGGCGCGCGGCCGCAGCAGACCGGCCATGTCCTTCACCGCGAGCACGTGCGCCCCGGCCTCGACCATCCGCTCCGCGAGCCGCAGGTAGTAGTCGAGCGTGTACAGGTCCTCGCCCGGATCGAGCAGGTCGCCCGTGTAGCAGACCGCGGTCTCGGCGACGGCGGTGCCGGTGGCGAGCACGGCGTCGACGGCCGGCCGGATCTGCGCCACGTCGTTCAGGGCGTCGAAGATGCGGAACACGTCGACGCCCGTGGCGGCCGCCTCGGCGACGAAGGCGTCCGTCACCTCGGTCGGGTACGGCGTGTAGCCGACCGTGTTGCGGCCGCGCAGCAGCATCTGGATCGCGACGTTCGGCAGCGCCTCGCGGAAGGCGGCGAGCCGCTCCCACGGGTCCTCGCCGAGGAAGCGCAGGGCCACGTCGTAGGTGGCGCCGCCCCACGCCTCGACGGTCAGCAGCTGCGGGGTGAGGCGGGCGACGTGCGGCGCCACAGCGACGAGGTCCTTGGTCCGCACCCGCGTCGCGAGGAGGGACTGGTGGGCGTCACGGAACGTCGTCTCGGTGACGGCGAGCGCGGTCTGCTCGCGGAGGGCCTTCGCCCAGCCGGCGGGGCCGAGCTCGATCAGCCGCTGACGGGACCCGGCGGGCGGGGCGGCCGTCGTGTCGATCGCCGGCAGCTTCGAGGCGGGCGTCGGGCCCGCCGGCTTGGGGCCGTTCGGCTGGTTCACGGTGACGTCCGCGAGCCAGTTGAGGATCTTCGTGCCGCGGTCCCGGGACGGGTTCTGCCGGAAGAGCTGGGGCCGCTCCTCGATGAAGGCGGTCGAGAGGTCACCGGCGACGAAGGCCGGGTCGTCGAGCACCGCCTGCAGGAACGGGATGTTCGTGGCGACCCCGCGGATCCGGAACTCCGCGAGCGCGCGCCGCTCGCGGGCCACGGCGGTCGCGAAGTCGCGGCCGCGGCAGGTGAGCTTCGCGAGCATCGAGTCGAAGTGCGGGCTGATGTTCGCGCCCGGGTTGATCGTGCCGCCGTCGAGGCGGACGCCGGCGCCGCCCGGCGAGCGGTAGGTGGTGATGCGGCCGGTGTCCGGCCGGAAGTTCGCGTTCGGGTCCTCGGTCGTGATGCGGCACTGCAGGGCGGCGCCCCGGATCGCGAGGTCCTCCTGACGGAGGCCGAGATCGGCCATCGTCTCCCCCGCCGCGATGCGCATCTGCGACTGGACGAGGTCGACGTCGGTGATCTCCTCCGTGACCGTGTGCTCGACCTGGATCCGCGGGTTCATCTCGATGAAGACGTGCTCGCCGGCCCGCTCGCCGGCCGTGTCGAGGAGGAACTCCACGGTGCCCGCGTTCACGTAGCCGATCGACCTGGCGAACGCGACGGCGTCGCGGTAGAGCGCCTGCCGCGTCGCGTCGTCGAGGTTCGGCGCCGGCGCGATCTCGACCACCTTCTGGTGGCGCCGCTGCACCGAGCAGTCGCGCTCGAAGAGGTGGAGCGTCGTGCCCGCGCCGTCGGCGAGGATCTGCACCTCGATGTGCCGGGGCCGCAGCACGGCCTGCTCGAGGAACATCGTCGGGTCGCCGAACGCCGAGTCCGCCTCGCGCATCGCGGCGGTGAGCGCCTCTTCGAGGTCCTCGCGCCGCTCGACGCGGCGCATCCCCCGGCCGCCGCCGCCTGCGACGGCCTTCGCGAAGATCGGGAAGCCGATCTCATCGGCCGCGGCGAGCAGCTCGGCCACGTCGCGGCTCGGCTGCGACGACTTCAGCACCGGCACGCCGGCAGCGACCGCCTGCTCCTTCGCCGTCACCTTGTTGCCGGCGGACCGCAGCACGCGCGCGGGCGGCCCGATGAAGGTGATGCCGTTCGCGGCGCACGCCTCGGCGAGGTCCGGGTTCTCCGAGAGGAAGCCGTAGCCCGGGTAGACGGCGTCCGCCCCGGCCTCCTTCGCGACGCGGATGATCTCCGCGACGTCGAGGTACGCCCGCACGGGATGACCGGGCTCGCCGATCTGGTACGCCTCGTCGGCCTTCTGCCGGTGCAGCGAGTCGCGGTCCTCGTAGGGGAAGACCGCGACCGTCCTCGCGCCGAGCTCGTACGCGGCCCGGAATGCGCGGATGGCGATCTCGCCGCGGTTGGCCACGAGGATCTTCTGGAACACGGCGGAACTCCTCGCTGTCGACGGCGGGGGGTGTCGTCCCCGATGCTTTCCGGGGTCACGGCTAACCTAGTCGCCGTGCATGTGCTGAGCGTCAGCTCGCTCAAGGGCGGGGTCGGGAAGACCACGGTGACCCTCGGGCTCGCGTCGGCAGCGTTCGCGAAGGGCGTTCCGACGCTCGTCGTCGACCTCGATCCGCAGTCGGACGTGTCGACGGGGATGGACGTCCCCGTCTCGCCGATCAACGTCGCCGACGTGCTGGCGAGCCCGAAGGAGAAGACGGTCCGCGCCGCAATCAGCCCGAGCGGCTGGACGCGCGGACGCGGCGGCGTGGTCGACGTGATGGTCGGCTCGCCGTCCGCGATCAACTTCGACGGACCGCATCCGTCGGTGCGCGACATCTGGAAGCTCGAGGAGGCGCTCGCGCACGTCGAGGCCGAGTACGACCTCGTGCTCGTCGACTGCGCGCCCAGCCTCAACGCCCTCACCCGCACCGCCTGGGCGGCGAGCGACCGGGTGTCGGTCGTCACCGAGCCCGGCCTGTTCTCGGTCGCGGCGGCCGACCGGGCGCTGCGGGCGATCGAGGAGATCCGCCGGGGCCTGTCCCCCCGCCTGCAGCCGCTCGGCATCATCGTGAACCGCGCGCGGATGCAGAGCCTCGAGCACCAGTTCCGGATCAAGGAGCTGCGCGACATGTTCGGCCCGCTCGTGCTCTCGCCGCAGCTGCCGGAGCGCACGTCGCTGCAGCAGGCGCAGGGCGCGGCGAAGCCGCTGCACGTCTGGCCGGGCGAGAGCGCGCAGGAGCTGGCGGGCATGTTCGACCAGCTGCTCGAGCGGGTGCTCCGCACGGGCCGAGTCGGCGAGTACGCGACGGGCGGCATCCCGCAGCAGGTGGCGCGCGGCGCCTGAGTTCCTGGTCGTGGGCAGTGCGGCGCGGCGCGAACCGGACCCCTGCCCTCGTTCCCGGCCGGGGAGCGCCGCGCCTCCCGTTCCCGACGCACCTCGTGCTTCCCCGGGCTCGATGTACGGGTTTCCCCCGATGCGCGGTCGTGCCGTCCCCTCCTAGCCTCGCCGCGACGGCGAACGGGACAGGACGCGGGCATGATCGGACGAGGTGCGACGCGACGTGTCGTCGTGGCGCTGGCGGCGCTGGCGGCGCTCGCCGGCCTCTCGGGCTGCGCCGGCGGCAACGCCACCACCTCGGTCACCACGAAGCCGGCCGCGCCCCTGATCTCGTCGTGCTCGGGGACTCGATCCCGTACAACAGCCCGGACGACTGCCCCGGCTGCACGGGCTTCGTGACGCGCTACGCGAAGGCCGCCACCGCGGCTCTGCACCGCCCGGTGCGCGTCTCGAACCTCTCGCAGCACACGGGGCTGACGCTGCCGCAGCTCCTCGACGAGCTCGCCACGTTCAAGGCGAAGGTGGCCGCCGCCGACATCGTCGTGGTCGCCATCGCCCACAACAGCTTCGAACTGAACGCCGACGAGCCGTGCGGCGCTCCCGTCGTCAAGGACGAGCCCGACTGGCCGAAGCTGACCTCGGCCTGCTCCGCGGCCTCGGCGCGGGCGGCTCGGCCGCTGCACGACCGGCTCTACTCCACGATCGCGGCATGGCGGGCGGGCAAGCCGACGGTCCTGCGCACCCTCGACCGCTACGACGACTGGGCCGGCTGGAGCGAGCACCCCATCTCGGCGCAGGCGACGGCGACCGTGCGGCGCTTCCTCGACGACTGGAACGCGACCATCGCCGCGTCGGCCGCCGCGAACGGCTTCACCTGCGTGAAGGTGCACGCCGCGATCAACGGGCCGGACGGCACCCGGCCGTCGGGCGATCTGCTCGCCCGCGACTACACGCATCCGTCCGACGCCGGCAACGCACGGATCGCCTCCGCCCTCGTCGCGGAGGGCTTCGCCCCTCTGGCCGACTGAGCGCGCTGCAGCGGCCTGAGCAGCCCGCAGCGCGCGGCTCAACCCGCGGCGCGGGCCGCCCTGCGCTGAGCGAGCTCGTCCATCGGATCGGCCTGCTGCGCGTCGAGCTCCACGAGGTTCGACTCGACCTCGCGGAGCACCTTGCCCACCGCGATGCCGAAGACGCCCTGCCCACGGCTGACGAGGTCGATGACCTCCTCGCTCGAGGTGCACAGGTAGACGCTCGCGCCGTCGCTCATCAGCGTCGTCTGCGCCAGGTCCGTGATCCCCGAGTCACGCAGCTGATCGACAGCGGTACGGATCTGCTGCAGCGAGATCCCGGTGTCCAGAAGCCGTTTGACCAGCTTCAGCACCAGGATGTCGCGGAACCCGTACAACCGCTGCGAACCGCTCCCCGCCGCCCCGCGGATCGTCGGCTCGACCAGTCCGGTCCTCGCCCAATAGTCGAGCTGCCGGTACGTGATCCCCGCTGCGCGCGCGGCGATGACGCCGCGGTACCCAGCGGAGTCGTCCAACTCCGGCATGCCGTCCGTGAACAGCAGGCCGAGGTCGTACCGGTCTTCGCTCCGATTCACCTCAGTCATGAGGAACGCCTTCCACCCCCCACACGTTCCCGCCAACGGCAGGACGCGTTCGGGGGTTCACGCTACCCAGAGGACGGGCGCCCGGCAACGACATCCGCATTCCGGGCGGCGGCGTGTCGGGCGCTGTCATGCGGTGCTCCTAGGACGCGTGCTTGGCGAGGGTCGCTCTGACCAGCGCCGATCGCACGGTGTCGAGTCGGTTGGCGAGCTCCACAGCCCGCTCGTCGGCCTTCGCGCGGCTCGCGGCATCGGGCCGGCGGCGCATCGGCAGGAGCGCGTTCGCGACGAGCTCGAGCTCCCGCTCGACCGCGATCCGCATCGCGCGGAGGTGCCGCGGCTCGATGCCGGCGCTGCGCAGGTCCACGAGCGCCTTCAGCGTGGCGAGGGCCGTGTCGTCGTAGAGCTCGGCCGCGGGCAGCAGGCCGGCGCCGACCGCGTCGTTCATCAGGTCGGTGCTCGCCTCGGTCTCGCTGAGCAGCTCGTCACGCGAGTAGCGGCGCTCGGTGCCGAGGATCGACGGCGACCCGGCCGCCGTGCCCGGCCAGGCCGGGTCGCGGCCCGCGTCGAGGTCGGCGAGGTACTTGCGGATGACCTTCAGCGGCAGGTAGTGGTCGCGCTGCATGAGCAGCACGAGCTTGATCCGCTCGATGTCCGCCGGCGAGAAGCTGCGGTACCCGGACGCGGTGCGGGCCGGATGGATGAGACCGCGGTCCTCGAGGAACCGCAGCTTCGACGGGCTGAGCTCCGGGAAGTCGTCGGCGAGCCGGCCGAGGACCTGCCCGATCGAGAGCGTGTTCGGCAGCGTCGCCGGCTCGCGGCGCTGCGGCAGGGCGGCGCTCACCGGGCCGCGAGCCGCGCGAGGTCGAGCCGGGAGGCGTAGAACGTGAGCCGGAACTTGCCGATCTGCACCTCGGCGCCGTCGGACAGCAGCGCCGTCTCGATCCGCACGCCGTCGAAGAACGTGCCGTTCAGGCTGCCGAGGTCCTTCACCTCGAACGCCGTGCCGTGCCGCAGGAACTGCGCGTGCCGGCGGGAGACGGTGACGTCGTCGAGGAAGATGTCGGCGGACGGATGCCGGCCCGCGACCGTGACGTCGGAGTCGAGGAGGAACCGGGCGCCCACGTTCGGACCGCGGCGCACCACGAGCAGCGCCGATCCGGAGGGCAGCGCGTTGACCGCCGCCTGCTCCTCGGTGGACCGGCCGGCCATCTGGGACAGCTGCGAGCCGAACTCGTAACCGAACGACGCGGTCGTCTCGGGCCCCGAGTACGGGTCCTCACGACGCCCCTTGGGGCGGTCGTCACGCTCATCGACCATCGGGCGACCTCCTCTGGCGAATCAGGGTAGCGGACGGCTCCGGCGTGTCGTTCCGGTGGCCGACGATGGTCCTCCGGGCGGACAGCGTGTAGCCGATGCCGGCCGCCCAGTAGAGCGCGGCTCCGACGACCGCCACGCCGATGCCGATCGGCAGCAGGATCCGCGCGGTGCCGGGGAACGCGCCTGCGACCACGAGCAGCGGCAGGGCGGACAGGAGCAGGAACGTGGCCGCCTTGCCCACCCGGGTGACGGGAGGCGGCGCGGTCCGGTGCCGCGCGAGCACGGCACCGAGGCACAGCATGCCGACGTCGCGGGCGAGCACGACGAGCAGCAGCCACAGCGGCAGGAATCCGCGATAGGTGAGGCCGATGGTGGCGGAGAGGATCGTCAACCGGTCCGCGACGGGATCGAGCAGCTTGCCGAGACGCGTCACCTGGTGCAGCCGGCGGGCGAGGAAGCCGTCGAGGAAGTCGGTCACGCCGCCCGCCACGAGCACGACGAGTGCCAGCACATCCTGCCCCGTGATCAGGAACCCGAGGAACACCGGGATGAGGGCGACGCGCGCCAGCGAGAGCAGGTTGGGGATGGTGAGCAGCTCGTCGCTCACCGGCTCGTCGCTCGGCACGGGGGTCGAGTCTACGGACCCCGCTCCGGTCGGACGGGGCCGATAGCCTCCCGCCATGTCGTGCATCCGGTTCAGCACCCCGGCGCAGCGGGCGCAGATCCGCGGCGATCCTGCGGCGATCGGCGCCGCGGATGCGGCGGTCCTGCACCTCGCGCCACCGGTCACGGAGAGCAAGCTCGCCCGCCTCCGGCTGCTCGCCCGGCACGCGAGCTCCGGCATCCGGCAGAGCGTCGCGTCGAACCGACACGCGCCCGCCGACCTGCTCGCGGCGCTCGCCGCGGATCCCGAGGCGGCGGTGCGCGGGGAGGTCGCGCGCAACGAGGCGGCGCCGGTTGAGCTCATCGAGGCCCTGGCGCAGGACCGCGACGCCCGCGTGCGCTGCTGGGCCGTGCTGAACCCGGGGCTGCCCGCGTCGGCGGTGCCGGCGCTGCTCGAGGACCGCGACGCGCAGGTGCGCCGCCTGGCCGGCTGGCGACGCGAGCACGCCGCGGTCTGATCGCTCTAGCCGAGCTGGTCCAGCAGCTGCGACGGACCCGTCACCTCGACGGCGCCCGCGGCCCTGACCCGGGCGGCGAGCTCCCGGTCCGCCGTGACGACGCGGACCCGGCGGCCCCGGGCCACGAGGGCCGCGGTCTGCGCGACGATCTCCGCGTCGCCGTCCGAGGACGCGGCGACCACCGTCAGCGCCGGATGGGCCGTGGCTGCCGCGGGCCGGGCGGCCCCCTCGACCACGGCCACGACCTCGGGCCATGACGCGATGAGCGGCAGCGGGCCGCTCCCGTCCGCGGGGAAGCCCGCGGACGCGCGCACGGCGAGGGCGGTCAGCAGTCGGGTCGCCGCACCGGACCGGTCGCGCCACCACCCGTCGGGTCGCGAGCCCACGACGTTCGCCACGTCGACGACGAGCGCGGGCCGGACCGGCAGCAGCGCGCGCAGGTGCGGCCACGCGTCGGCGAAGCCCGGGTGGAGGGGCAGCTCGGCGACGCGGTCGGCCGCCACCCACTCGAGCGCGGTGCTCTCCGGATCCGACACGGCGATCGGCAGGGCGCTCGGCGCATCGGCGGCGACGGTCGTGTAGCTCCAGACGTCGAGGTCGAGCCGCACCGCGAACCGCGGCCGCAGCAGGGCGGTGTCGATCCCGGTCTCCTCCCGCGCCTCCCGCAGGGCGCCGTCGATCGAGGACTCCCCCACGTCGCGGGCTCCGCCCGGCAGGCCCCAGGTGCCGCCGAAGTGGCTCCACGCGACGCGGTGCTGCAGCAGCACCTCGTCGTCGGGCGTGACGGCGAGCAGCCCGGCCGCGCCGGCCCGGCCCCAGAAGCGGCGCCCGTCGGGCAGCTCGACCCAGCCGTCGCCGCTGCCACGCGGCCGGTGGGGCGGGACGGTGGTCATGCCGTCACCGTATTGAACGAGTCCGGGGGCGCTAGCGGGCGGCGGCCACCAGGCGGTCGAACGCGGCGTCGAGCCCGGCGTCGACCTGCTGCGCGTCCGGATGGGCGTCGTACCAGCCGATCGTGCGCCTGGCGCCGACGGCGTACGGGATCGTCGTCGTGAACTCCGGGACGAGACGACGCAGCTTCGTCGTGTCGAAGAGCATGGAGTGCGCCTTGTCGCCGACCAGCCCGGGACCGTTCTCGGGGAGCGCTGCCGCGATCGTCTCGGAGGCGACGTGCACGAGCTCCGGCTCCGCGCCCGCAGCGCGGCCGAGCCACGTGTACACCTGATCCCACGTCGGCGCCGACTCTCCGGTGATCGTGTAGGCGTTGCCGAGCGTCTCGGGGCGCCCGAGCAGACCGACGAAGCCCACGGCGAAGTCGTCGGTGTGGGTGAGCGTCCACTGGGTCGTGCCGTCGCCGTGCACGACGACCGGCTTGCCCTGCCGCATGCGGGCGACGTCCGTCCAGCCACCGAGCGTGGGCAGGGTCGTGTCGTCGTAGGTGTGCGAGGGCCGCACGATCACGGCCGGGAAGTGGACGTCGCGGTAGGCGGTGACCAGCAGGTCCTCGCAGGCGATCTTGTCGCGGGAGTACTGCCAGAACGGGTTCTTCAACGGGGTCGACTCCGTGACCGGCACCGACAGCGGCGGCTTCTGGTACGCGGAGGCGCTCGAGATGAACACGTACTGCCCGGTGCGGCCGGCGAACCGGTCGACGTCGGGCTGCACGTGGTCGGTCGTGAAGGCCACGAACTGGGACACGGCGTCGAACTCGCGCCTGCCCAGCACCTCGTCGACGGCGGCCGGGTCGCGCACGTCGGCCACGAGCACCTCCACCCCGTCGGGCAGGGGGCGGATGCTCGTGCGGCCCCGGTTCAGCACCGTCACGTGGTGGCCGCGCTCCACCGCGAGGCGCACGCTCGCCGCGCTGATGATGCCGGAACCGCCGATGAACAGCAGGTCGAGCGGGGCGCTCATCGGGAGCCCTCCGCGTCGTCGGCCGCCTCGTTGGCGTCTTCCTGGGTCAGGATCTTCACGATGTCCTCCTCGGGGACGGGGCTCAGGCGGTCCCAGATCAGGAACAGCACGCCCAGCACGATCATGGCGATGCCGGCCCACAGGTTGATCGCGATGCCGCCGGTCTTCGTGAGGTCGGCGGCGCCGTGCACCAGCCCGACGATCGTCGTGAGCACACCGTAGAGCAGGAACAGCGCACCGAGGATGCGGCGCAGGTCGAAGCGCCGAGTCGAGGCGATCAGGCGTCGCTTCTCCTCCTCGGTCGGCCTGCGGTCCACGGACAGCTGCTCGGGCATTTCGGATCTCCTGTCGGGGACGTGCGATCAGAGGAACGGGAGGTAGAGCACGACGCAGAGCACCAGGGCGACGCTGCCGAGGAGGGCCGGCGACCTGTACCAGGCGGTGTCGCCCACGACGGCGTCGCCCTTCAGGTCGATCTTGCCGACGCCGTAGACGAGGCCCTGCAGCTCGCGGTCGCTCTTCGCCTTCGTCACGAGGCTGAGCACCACCGCGACGATCGCGACGGTGCCCACCGAGATCATCGCGCCGTAGAGCGTCTCGGCGGTCGCGGTGGCGAAGATCGGCGCCTTGTTCGCGACGCTGATCTGGTACGCCGTGAAGACGGCGGCGGGCGCCAGGATGCCCGCGATGTACGACCACAGGGCCGCGGTCGTGGTCATCCGCTTCCAGAGCAGGCCGATGATGAAGACGCCGAACAGCGGTGCGTTGAAGAACGAGAACAGGGTCTGCAGGTAGGTCATGATGTTCTGCGCGCCGGCGGCGATGAAGGCCGTGAGGATGCCGACCAGCACCCCCGCGACCGTCACCCAGCGGCCGACGCGCAGGTAGTGCGCGTCCGACCGGTCGCGCTTGATGTAGCGCTGCCAGATGTCGTACGTGAAGACGGTGTTGAAGCTCGACACGTTCGCCGCCATGCCCGCCATGAACGAGGCGAGCAGGCCGGTGACCGCGACGCCGAGCACGCCGCTCGGCAGATACATCTGCATCAGCTTCGGGATGACGCTGTTGTAGGTGAGGCCGGAGTGACCCGCGCCCGAGAGCGCCTTGCCGATCACGGCCGCGCCGATCAGGCCGGGGATCACGGTGATGATGGGGATGAAGAGCTTCGGGAGGGCGCCGATCAGCGGCGTGCGACGGGCCGCGGACATGTTCTTGGCCGAGAACGCCCGCTGCACCTCGGTGAAGTTCGTGGTCCAGTAGCCGAAGGAGAGCACGAAGCCGAGGCCGAGCACGATCGCGAGCCAGTCGGCGCCGATCGGGTTCGTGACGTCGCCGATCGAGGTGCCGGCCCAGGCGTGCAGCAGCTTGCCGCTCTGCGTCCTCTCGAGGGCCGCGGTGAGCCCGCTCCAGCCGTGGACGCGGTTCAGGCCCACGATCGTGAGCGGCACGAGCCCCGCGACGATCACGAAGAACTGCATCACCTCGTTGTAGATCGCGGACGACAGGCCCCCGAGGGTGATGTACGCCAGCACGAACGCGGCGGAGACGACGATCGCGAGCCACTGCGGCCAGCCCAGCATCGCCTCGATGACGATCGCCATCGCGAAGAGGTTGATGCCGGCGATCAGCACGTTCGAGACGGCGAACGCGAGCGCGTTGACGATGTGCGGCGCCTTGCCGAAGCGGCGCAGCATGAACTCCGGGACGCTGCGCACCCTGGACGCGTAGTAGAAGGGCATCATCACGAGCCCGAGGAAGACCATCGCGGGCACGGCGCCGATCAGGTAGTAGTGCAGCGTCGACATGCCGATCTGGGCACCGTTGGCCGCCATCCCGAGGATCTCGGTCGCGCCGAGGTTCGCGGAGATGAAGGCGAGCCCGGTGATCCAGGCCGGCAGCGAGCGGCCGGACAGGAAGAAGTCCATGCTGCTCTTCACGCGGGTCCGGGCGATGAATCCGATCCCGATGACGACCGCGAAGTACACGATGATCATCAGGTAGTCGACCCACGAGAGGTCCAGACGGATCCCGTTCCCCGTCGCCTCGACCACGGTGCCGGTCAGCATCGACGCCTCCGCTCCCGTCGTGCCGCGATCCCCGGTGCGTCCAGGCGTTCTTCCGCGCTCGCTCGACGGTCGCTCACGGTATGCCCGACGGTTCGAAAGGTTCCTGGGTACTGCCTGGAGGGGGTCTGACAGCGGGCGTTCGGGTCGGTCTCCCGCCGTCGATACGCTCGAGGCCGACGGAAGGGGCACCCGCATGACGGACCGCACACTCGACCTCGGCGGTGTGGTGGTCGCCACGACCCTGCCGTTCCGGCCCGACGACGCGGCCCCCGCGGGACTCGCGGTCGACTACGACCGCTACGCCGAGCACTGCCTGTGGCTGATCGAGAACGGCTGCCGGGGGGTCGGGCCCAACGGCTCGCTCGGCGAGTACTCGTCGCTGACCGACGAGGAGCGGCGGCGCGTCGTGCAGACCGCCGTCGAGGCGGTCGGCGGGCGCGGTCTCGTCATCGCGGGGGTGCACGGCGTCGGCTGGCATCAGGCGCGCCGGTGGGCGGAGCTCGCGGCCGAGGACGGCGCGGACGGCGTGCTGCTCCTGCCGCCGACGCTCTACCGCGCCAACCGGCAGGAGGTCCTGACCCACTACGCGAAGGTCGACGAGGTCGGCCTGCCGATCATGATGTACAACAACCCGATCGACACGAAGGTCGACCTCACGCCGGACCTCGTCGCCGAGCTCGCCGAGCTGCCGAACGTCGTGGCCGTGAAGGAGTTCTCGCTCGACGCCCGGCGGGTGCGCGAGATCCGGGACCGCTGCGACATCGACGTCATCGCCGGTGCGGACGACCTGCTCTTCGAGGCGCTCGTCGCCGGCGCGACCGGCTGGTTCGCCGGGTACCCGAACGCGTTCCCCCGCGAAGCGGTCGAGCTCTACGAGCTGCTGACGACCGGGCGGATCCCCGAGGGCCGCGCCCTGTTCGAGCAGATGGCGCCCGTCTTCGCCTGGGACTCCAGGACGGAGTTCGTGCAGGCGATCAAGCTCTCGATCGACGTCGCCGGCGAGAGCACGGGCGGCCCGACCCGCCCGCCCCGCGGCCCGCTCTCCCCTGACCAGCAGGCCGTCGTGCGCCGCGACACGGAGCGCGCGCTCGCCTACAGCCGCTCCCGCGCCTCCGCCTGATGCGCATCTCGCGCCTGATCAGCGCGGTCGACTCCCACACGGAGGGGATGCCGACCCGCGTCGTCACCGGCGGGATCGGCGTGATCCCCGGCGACACGATGAACGACAAGCGCCTGCACTTCATGGCGCACCTCGACTCCCTGCGGCACTTCCTGATGGACGAGCCGCGCGGGCACGGGGCGATGAGCGGGGCGATCCTGCAGCCGCCGACCCGGCCCGACTGCGACTTCGGCGTCGTCTACATCGAGGTGTCCGGCTGCCTGCCGATGTGCGGCCACGGCACCATCGGGGTCGCGACCGTGCTCGTCGAGACCGGGATGGTGCCGGTCGTCGAGCCCGTCACCACGATCCGCCTCGACACCCCGGCGGGCCTCGTGATCGCGCGGGTCGCGGTATCGGAGGGGCATGCGGACTCGGTCACGATCGAGAACGTGCCGAGCTACCCGGAACGGCTCGACGCCGTCCTCGACGTGCCCGGGTACGGCGAGGTGCCCTACAGCCTCGCGTTCGGCGGCAACTTCTACGCGATGGTCGAGCTCGACGCCGTCGGCCAGCCCTTCGACCGCGCGGCGCAGCGGCCGATCGTCGAGGCGGGCCTCGCGATCATGCGGGCGATCAACGAGACGGCGGCGCCCCGGCATCCGGAGATCGAGGGCGTCGACCACTGCCATCACGTCGAGTTCCTCGCCCCGGGCTCGACCGCCCGCCACTCGAGGCACGCGATGGCCATCTTCCCCGGCTGGTTCGACCGCTCCCCCTGCGGCACGGGCACCTCCGCGCGGATGGCCGAGCTGTGGGGCCGCGGGGAGCTCGGGCTCGACCAGGACTTCGTGAACGAGTCGTTCATCGGCAGCCGCTTCGTCGGCCGGCTGGTGGCCGAGACGGAGGTCGCGGGCATCCCGGCCGTGGTGCCCGCGATCACCGGCCGCGCCTGGGTCACCGCCCGCGCGGACTACCTGCTCGATCCGTCGGATCCGTTCCCCACCGGCTTCGTCTTCTGACCCCACTAGATTGACGCGATCAGCCCCACCCCGGGCCGGAGGGATCGACGTGGCGAAGAAGTCGAAGAAGTCGAAGAAGTCGGAGCGCGCCGGCGAGAAGCGGGCCGACAAGGACGCGACGAAGACGGCGGAGTTCGGCGCCGAGAAGCAGGCCCGCAAGGACGCGAAGGCCGCTGCGAAGCAGGCGAAGGCCGAGAAGAAGGCCGCAGGCACGAAGCCCGCGAAGCGCCCCGACCAGGTCGAGGTGCTGAAGCTCGCCCTCCGCGACACCGAGGCGAAGCTCGTCGACGCCGAGCACCGGCTGCGACAGGTGCAGCAGCAGCTCGACGACGAGCGGCGCGCGCTCGCCCTCGCCGCTGAGGAGGTCGCCGCCGAGGCCCTCGTGGACGCCGCCGTGGCCGAGACGGTCGCGGAGGCGGTCGCCGAGGCCGAACTCGTCGCCGGCGGCGAGGAGCCCGGCGTCGTCGCCGAGATGGTCGCCGAGACCCTCGAGACCGTCGCAGCCGAGGCCGATCCCGCGCCCGCCGAGCCGGACCACGCCGGCGAGGCGGAGGACGCCGCGGCCGCGTTCACCGAGGCCGCGGCGGGCGCGGAGGCGCTCACGCCGCCGCTGCCGAAGGTGCCCGCCGCCGAGGTGCCGAGCGAGGGGTGGACGCTCGTCCGCCTGCGCGAGGAGGCGCGCCGCCGAGGTCTCACCGGCACCTCGAACCTGTCGAAGGCCCGCCTCGTGGAGCGGCTCACCGCCTCCTGACGTCACCGGCCGTCATCCGGCCGCCCGGCGCTGCTCCGGCTCCTACCCTGGAACGGATGTCCCGTCCCGATCTGCGCGACCCCGTCGCCGCGCCCCCGCGTCCCGTCCGCTCCACCCGCCCGCCGCTCCCCGGCGTCGCCGACTCGGTGCTCGACCTCATCGGATGGACCCCGATGGTGCGGCTCGGCCGGCTCGCCGGCGACCTGTCGGCCCAGGTCGTCGTGAAGCTCGAGGGACGGAATCCCGGCGGCAGCGCGAAGGACCGGCCCGCCCTGCAGATGATCCGCACGGCCGAGGCCGCCGGCGACCTGCTCCCCGGCGCGACGATCGTCGAGTCCACCTCGGGCAACACCGGCATCGGGCTCGCCCTCGTCGGCCGGCTCACCGGCCATCCGGTCGTCATCGTGCACGGCCCCGCCATGTCCCCTGAGAAGCTCGCGCTGCTCCGCCTCTACGGCGCGGAGCTGGTCGAGGCCGACTGGGACGCCGGCCCCGACGACCCCGCCAACCCCCGCGCCGTCGCCGACCGCATCGCGTCGGAACGCCCGCACGCATGGCGGAGCGGCCAGTACGACAACGCCGCGAACCCGGCGGCGCACCTGCTGCACACCGGGCCGGAGGTCTGGCAGCAGACCGGCGGCCGGATCACCCACCTCGTCGCGAGCATCGGCACGGGCGGCACGATCACCGGCACGGGCCGCTACCTGAAGGACGTGTCCGGCGGCGCGGTCCGCGTCATCGGCGCGAACCCCGCCGGCTCCACCTACGGCGGCGGTGCGAACGGGCCGATCGGCATCGAGGGCGTCGGCACTCGCTGGCCGGCGAGCCACTGGCCCCGCACCTTCGACCCGTGCGTGCCGGACGAGATCCGATCGGTTCCCGACGACGTCGCGTTCGCGACCACCCGCCGGCTCGCCGCCGAGGAGGGGCTGCTGCTCGGCCCGTCGTCGGGACTCGCGGTGGCCGTCGCCCTCGAGGTGGCCCGCGGGCTCGGGCCGGACGCCGTCGTGGTCGCCATGGCGCCCGACGGCGGCGGCAACTACCTGTCGGCCCTCGCGCCGGCGGAAGGGACGACGACGGCATGGCGCTGAAGCACTTCGGCTGGTTCCTCGGCGCCGGCTTCGGCGTGCAGGGCTGGGGCGACCCGACGTACAAGGTCGGCTACGACTGGACGCAGCCGACGATCTATCAGGACGCGGCGCGCCTGTTCGAGGGATCGGGACTCGACCTCTTCGTGATCGAGGACGGCGTCGCGGTCCCGGACACCTACCGCGGCACCGCCGAGGTCAACCTCGCCGCCGCCCGGTTCGTGCCGAAGCACGACCCGATCCCCCTCGTGCCCTACCTGCTCGGCGCGACCGCGCGCATCGGGATCGTCCCCACGCTCTCGGCGAGCTTCACGGAGCCGTACACCGCCGCCCGCCTGCTCGCGACGCTGCAGCACTTCGCCCACGGCCGCCTCGGCTACAACGTGGTCACCTCCGGCAGCGACCTCGCCGCCCGCAACTACGGGCTCGACAAGCAGACGGAGCACGACCTCCGCTACGACCGCGCCGACGAGTGGGTGGACGTGGTGAAGGCGCTCTGGCGCAGCTGGGAGCCCGGCGCCGTGCTCGAGGACACCGCCGCAGGCGTCTACGCCGACCACACGAAGGTGCATCCCATCCACCACGAGGGGCGCTTCTTCACGGTCCGCGGGCCGCTGAACGCCCTGCCCCCGGCCGAGGAGCCGGTGATGGTGCAGGCCGGTGCCTCCGGCCGCGGCCGGACCTTCGCCGGCCGTCACGCCGACGTGATCCTCGCGCTCGCCTCGACACCGGAGCGGATGAAGGCCCACCGCGACGACATCCGCCAGGTGGCGGCCGAGCAGGGCAGGGATCCCGACGACCTCACCGTGCTGTTCGTGGTGAACCCGATCCCCACCGCCACCGCGGCGGAGGCGGCCGACGTGCGCGCCCGCCGTGCGGAGCTCACGGGGGCGGCGATCGACGAGCAGCTCCAGTCGATCTCGTACCTCACCAACGTCGACTTCGCCCGCTTCGACCTCGACGCACCGCTGCCGGAGCTCACGACGAACAGCAACCAGGGCACGCTCGACAACTTCGTGCGGAGCGCGCCGGCCGGCGCCACGCTGCGCGAGATCCTCGCCGCACGCGCGAAGGCCGACGGGCTCGCGGTCGTCGGCACGCCCTCCCAGATCGCCGACCGTCTCGGGGACCTCGCGGAGGGGAGCGAGGCGGACGGCTTCCTCTTCACCGGGCAGGTGCACCCGGCGCACGTGCACCGCACGCTGGACCCCCTCGTGCCGGCGCTCCGCGATGCCGGCCTGCTGCGCGCCCAGCTCGGCGACGGCGGCCTGCGCGCGAACCTCGCGGACTTCTGACGTGGCGATCGTGCTGGGCGCGGATCCGCTCACCGCGGACGAGCTGCTCGCGATCGCGGACGGCGAGAGGGTCAGCCTCTCCCCCGCCGCCCGCGCACGCATGACGGTGGCTCGCAGCGTGCTCGAGCAGGCCCTCGAGGCCGGCGACGCCGTCTACGGGCTCACCCGTCGCCTCGGCGCAGGGCACGGCGACCAGGTCGCCGACCAGGCCGCGTTCCAGCGGCAGGTGCTGCGCAACCACCGCGCCGACATCGGCGACCCCGTGCAGGCGACCGTGGTGCGCGGGGCGATGGCCGCCCGGCTCGCGCACCTCGCCGCCGGCGGGGCC
>NZ_JAODBE010000067.1 GCF_025463795.1 Amnibacterium sp.
GGATCCCTTGGAGATGCGGGCGCGGCGTGAGCCGTCGATCATCTTGGGGTTGTTGCGCTCGGCGGGGGTCATCGACAGGATGATCGCCTTGATCTTGTCGACCTCGCGGTCGTCGAAGTTCTCGATCTGCTCCTTGAACTGGCCCATGCCGGGCAGCATGCCCACGATCTTGGACATCGAGCCCATCTTGGAGATGGCCTCCATCTGCTTGAGGAAGTCGTCGAGCGTGAACGACCCCCCCATGAGCTTCTCGGCGTCCTTGGCCGCCTGCTCGGAGTCGAAGGCCTTCTCGGCCTGCTCGATCAGGGTGAGCATGTCGCCCATGTCGAGGATGCGCCCGGCCATGCGGTCGGGGTGGAAGGCGTCGAAGTCGGTGAGCTTCTCGCCCGTCGACGCGAACATGATGGGGCGGCCCGTGATCGACCGGACCGACAGGGCCGCGCCGCCGCGGGCGTCGCCGTCGAGCTTCGTGAGCACGACGCCGGTGAAGTCGACGCCCTCCTGGAAGGCCTTCGCCGTGGTCACCGCGTCCTGACCGATCATCGCGTCGATGACGAACAGGACCTCGTCCGGATCCGTCGCCTTGCGGATGTTCGCGGCCTGCTTCATCAACTCGGCATCGACGCCGAGGCGACCGGCCGTGTCGATGACGACCACGTCGTACTGCTTGTCGCGCGCGAAGCGCATCGCGTCCTTCGCCACCTTGACGGGGTCGCCGACGCCGTTGCCGGGTTCGGGCGCGAAGACGGTGGCGCCGGCCTGCTCGCCGACCACCTGCAGCTGCTGCACGGCGTTCGGGCGCTGCAGGTCGGCCGCGACGAGCAGCGGCGTGTGGCCGTCGGTCTCCAGCCACTTCGCGAGCTTGCCCGCCAGGGTCGTCTTCCCCGCGCCCTGCAGGCCCGCGAGCATGATGACCGTCGGCGGCTGCTTCGCGAACTGCAGCCGGCGCTGCTCGCCGCCGAGGATGCCCACGAGCTCCTCGTTGACGATCTGCACCACCTGCTGCGCGGGGTTCAGCGCCTTGTTCTGCGCGGCGCCGAGCGCCCGCTCCCGGACCGTGCCGGTGAAGGCCTTGACGACGTCGAGGTTCACGTCGGCATCGAGCAGCGCGCGGCGGATCTCGCGGACGGTGCCGTCGACGTCCGAGGCGGTGAGAACACCCTTGCCGCGCAGGTTCGCGAGCGCCTGGGTGAGCCGGTCGGAGAGCGTTCCGAAGGTAGCCATAGGGCCGGAATCCTACCGCCGGGCGCCCCGACGTCGGAGGCACGCGGCGGTTCCCGCTCGATCATCCCCGGCCCGGAAGGGGGCGGTGGGCCCAAGAGCTCCCGGGCAGGACGGCCCCGGATCCGCAGGAACGGATCCGGACGGCCGGCTCCCCCGTCGTTCGTGCAGCGGGACGACGGGGGGCGTCAGCCGAGCGCGGCGAGCAGCTCGCGTTCCTCGGCGTCGGTGAGACCCGCGCCGTGCGGATGCTCGCGCTGCTCCTCCCAGGCGAGCACATCGGTGAGGGTCTCGGCGAGCGGACGGTTGACGAGGCCGGCGGCGCGAGCCCGGTCCCCGGTGCGGGCGTTCATGCCCGACCAGTCGGGATCGCGGAGCCAGAGCGGCAGCGACCGCGGGCCGGCCCACTCCTCGACGCCGTGCTCGGCGAGCCACGGCTCGGCCGCGGGGACGGCGGTCGTTCGGCCGCCGGCGACGGCCCGGGCCGTCTCGAGGTGCTCCCCCAGCGGCAGGGCCTGCCCGACCGCGTCGAACACGCCGGCCGTGCCGCGCTCGGCCGCGTCGACGAGCCACGCGGCCAGATCCCGCACGTCGATGAGGGCGGTCAGGCGATCGAGGGCGTCCGGCACCAGCACGCGGCCGTCCGGGTCGGACGGATGCGCGGCGCGCCACGGCCAGTAGCCGCTGCGACCGGATCCGTCGCCCGGACCGCCGATCAGGCCCGCGCGGGCGAGCAGGGACCGGTCGTCGCCGAAGGCGGCACGCACCGCGTGCTCACACGCGACCTTGGCCCGCCCGTACTCCTCCATGGACGCCATCAGGTCCGATTCGAGTGGGGCGAGCAGCGGCGAGTCCTCGTCCTGGCCGAGGGTCCGCTGGTCGGCGTAGACGTTCGCGGTCGAGACGAGCACGAAGCGCTCCGCGGCCGGCTCGAGGGCGGCGACGGCGTTCCGCACGTGGCCGGGCTGCCGCGCGACGTCGACCACGGCGTCCCAGCGCTCGTGCCGCACCCCGTCGAGCGCGGACGGGTCGTCGCGGTCGGCCACGACGAGTCGTGCCCCGTCCGGCACCGACCCCGAGGTGCCGCGGGCGACGCAGACGACGTCCGCGCCCCGCCCGATCGCGTGTGCGGCGACCGCGCCGCCGAGCCAGGCCGTCCCACCGAGCACCAGGAGCTTCATCCGCCCAGCATCCCGCGCCTGAGCGGAGCGTGCCGACCGCTCCCCCGGAGGCTCGACGGGTCTACCGGCCCACGAGGTACCGAACGAGCCGCGGGACCGGAGCCGCGAGCCCTCCCGCAGGCCGACGTCGGACGCCGCGGGCGCAGCGTCCGCCCGCGGGGCGGCGACCGTCGTCCGTACCGGGGATGCGCCTCAGCTCGGAACGAGCTCCGAGGGTCGCGCCGTCGTCGCGGCGACGAACGCGGCCGAGTCGGAGACGTGCCCGAACATGGTGCCGAGCACGTCGAGCGACGAATCGTGATTCCTCGCGCCGATCGGCTCCGCCGTGCAGTCCGACAGCAGGACGCACGTGAGGTCGCGGAACATGGCGTCGCGCATGGTCGATTCGACGCAGACGCTGGTGGTGCACCCGGTCAGGACCAACGTGCGGATGTCGTGCGCTCGCAGCGAGGCCTCGAGCCCGGTGCGGTAGAACCCGCTGTATCGGCTCTTGTAGATGACCTCGTCGTCAGGCATCGGCGACAGCGCCGGAAGGATGTCGGTGTTCCAGGTGTCCCGGACGAGGATCCGGCTCGTCCTTCCGTCCGGGGCGATCATCTCGGTCCCGACACCGAGGCGGTCGTGCACGATCCGGTTCGGCGACTCCGGACCGCCCAGATCGGACAGATCGGGGAGGAACCCCATCTTCAGATAGACGATTCGAAGGCCGGTGCGCCTCGCCGCGTCGAGGACCTTCGCCGTCGGCTCGACGGCGGCCGTGATGCCGGACAGGTCCACACCCGCCCGCCCGAACATCCCTCGTGCGTCCCCGAAGTCGTTCTGCATGTCGATCACGAGCACGGCGGTTCGTTCCACCTGCAGCTCGACCTCGCCTGCAGTGGTGACGATCTTCACGGGCCCCTGGGGCGCAGCCACGACGTCGTCTCCGTTCGGATCGGTGACCGCCGCGGTCGCAGCGATCCGTGCGACGTCGCGACTTCGACAGGCGGATCATCCACCCCGTCGCCACGAGCGTCAATGCGCCGCGGGCGGGCGAGCCCGACCGGCCGCCCCGCCTCACCTCGAGGAGGGGCCGCCCGAGCCGTGTCGGTGCAGGCTACGGTGCCTCCCGTGCACCTCACGCCCCTCGGCCCCAGCGGACGCTCCGTCACGGCCGTGGTCGCGGGGGCCGCCCGCGAACCCGTGCCGGTGAAGCAGGGCGTCGCCGCGCTCGGGACGGGGTGGGACCTCGGCGTGCGCAGCCTGGACGTCGCCGACGTCGGATCCGCCGGGGAGACCGCGGCGGAACGGTTCCTCGACGACCGGCAGCCCGAGGACACCGTGATCCTCGCTGGAGTCGGCGGCCCGGCGGGGCCGGAACGGGGCGCCGATCACGCGCCCGAGCGCGTCGAGGCCGGCCTGGCGGCCACGTCCCGCCGCCTCGGTCGGGCGGATCTCGTCTGGCTCGCCGGAGCGGATGCCGAGACCCCGATCGAGGCGACGCTCACCGCCCTCGCCGCCGCTGTCGAGGACGGGCGCGTCGCCGGCTGGGGCGCCGCCGACATCGACGTGTGGCGGCTCGAGGCCCTGCTCACCGCCGCCGACCGGGCCGCGCTCCCCCGCCCCGCCTTCGTGCGGATCCGGATGCACCTGCTCGACCGCACGGCGGAACGGGACCTCCTGCCGCTCGCCACCGGCGAGGGCCTCGGCGTGCTGGCGCGAGCGCCGTTCGCCGGGGGCCGGCTGACCGACGCCCACGTCGAGGCGGAGGAGGAGGCCGGGCGGCTCGCGGCGAGCGGATCGCCCCGCACGACTCCGGAGGATCCGGCCCTGCAGACCCTCCTGACGCTCCGCGGCCTCGCCCGCGAACGCTCGCTCAGCACGGCGGCGCTCGCGCTCGCCTGGCTGCTCGGCCATCCGGGCGTCACGGCACCGGTCGTGGCCGCCAGGTCGGAGCGGGTGTGGGAGACCGTGCACGAGGCGCTCGAGGCCGAGATCGACGAGGAGCTGCTCGATCGGGTCGGCGCGCTGCACTAGCTGTGCGTGCGCGCGGCCGCGCCTCGGTCGCCCGGCCCGCCCGGCCGCCTCTGAGCCCCGGGGTTGCGCCGGAGGTGCAGGGGTGGCGAAAATGCGCTGCGGCTAGGCGAATCTCCACACCACCTGCCCTGGACGGGAGACGTGTGAAGCTGTCGATACGACGGGCGCGGAGGGTGGCCGGCAGGTTCCTGTGGCCCGTCCGCGTGAACCGCCTGCTCTACCTGCTGCGGCGCCTCACCCATCGCTGGAAGCTCGTGCACCGGGCCGAGTCGGCGCTCAACCAGTCGGTCACGGTCTGGCAGCTCGGGCGGGAACGCCGCCTCGTGTTCGGTGACTCCGTCAGCCAGGCGGCTCAGTCGGTGGTCTTCACTCGTGGCGACTGGACGCAGCTGCGCCGCGAGTACTGGGGACGTGCG
Source organism: Amnibacterium sp. (assembly GCF_025463795.1). Taxonomy (GTDB): domain Bacteria; phylum Actinomycetota; class Actinomycetes; order Actinomycetales; family Microbacteriaceae; genus Amnibacterium. The sequence continues at coordinate 4,835 of NZ_JAODBE010000067.1, forward strand.
CTGCAGCCTCCGGTGGAGCTGCCGCTGCGACCGCGCGTCCTCGTCTTGGGGCTCGGCGGCGGCACCATGGTGCGGATCCTGCACCAGCTGACCCGGCCGGCGCTCATGACCGTCGTCGAACTCGATCCGGTCGTCGTGGACGTCGCGTTCTCCCACATGGGCCTCGCGGGGCTCACCGACCTGGATGTGCGCATCGGCGATGTGCGCGACGTGCTGCCTGCGCTCGCCGGCAGCGAACCGTACGACCTGCTGTTCGAGGACGTGTTCTTCGACGGCCTCGCGGCCAACGGCATCGAGCAGGAGGAGTACCTGGACGCGCTCGCCGCGCTCGTCACCTCGTCGGGATGGCTGGTGTTCAACCGCTGGTTCCGGGACTGGGGTGGCAAGCCGATCGACAGCGGCCAGGAGCAGCTCGCCTCCGCGCTCGCCGGCCGGTTCACCGTCGTCGAGCGAGTGCAGGTCGCTCAGCGCTGGTTCAACGAGCTCGTCTTCGCCGGACGACGCCGAGAGGCATCGGCGGAGGGCACCGGCTGATCGACGTGCGCGGCTCGCGGCTCACCCCCGCTCGAGCGGATGCGCGGCGAGCTTCGCCGCCACACCGCCCGCGACGATCCGCGCCGCCTCGGACTGCGGCTTCCGCGCCGCCTGGTCGGTGACGCAGGCGGTGAACTCCGACCCCAGCGCTCCGCGGGGATGGGCGGCGAGCACCTCGCCGACGAACCCGTCGGGCAGCACCCCGGCGCCGGCGCCCGAGATGTCGAGGGCCGTTGCGACCTCGAGCAGGTGCCCCTCCGGATCCTGCGCCGGGTCGACCTCCGGCCACATGTGCCGCTGGATCACCTCGACCACCCGGTCACGACGCGCGGGCGCCCACCGCGCGCCGGCGGCGACGGTCCAGCCGACGTAGCCGCCCGCGGTCTCGAAGGGCAGCGCGACGTTGTCGAAGGCGGGCATCAGGCCGGTGTCGTGGAGCAGGGCCGCTACGGCGAGCAGCTCGATGTCGGCCGGACGCACGCCCGTCGCCTCCGCGAAGCCCAGCGACCAGTACCAGGAGCGGATGCTGTGCTCGAGCAGCGCCGGCGAGCAGAACCGCGTGGCCACCTCGAGGGCGGCGGCGGTGGCGGGGGTGTCGGGCAGGGCGGCATCGGCGAAGCGCATGGGCGGCATCCTCCCGCGCCCGCACGCCCCCGCGGCAGCGGAGGTCGTGCCACTCGTGGTCGATTCCGCGCCATCCCGATCGGCGCCTACGGTGCTGCCATGCCCGAGTACGAGTTCGCCGGGGCGCGCCCCGAGGTCGCCGCATCCGCCTTCGTCGCCCCGACGGCGTCGCTGATCGGCCGGGTCCGGATCGAGGACGACGCCGTCGTGATGTTCGGGGCGGTGCTGCGCGGGGACCGCGACGCGATCGTGCTCGGCGCGGGCAGCAACCTGCAGGACACCGCGGTCGTGCACTGCGACCCCGGATCCCCGGCGACGATCGGCGCGAACGTGAGCATCGGCCACGGGGCGGTCGTGCACGGCTGCACCATCGAGGACGAGTGCCTCATCGGCATGAACGCCACCGTGCTGAACGGGGCGGTGATCGGCACCGGATCGCTGGTCGCCGGCGGGGCGGTCGTGCTCGAGGGCACCGAGATCCCGCCGCGATCCCTGGTGGCGGGCGTGCCCGCGAAGGTCCGCCGGGCGATCAGCGACGACGAGCTCGACGGCATCCGCGCCAACGCGGCCACCTACCGCGAGCTCGCGGCGCAGTACCGCGCCCAGCTGTCCTGAGGGTTGCCACTTCGTGCGGTTCTGGGGGCTTCACGACCGCACGAAGTGGCGACTCTCGAGGGTGGGTCAGCCGACGAGGCCCTGCGCGAAGACGTGCGGGGTGAAGCCGGTCAGGTCGCCGATGCGCTCGCCCTGCCCGATCAGCTTGATCGGGATGCCGGTCTCGTCCTGCACCCGCAGCACGAAGCCGCCCTTCGCCGAGCCGTCCAGCTTCGTGATGACGAGACCCGTGACGCCGGCGTGCTCGATGAACGCCTGCGCCTGCAGCACCCCGTTCTGCCCGGTGGTCGCGTCGAGCACGAGCAGCACCTCGCTGATCGGCGCGAGCTTCTCGACGACCCGCCGGATCTTGCCGAGCTCGTCCATCAGGCCGCCCTTGGTGTGCAGCCGTCCAGCGGTGTCGATGAGCACGATCTCGCTGCCGTCCCGCTTCGCCTGCTCCACCGTCTGGTACGCGACCGACGCCGGATCCTGCCCCGGGTGCTGCGGCCGCACCACCTGGGCCCCCGCCCGCTCCGCCCAGGTCGCGACCTGCTCGACGGCCGCAGCGCGGAAGGTGTCGGCGGCACCGACGAGCACCGACCGCTGGTAGTTGGCGAGGAACTTCGCGAACTTGCCGATCGTCGTCGTCTTGCCGACCCCGTTCACGCCGACCACGAGCACGACCGCCGGCCGCTCGGAGAGCTTCAGCGTGGGGTCGAACCCGGCGAGCCGCTCCTCGACGTCCTCCCGCAGCATCCGCTGGAGATCCTTCGGATCCGTCGTGCGGTAGCGGTCGACCTTCTCGCGGAGGTCCGTGATCATCGCCTCGGTGATGTCGGGCCCGAAGTCCGCGCCGATCAGCGCGGCCTCGAGGTCGTCCCACGTGTCCTCGTCGATCGTGCGGACGGTGCCGAAGAGGTTCCGCAGCCGTGCCCCGAACCCCGCCATGCCTCAAGGCTACCGGGGCTCGGAATCCGCCCAGCCACGCGGACGTACCGTCGGTCCGTTCACCGGTGGAAGGGAGCGCACCCATGGCGGACGCACCGCGGATCACGCTGCTCGGCACGGGCACGATGGGCGTCGGGATGGCCCACTCGATGCTGCGAGCGGGCCTGCCGCTCACGGTCTGGAACCGCCACGTCGAGACGGCCCGACCCCTGGCCGACGACGGCGCGACCGTCGCCGAGAACCTGACGGCGGCCGTTCGTGACGCGGACGTGGTCGTGACGATGCTGTTCGACGAGGACGCCGTGGCCGACGTGATGGAGCAGGCGGCCGGCGCGATGCAGGAGGGCGCGGTCTGGGTCCAGTCCGCGACCGTCGGCCGCGAGGGCATCGCGCGGCTCGCGCGGTTCGCGGAGCAGCACGGACTCACGATGGTCGACGCACCGGTGGTCGGCACGAAGCAGCCGGCCGAGGACGGCGCGCTCACCGTGCTCGCGGCCGGCCCGGACCGCACCCGTGACGTCGTGCAGCCGGTGTTCGACGCCGTCGGCGCCAAGACCGTCTGGCTCGGCGACGAGCCGGGCCCGGCGAGCGCGATGAAGCTCGTGGCCAACTCCTGGGTCGCCATGCTCACCGTCGGGACCGCCCAGGGCGTGCAGCAGGCCCGAGCGTTCGGCCTCGACCCGGCGAAGTTCCTCGAGACCGTCTCGGGCGGCGCCGCCGACAGCCCGTACCTGCAGACGAAGGGGAAGGCGATCCTCGAGGAGCGGTTCGATCCGCAGTTCGGGCTCGACGGCCTGCTGAAGGACCTGCGGCTCATCCGTGCCGCGAGCGCCGATGCGGGCGTGCCGAGCACGGTCGTCGACGCGCTCGTCGCCGCGTTCGAGAAGGCGAGCGACGCAGGGCACGGCGGGGAGGACATCGCGGCCGTCGCCACGAGCTTCCAGCCCCCGGCGGGGGCACCGGCGGTCTGAGCACGCGAGGATCGGGGCATGTCGATCCTCAGCAAGGACACGACCCTCTGCATCTCGCTCGCCGGCAGGCCGAGCAACCTCGGCACCCGCTTCCACAACGCTCTGTACGAGGAGCTCGGCCTCGACTTCGTCTACAAGGCGTTCACCACGGACGACGTCGAGGGCGCGATCCGCGGGGTGCGGGCGCTCGGGATCCGCGGCTGCTCCGTCTCGATGCCGTTCAAATCGGCCGTCCTGCCGTTCGTGGACGTCATCGAGGACTCGGCGGCGGCGATCGACGCTGCGAACACGATCGTCAACGACGGCGGCAGCCTCACCGCGGCGAACACCGACGTGGAGGCGGTCGAGGAGCTGCTCACGCGGAATGCGGTCCCCCGGAACTCGCGGGTGCTGATCCGCGGCAGCGGCAGCATGGCGGCCGCCGTCCTCGCCGCATTCCGCTCCGCGGGATTCCCGGATGTCACGCTCACTGCGCGGAATGCCGTGACGGGAAGCGCATTCGCCGACCGGTTCGGGGCGGCCTTCCTGCCTGCGCCGGAGGCCGGCTTCGACCTGCTCGTCAACGTCACGCCGCTCGGCATGGCCGGTCCGGATGCCGCGGAGCTCGCGTTCCCCGAGGCGGCGATCCGGGCCGCCACCAGGGTCTTCGACGTCGTCGCCCTGCCGGTCGAGACCCCGCTCGTCGTCGCCGCCCGTGCGGCGGGCGTGCCCGTGCTGACGGGCGCCGAGGTGCACGCGCTCCAGGCGGCCCGGCAGTTCGAGCGGTACACGGGCGTCGCCCTCACGAGGGATCAGGTCGATCGCGCGAGCGCATTCTCGCGATCGGAATGACATCGTCGCAATTCTCGAAATGCAACCCGAATACGGGATACCGCGGGACTTCTTCCTCGGGATAACGTTCTTCCACAGCCGCTACCTACGGAATTGGAGATCGAGAGACTTCCATGGTCCAGCCCGTCCGACTGCTCGCCGCCGTCACCGTCTGCGCCGCGCTACTGATCCCCGCCAGGATCGCGTTCAGTGCGCAGACGGCGGCGGCGGTGACCGGGAACTCGGCGGTCCAGGCCCACCCCGGCCGCTGACCCGCCGTCAGACGCGGGCGCCGAGCCGCTGACCGATGACCTGCGACACCCCGTCCTGCCGCATCGAGACGCCGTAGAGCGCATCCGCGATCTCCATCGTGCGTTTCTGATGGGTGATGAGGATCAGCTGCGACGTGTCGCGCAACGACGAGATCACCTCGAGCAGGCGGCCCAGGTTCGCGTCGTCGAGCGCGGCCTCGACCTCGTCGAGGATGTAGAACGGGCTCGGCCGCGCGGTGAAGATCGCGAGCAGGAACGCAACGGCGGCGAGCGACCGCTCGCCGCCCGACAGCAGTGACAGACGCTCGATCTTCTTGCCGGCGGGGCGCACCGCGACCTCGACGCCGGGGATGCCGTCGTCGGTGCCGGGGACGAGCGTGAGCCGGCCGGATCCGCGGGGGAACAGCACCGGGAAGATGCGGGCGAATGCCGCCTCGGTGTCCGCGTAGGCGGCCTCGAAGATCGTGCGCATCTTGGCGTCGAGCTCGTCGACGATCGTGAGCAGGTCGGCGCGGGTGCGGCTCAGGTCGGCCAGCTGATCGACGAGGAACGCGTGCCGCTGCTCGAGGGCCGCGAACTCCTCGAGGGCGAGCGGGTTCACGCGCCCGAGCTGCGCGAATCGGCGCTCCGCGGCCCGCAGCCGCCGCTCCTCCGCCTCGCGGTCGAGCTGCGGATCCTCCTCCTCGAGCAGCGCGGTCTCGTCCAGGCCGAGCTCGGTGCGCGCACTCTCGAGCAGTGCCCCGAGCGAGAGCTGCTGCTCGTAGAGCCGCATCTCGAGATCACGGCCCTGCCCCTCGAGTCGCGCGGCGCGCTCCCGGGCGTCGGCGAGGTCGCGGCGGGCGTCGGCGAGTGCGCCGGACGTCTCGTCGCGGCGACGGGTGAGCTCCGCGAGCCGCACCCGGGCATCGGTGACCGAGGCGTCCACGGACGCCTGCACCGGGGGCAGGTCCGCGAGCACCGCCTCGGCGGCGAGC
>NZ_JAODBE010000075.1 GCF_025463795.1 Amnibacterium sp.
GCCGAGGACCCGGCGCTGCTCGGTGCGAACACCTCCGTGCTCGACCGGCTCGAGCAGGACTTCCGGCTCGTGGACGAGGCGCATCAGAAGTCCAACGCGAAGCGGCTCGCCTGGCAGCTCGCGGACGCCTGGCGCCTCGGCGTCACCGACTGGGGGGGCGAGGCGGAGGGGCTTCGGCAGCTCCTCCAGGCGAAGTGCGACGACCCTGTGGTGCTGAACCGCGAGGCGCCGCACCTGCTGAAGCTGCTCGCGCCCGTGTGGCTCACCTCGCCGTACGAGGTGCACGAGCTCGGCGACGCCATGCATTTCGACGCGGTGTTCCTCGTCGACGCCGGCGCACTGAGCTTCGCGGAGGGGCTGGGCGCCATCCGCCGGGCCCGCCAGGTCGTCGCGTTCGGCGACCCGGTCACGCAGACGCCGATGCCGTTCGACATCGCGGTGCGCGAGACCGAGAACCCGCCCGAGACTCAGCGCCGTCTCGACGAGCGGCACGCCGACTCGGTCTTCGCGCGGATCGCGGAGCTCGTGCCGTCGTTCGAGCTCACGACCAGCTATCGGGCCGGCGGTGAGGACCTCGTCGAGCTCGTCAACCGGCGCTTCTACGAGGGCCGCATCGAGAGCGTGCCCTGGGCGGGCACCTTCCTCGGCCACGGCAGCCTCGTGCTCGACTACGTCGACAACGGCCACGGCCTGCCGGACGCGGAGACCGGCACGGTCGAGGCCGTCGAGCCCGAGGTGCAGCGGGTGGTCGATCGGGTGCTCGACCACGCCACGAACCGGCCCCGCGAATCCCTGATGGTGATCTCCGGCAGCGCGAAGCACGCCATCCGCGTGCAGCAGGCGGTGATGAAGGCGCTCGTGCGGCGCGGTGACCTCACCGACTTCTTCCTCCGCGACGCGGCCGAACCGTTCATGGTCGTCCCGATCGCCGAGGCGGTGGGCCACAGCCGCGACCGCGTCATCTTCAGCGTCGGCTACGGCCGCACGCCGCACGGCCGGACCCTGTCGACGCTCGGACCGCTCGCGAAGCCGGGCGGCGACCGGCTGCTCGCCGCCGCCGTCACCCGCGCACGCCGGTCGCTCGCGATCGTGTCCTGCTTCCGGCCGGAGGACCTCGAGGCCGAGCGGATGCCCCGCGGGATCGCGGCCCTGCAGCGGCTGCTCGCGGACGCGGAGGCGCGCGTCGCGGAGGATCCGCTGGACGACGACCGCGACGCGATGCTCGTCGACCTCGCGCGGCGCCTGCGCGCGCACGGGATGAAGACGTCGCTCGGGTACCACGGCAAGCTGCCGCTCGTCGCGTCCTTCGGCGCCCGCGCGATGACCGTCGAGACCGACTCGACGATCGGCGCGCCCTCGCTCCGGCAGAGCCTGCGCCTGCGGCCGGAGATGCTCAAGCGGCTCGGCTGGCACTACCTCCGGGTGCACAGCTTCGACCTGTTCTCCGACCCGGACGCCGTCGCGCAGCGCATCGCCATCGCGCTCGGGGCACGGGAGCCCTCGCCGCTGACCAACACGGTCCCGGTCGTCGAGGTGAACACCTGACCGGACGGGGCGCGCGGCATCGCCGCGTGCGCACGGAGCCGGCGCCCGGATCCGATCCCGCGCCTGCGGGCGAGACGCCGCTGGCCGGCGAGGACGAGCCCCACGCCCGGGGTGATGGCCCGGATGCGAACGACGACCGCCTGAAGGCGGACAAGCCGCCCCACTGGGGCTGACCGCGCGTCGCGTCCGTGCGAACCTCCCCGGTCCGGCAGGGCCCGTGGGCCCAGGAGATGTCGCATCCGCCGGACGGCGTCGTGCGGTTCCGCGCCTCGCGGTGCGGAGGCGCTACCCCGCGGGGGCTCGGTGGGAGCCGTGGCCAGGGGGGAGGGTGTGGTCGCCCTCGGGGCTCGGGCTGCCGGCGAGCAGGTCGCGGATCTGGACGAGCAGCTCCGTCTCGGTGGGGGGAGTGGCGGCCGGCGTCGCCGTCGCCTCCTGCTGCTTCCGCGCGAAGGCGCGCTTCATCGCCCAGTTCAGCGGCACCACGAAGGCGAAGTAGACGACGGCAGCGACGATCAGGAAGTTGATGATCGAGCCGAGCACCGCCCCGAACCGGAGGCCGCCCGCGGCGCCGTGGACCCACGGCAGATGCACGACCAGAGCGTTGTCGAGGCTGCCGGCGTTGAAGATCGCCGCGATCAGGGGGGTGATGAGGTTCGTGACGATCGAGGTGACGATCGCGGTGAACGCGGCGCCGATCACCACCGCGACGGCGAGGTCGACGACGTTGCCGCGGAGGACGAAGTCCCGGAAACCCTTCACGCGATCTGTGTAGCAGAGGGCTCGGACGGGTCGCTGCCCGGGAAGTCCCGGGCCGCGTTGCGATCCGGTCTCGACGTGCGGCTCAGGACGCGGGTGCGGCCGCCGGCTTCGCCGCGGGCTTGGACTCGGTCTTCGGCGCGGAGCCGGCGTCGGTCTTCGCCGGCGCGGGCGAGCTCGAGTCGGACGAGCCCGTGTCGCTCTTCGCGTCGGCCGGCTTCTTCTCGCCCGCGCGGGAGTCCGTGCGGTAGAAGCCGGACCCGTTGAACGTCACGCCGACGGAGCCGTACTGCTTCCGCAGGGCGCCGCCGCAGGTCGGGCAGACGGTGAGGGGCGCGTCGCTGAACTCCTGGTGCACCTCGAGGGGTGTCCCGCAGTCGCGGCACTTGTATGCATATACGGGCATGAAGGTCAGATCCTCCGTCGGCGGGCCGAGCGCGTGGAGAACTCCACGGTCCTCGTGGGGGTGATCACACCGTCGAGCGCCTGGTCGTGGCGTTCTCTGGGCACCTCGTCCACGAATTCGGAGTCGAAGACTACCCCGTAGACCGGCGGGCACCGTTCCATCGAGCCGAGCGTCTTGTCGTAGTAGCCGCGTCCCCAGCCGAGCCGCATCCCGCCCCGGTCGATGGCGGCCGCCGGCACGACGATGAGATCGACGTCGTTGATCGCGATGGGGCCGAGCGGTTCGCCGACCGGCTCCGGCATGCCGTAGAGGCCGATGTACTCCTCCTCGCCGGGCGTCGCCGTCGTCCAGTCGAGGAGGCCGTCCTCGCGGCTGATGGGGAACAGCACGCGGATGCCGTTCGCCCGCGCCCAGTTGAGGTAGGGCCGGGTGTTCGGCTCGTCGGCCGCCGAGAGGTAGCACGACACCGACGTCGCCCCCAACCGCTGCGTGAGCTCGGTGAGCCGGGCGGTGAACCCGTCGGTCGCGGACTTCCGCTCCGGGCCCGTGCGGTTGCGCCTGCGCTCCCGGAGCTCGGCGCGCAAGGCCCTCTTCTGGTGGGTCGGATCGGCGCCCATGCCCTAATCCTAGAAAGCCCGCTCCGATAGCCTTGCCCTCATGGCCAACATGATCACGAAAGCGGTCATCCCGGCCGCCGGTCTCGGTACTCGCTTCCTCCCCGCGACGAAGGCGATGCCGAAGGAGATGCTCCCCGTCGTCGACAAGCCCGCGATCCAGTACGTGGTCGAGGAGGCGGTCGCCGCGGGTCTCCACGACGTGCTCATGGTCACCGGACGCAACAAGTACGCCCTCGAGAACCACTTCGACCGCGTCTACGAGCTGGAGGCGACGCTCGAGCGCAAGGGCGATCACGCGAAGCTCCAGCGGGTGCACGAGTCGACGAACATCGCCGACATCCACTACTTCCGGCAGGGCGACCCGCACGGGCTCGGTCACGCGGTGCTCCAGGCCCGCATGCACGTCGGGCACGAGCCGTTCGCGGTGCTGCTCGGCGACGACCTCATCGACGAGCGCGACCCGCTCCTGCCCCGGATGATCCAGGTGCAGCAGCAGCGTCGCGCCTCCGTCGTGGCGCTGCTCGAGGTCGACCCGGAGCAGATCCACCTCTACGGCGCCGCGAAGGTCGAGCCGACGGAGGAGGAGGACGTCGTGCGCGTCACGGGCCTCGTCGAGAAGCCGTCGAAGGAGAACGCGCCCTCGAACCTCGCGATCATCGGCCGGTACGTGCTGCGCCCCGAGGTGTTCGACGTGCTCGAGCACACCGGCCCGGGCAAGGGCGGCGAGATCCAGCTCACCGACGCGCTGCAGAAGATGGCCGAGGCGCCCGAGTGGACGGGTGGCGTGTACGGCGTCGTCTTCCGCGGGCGTCGTTACGACACGGGCGACAAGATCGACTACATCAAGGCGATCCTGCAGCTCGCGACCGAACGCGAGGACCTCGGCCCGGAGCTGCGGCCCTGGCTGAAGCAGTTCGCCGCCCACCTGGACTGAGCGCGACCGACCGATGCCGATCCCGACGCTGACGAGCGGATCCGTCGGCATCCGACCCATCCGCCTGCGCGACGCCCGAGCCGTCGAGCGCGAGCTCGTCGAGGGCCGCTCCTGGATGCGCGAGTGGGAGGCGACGAGTCCCCGCGGCTCGATCGGTTTCGACACCCGGGGCAGCATCCGGGCCCTGCAGCAGAACGCCCGCAACGGCCAGGGGCTGCCGTTCGTCATCGAGGTGGACGGCGAGCTCGCCGGGCAGCTGAACGTCACGTCGATCTCCTACGGCTCGCTGTCGTCGGCGACGATCGGCTACTGGATCGCCGAGCGGTTCGCGGGCCGCAACGCGACGCCGACGGCCGTCGCGCTCGCGACCGACCACTGCTTCCAGGCGCTCGGACTGCACCGGATGGAGATCTGCATCCGGCCCGAGAACGCGAAGTCGCTGCGGGTCGTGGAGAAGCTCGGCTTCCGGTACGAGGGGCTGAAGCGGCGCTACATCCACATCAACGGCGACTGGCGTGACCACTTCTGCTTCGGGCTCGTGACCGAGGAGGTGCCGGGCGGTGTGCTTCGCCGGTGGCGCGAGGGGAACGTGCCGCCCGGCTCGGCGACCGTGCCCGAGGCCGACCGGGAGCTCGCGAGAACGCCCTTCCCCTGACCCCACCCGGATTGGGGCGGGACGCGCCCGGTGTGTCGCGGTGCGCGACACGCCACCATGCGCTCCCACTGCGGCACCCGGCTGGACCCTAGCGTTCGTGATATGGCGGGCGGATTCGGTGGCGGGGCGATCATCGCCTTCGCGGCCGTGCTGTGGCTGCTCTACCTCGCGCCGACCTGGCTGCGCCGCAGGCAGTACCTGACCACCGAGCGGACCGCGGTCCGGCTGCAGCAGACGCTCCGCATCCTCGCCGAGACGGCGGAGGTGCCGGACGAGGTGCGGGCGGAGGTGTCGGCCCGGAGCGTCGCCGAGCAGCACCGTGCGCTCCGCGATGCGGCACGGCAGGCGGAGAGCGTCGCGCGGCCCCGCGAGACGGCCGCCGAGCGCACCCTCGC
>NZ_JAODBE010000074.1 GCF_025463795.1 Amnibacterium sp.
CGGTCGACGAAGGGCACGAGCAGGTTCAGGCCGGGCAGAAGGGTCTTGTGGTAGCGGCCCAGCCGTTCCACCACACCCGCCCGCGCCTGCGGCACGACGCGGATCGCGCGCCCCAGCACGACGAGCACGAAGATGACGACGATGACCGCGAGCGCGATCAGGAAGATCTGGCCGATGAAGGCCCCGGCACCGATCACGGATGGTCTCCTCGTTGACGCGGCGCCTCGGCGCCGGCGGGGACGGGAGCGACCACGGCGGTCGCGCCCCTGATGGACACGACCACGAGGCGGGCGTTCGGCGCGACGTCCTCGTGCTCGTGGGCGGTGTCGAGTCGGGCGGTCCAGGTCTCGCCGTTGTCGAGGCGGGCGAGGCCGGTGCCGTCGGTGAACGGCACGGTCGCCCGCGCCTCCATGCCTGCGAGGGCATCGACGTTCGTGAGCTCGCGCGGGCGGCCCCGCACGAGCAGCCGCCAGAGCAACGGGCGGATGAAGAAGACGAGCACCGCGGACAGCGCGGCGGCCGCGACCACCTGCAGCTCCCACGGCCAGCCGAGCAGCCACGTGCCGAGCCCGCCGATGAGGCTGCCCGCCGCGATCATGAGGAACACGAGGTTGAGGCTCAGCAGCTCGAGCACCACGGCGGCCACCACGATCACCAGCCAGGCGATCCAGGTGTAGCTGAGCAGATCGGGGAACATCACCGTCTCCTGACCGAAGGGTCTTCGAACGGTAGCACCGGGACGCGGACGGTAGTGTCGCGAACGTGTCGAACCCTCCAGCTCCGGGCTCCCTCGCGGGGAAGCGCGTTCTGATCACCGGTTCCTCTCGCGGCATCGGCGCCGACACGGCGCGTCTGCTCGCCGCGGCGGGCGCGTCGATCGTCGTCAACTACCGCGACGAGAGGAAGGCCCGCCGGGCGGACCAGCTCGTGGCCGACGTCGTCGCCGCAGGCGGCACCGCGCTCGCGATCCGCGCCGACCTCACCGATGAGGACGCCGTGGCGGCCCTCTTCCGTCGCATCCAGGAGGCGTGGGGCGGCCTGGACGTGCTCGTCCTGAACGCGTCGGGCGGAATGGAGTCCGGCATGGCCGAGGACTACGCGCTCCGTCTCAACCGCGACGCGCAGCTCCGCGCCGTGCGGCTGGCGCGCCCCCTGCTGGCCGCCGGCTCGCGGATCGTGTTCGTCACGAGCCATCAAGCGCATTTCATCGCAACCACGCCGACCATGCCGGAGTACGAGCCCGTGGCCCGCAGCAAACGGGCGGGCGAGGACGCCCTGCGCGACCTGATCCCCGAGCTCGAGGCCGCCGGCATCGAGCTCGTGGTCGTGTCGGGCGACATGATCGAGGGGACCATCACCGCGAAGCTGCTCGAGCGGGCGAACCCGGGTGCCATCTCCGCACGGCGCGAGGCAGCCGGACGGCTCTACTCGGTCGAGGAGTTCGCCGTCGAGGTCGCGGCGGCTGCGGTCGACCCGGTGCCGGCCACCCACACCCGCTTCGTCGGCGACACGAGCGACTTCACCCCCGTCCCCGGCGAATGACGGAGCGCTCGACCGCCCGCCTGATCGTGGCGGACGAGCAGGACGCGGTGCTCCTCTTCCTCACCTTCGGGAAGTCCCACGACGTCCCACCCCGGTGGATCACGCCGGGCGGCGGCGTCGACCCCGGGGAGGACTTCCGCACCGCCGGCATCCGCGAGCTGCGCGAGGAGACGGGGCTCCGGATCGACTCGCTCCCCGAGCCCTTCCGCACGGTGGACTTCGCGGTGAACACGGTCTGGCATCCGTACGAGCTGGGGCACTGGGCCTGGTTCGCCCTCCGCACGGGCCGGTTCGAGCCGAGCGACGCCGGCTGGCTGCCCGACGAGCGCGAGGACATCGTGGGCGCCCGCTGGTGGGGGGCCGATGCGCTCGAGGCCTCGGGGGAGCCGTTCGAGCCGGAGGACCTGCCGGCCCTGATCCGTGCGGGCCTGGCCACGCTTCCGTAGGTCGACGGCACTGCCAGCCGATTCCCAGCTTCGAGCGCATCCGTCACGGGCTCCGCGGGGAAGTAGAGGCATGGGCCTGACCTCGCCGCCCGCTCGCGTCTGGGCCTCGATCGCCGGGGAGCTCGGGTTGCCCCCGCTACCGGTCGCGATGCTGGACCGTCCGCCGGTGGGGGAGGGGAGCGAGGGCTCCGGTTCCGCCGCTGGTGGTCGTCGCGCCGACCTTCGGCACCTGCCGGGCTGGACCGGCAGGTCGGGATCCGCCGAGATCGAGCAGTACGCCGACTGCCGCCGTGTCACGGCCGTGAACCGCGAACCTCCAGCCGAGCGCGTCGGCGAGACACGCGGTGTGGTTGATGGACGCCGTGACCGCAGCACGCGTGGGCCTCGGCTTCCTGAAGGCCGGGTCGGGCGCCGTCGTGCTGCCGAAGCACGTGACCACCTACTCGAACATCGACGTCTCGGCGGAGCCGCACGACGGCGACCCGGCGCCCTCCGGCACGTCGATCCTCCGAGGGCCGCTGGAAGCGTGACCTGCGGGAGCTGACATAAGAGCCATTATCGGCTCGCGGGTCATCGGCTCCCCGGAGCGCCGATAATGCACATTATGTCAGGTCAGGCTAGGATGATCTCCTCGCCAGAACGGTCCGAGCCGTCCCGCCAGCGCTCTCCCCTGTGCGTGACCTCCTCGCGCAGCCTGCGGCCGGGTCGACGGATCCAGCGCGTTCGCGTCGAACACGTCGCCCGACCCGCTGTCCGGGAAGACGGTCTCCACCCGGCTGCCGGCGGCACGCAGCTCGGCGACCTGGGTGGCGAGATCCATGCCCCAGTCCTGCGGCATCCGCGACCTGCCCCCGAAGGGCGAGAGCACGAGCACGCGTCCGTACCCGGATGCCAGGTCGGCGTTCTCGCTGCGCCGATACCCGCCGTTGATGTAGCGGTGGTTCCCGATCGGGTAGGTCCCTCCGAACGGGTTGCTGGTGCTGGCCGCGACGGCGTCCACCAGCTCGACCCCACTGCGCCGGTCGAACACCACGGGTTCGCCGGTCCGCGCGTCGACCGCCGTGATGAGGACGAGCTGCTGCGGCCAACCGATGCCGGGCAGCCGAGCCGAGACGATGCGGCGCCAGCGTGTCGGACCGGCCTCGTCCGGCGCGTCCCGCTCGAGGGCGGCGGCGCCCAGCCGGCGACGCAGATCGGATGCGTCCCGGGCGGCACCGATGATGCCGTCCGACCAGGTCATGGAGGCCGCCCCTGACCGGCCCGCGGCCGCTCCGGGGCCCGCTCCCCCGCCCGGTCCCCCGCCCGACGCCGGAGGCGCCTCGGCGACGACGGCGGTGTACAGCTCGGCGGGTGGTCGACCGCTCGTGATCTGGGCCGCGGCGGTGGATCCTGCGGAGGTGCCGATGACGAGGTCGGCGTCGGTGACGTCGACGCCGGCGTCGGACAGGCCGGCGATGAGGCCGAGCTGCCATGCGTTGCCGGCCGCTCCGGCGCCGGCGAGCACCAGTGCGGTTCGGTGGGCCGGGACGCCGTTCGCGGTCGTCTCCGACGGGTGCTGAAGGGATTGGTTCACAGTCGTCGCTTTCACACGGTGCGTGCGGCGTCCCTCGCGACGGCTACGTCAGTCGCGCGATCGTGAACTCGAAGGAGCGCCCGGAGTGGACAGCATGTGCATCGGGCTCACCTCCTTCGTCCGTGTCACGATCGCCGTGGACTCTACCGCTCCCCCGGACGCACGTCAGGCGCTGAACACGCCCCAGCAGAGGCCGTCGCGCCGACGCTGGTCCTCCACCACGAGCGAGCGGACCTCGTCGGGAAGCCGCGCGAGCTGCCAGTCGCGCTCATGGCGCAGCGCCTCGAGCGACTCCTGCTGTGCAGCGCCGGCCGCCGCGGCCCTGAGCGCGTAGGCCGCCGCTCCGAGGTCGTGCTCGGCGACGTGCGCGACGGCGGCCGCTTGCCCCGCGGACAGCGCAGCGAAGCGCGCCGCGCCGTCGACCTCCCGTGCCGCCGCATTGGCCGGGAACGCCGCTCCCCTGCTCTCCATCATCCGCAGCTCGCCCCGGATCCACGATCGGATCGCCTCGATCCCGCGGCGCGGCCGATCGTCGTCCGGCCTGGCCGTCTCGAAGCACGGCAGCACGTGCTCGGCGCACGCCGCCGCCCACGCGGCGAGCAGCCGGTGGTCCTCGTCCGTCAGGGTGCCGCCGCGACGGATGGTGACGAGGCGGGGGTCGCGCTCCGTCGACAGGATCACGAGCCGCGAGGATAGCGCCGCTCCCCGCCGGCGTCCCTCCAACTGGGGCGTCGGACCGCGCCCCTACCCTCGATACGATCCAGCCACCCGAGGTCCGTCCGCCACTCCCCCGTGCGCGCCGGACCGAACCTCTCCGCCCCCAGGAGTCCCCCGTGTCCCCCATCGGTTCCCCCATCCGTCCCGCAGCCCGCGTCGCCGCCACGCCCACCGGCGCGCTCGGATTCGTGACGTTGAGCGCCTACCTGACCGTGCAGTTCACGGTGCTGGACGTGATCGGGCGCAGCGACTTCATCACCGCGATGGCCGTCTTCTCGACCGGCGTGCTCCTCGCCGCCCTGAGCGCGCATCTGCGGCTCGTCGCCGCCGGGCGCTTCGCGGAGGGCGCCGAGGCGGACCGCAACGGGCTCTCCCGCGTCTCGCTTCAGGTGCTCGTCGCCTGCACCGTCCTGTCGGGCTTCGCGCTGCTCGCCGGCAGTCCCGGCGACCACGCCCCGGCGCTCGCCCTCGCGATCACGGCGCTCGTCGCCGGCGCCGTCCGCCTCGTGATCTCCATCGTCGCTCGCCGCTGACCGGCCCGTCCCTCCCGGTGGCACGGGTAGGGGAACGGCTGTCGGACCCGGCCTCCATACTCGTACACGTGTTCGAAGGATGGCGGGACGTCGGTGAGATCCTCGTCGGGCCCGGCCTCGCGATCGGCTGGTCCGGAGGTCCGGAGCCGCCTCTCGCCGTCGAGTGCGGCTGGTTCGAGCCGGTCGATGCGGTGCAGGTCGCATTCGATCTGCTGAAGCGCAGAGAGGCCCAGCAGCGCATCGCCGAGGCGCGGAGGATCGAGGCACTGCTCGACGCCTACGAGCTCGCGACCGCCGATCTCGTGGAGCGGTTCGGCAGATCGGCGGGCGGCCGATCCGGAAGCGGCACGCTCTCGTTCCTGAAGCAGGTCGCGGCCGAGCTGCAGATGACGGAGGGCACGCTCGGGCATCTGCTCGATGCCGCCTGCGACCTGCGCGAGTCGATGCCGCTCACCTGGCAGCGGTTCATCGAGGGCCGGGCGCCCTGGCGGGCGGTCGACATCGCGCTGGCGCAGAGCCAGGGCGTGCCGATGGACCGCATGTGCGAGTACGACGATCTCGCGGCGGCCGCAGTGGAGCACACGCACGCGGCCCGGCTCAAGGACCGGCTCCGCAGGGCGAGGGAACGGCTCTTCGCGGAGAGCGCCGCGACGCGGCGGCACCTGGCGGAGCAGAACCGTCGGGTCCGACTGGAATCGATGGCGGACGGGCAGGCCACGATCGAGATCGTCGGCGGCGCGACCGACTGGGTGCCCGTCGACCACGCCCTGACCGCGGCCGCGGTCGCCGCGAAGGGCCTGAAGGACGAGACCCGATCGATCGGGCAGCTGCGGCATGACATCCTCCTGGACATCATCACGGAAGGCCTCAAGACCGGTGCCCTGCCCGATCCCGCGACGAAGGTGACCCAGCGCAAGGGCGTCGCGGTCGAGCTCCTGCTGACCGTCCCGGTGCTCAGCCTGCTCGGCAAGGGCACCGCGCTCGCGTCACTGGAGGGCTACGGCCCGGTCGACCTCGAGAAGGCGCGGGAGCTCGCGGCCGAAGCCCCCTCCTTCGTGCGGGTCCTCACCGACCCGGTCACCGGCGTCCGCCTGACGATGGACCGCACCACCTACCGCCCGCCGGCGGACCTGAAACGATGGATCAGGATCCGGGACCAGGAGTGCCGGGACCCCGGATGCGGACGGCCTGCCCGCCACAGCGACATCGATCACGTTCAGGAGTGGCAGCACGACGGCGCGACCGACGCCGTAAACCTCGTCTCGATCTGCCGCTCGATGCACCTGCTCAAATCCATGGGGCTGTGGCGGCAGACCGTCCACCCCGACGAGTCGGTCACCTGGACCAGTCCGTGGGGCCGCACCATCACCGACCCGCCGCTCGAACGTGCCGCACCCGCGCCGCCCTGCCTCCTCGGCTCCGACGACCCCGATGACTGCCCCTTCTGAGGGCGTCCGCTCACCAGGTCGAGGGGTCGGCCCCCTCCGGCACGGCTGCCGGCCGGTCGACGGTGGTGCTCAATGCCACGACGCTGTGCGTGGTGCTCGACTCGGTCACCGCGGCCATGATCTCCAGCACGTGGAGCGCGAGCTCGCCGGAGGCCCGGTGGGGGCGGCCGGTCTCGATCGCCCGCACCATGTCCGCGAGGCCGGTGCCCCGGGCGGCGCCCGGGTAGCCGGCGGAGGGATCGACCGTGCGCCACTCCCCCGCTTCCGAGGTGAAGACCTCGACCGGGTCGTCGAAGCGGTTCGGGTCCGGCACGGCGATGGTGCCCTCGGTGCCGTACACCTCGAACAGCGGGCGCCGCGACGCCCAGATGTCGAAGGAGAACGCGACCGTCGAGACCGCTCCCCCGCGGTGCTCGAGGATCGCGGTCATCGACGTGTCGGTGTCGACGGGCACCGGGGCGCCCGCATTCGCACCGCTGCCGACGCTGCGCTTCCGCGGGGATCGCCGGCTCGTGCCCGAGACGCGCTCGACCGGCCCGAGCAGCGAGACCAGCGCCGTCAGGTAGTACGGCCCCATGTCGAGCAGCGGCCCGCCACCCGGCTGGTAGTAGAAGAAGGGTGCCGGATGCCAGCGCTCGTGGCCCGGGCTGCTCCAGGCGACCGAAGCGGACAGGGGGCTGCCGACCACCCCGTCGTCGAGCAGGCGCCGCGCGGTCTGCACGCCGGTTCCGAGCACCGTGTCCGGTGCGCTGCCGACGCGTAGGCCCCGCTCCTCGGCGAGGGCGAGCATCGGCGCCGCCTCGCCGGGATCCAGGCCGAGCGGCTTCTCCGCATAGACGTGCTTGCCCGCGTTCAGGGCCTCGGTGCCGACCGGCACGTGCGCGGCCGGGATGGTGAGGTTCAGCACGACGTCGACGTCGTCGGAGGCGAGCAGCTCCTGCACGCTCAGCGCGACGACGCCCTGCTCCTCGGCCACGGCGCGCGCACGATCGAGGTCGAGGTCGGCGACCGCGGTGAGCCGCAGGTTCGACAGGCGCGGGAAGGTCTCGAAGTACTGCTTGCTGATGACTCCGACGCCGATCACGCCGACGCGGAGCTGCGCGCTCATCGGGACGCCCACAGCAGGCCGCGCTCGATGATGGTGCGCACGTTCGGGTCCTCCAGGATGTCCACGTGGTGCCCGGCGGTGCAGACGAAGATGCGTCCCTTGCCCCACTGGCGGGTCCACACGGCCGGTGACGTGATCGGCCGGTTCCACGGATCCCACGGGCGCACCGCCTGGGTCGTCGTGGCGAGCACGTCGTTGTAGTCGTCGTGCAGCACCCAGTACTGCTCGGAGACGAGATCGAAGTCGTCGATCCCGGCGGTGATCTCGTGATGCCGGCCGAGATCGGTGATGTTGATCGTGTAGGGGACGTAGTTGTCCGACTGGTCGCCGTCGCCCTTCCGCTCGGACGGGTGCTTGCCCGGATGCTCCGCGAACTGACCACCGATCATCTGCAGGTACTGGGAGGTGTTGCGGTAGGAGTCGGCGATGCCGCCGTGCCATCCGGCCATCCCCGTGCCGGCCTCGATCGCGGCGCGGAGTCCGAGGAACTCCTCCATCTCGATCGTCGACATCGTCATCGTCTGCAGAACGAGGTCGACCGTCGCCATGTACTCGGCATCGGCGTACACCTTCGGCGACTCCTCCACCCGCACCGAGAAGCCGTTGGACTCGAGATACGGGATGAACAGCTCCGTCGCCTCGACGGGCTCGTGGCCGAACCAGCCGCCACGGACGACCAGGGCCTGCTTCGTGTCGCTCACGCGTCCATCCTCCTCGCGGGCACCTCGGCGTCCGCTCCATCCACCGCGGTCCAGGCGCTGCCCGCGGCAGCGCTGCGCTCGATCGCGTCGAGCACCCGCTGCACCTGCAGTCCGTCGTCGAACGACGGCTCGGGCTGGCGGCCCGCGCCGATGTCGCGCACCAGGTCGGCGACCTCGTTCACGAAGCCGTGCTCGTACCCGAGCCCGTGCCCGACCGGCCACCATGCATCGACCCACGGATGCACGGGCTCCGTCGCCTGGATGCGCTGGAAGCCGAGGGTCTCCTGCGGCAGCCGGGCGTCGTAGAACTGCAGCACGTTGGGGTCCTCGAAGTCGAACGCGATCGCGCCGTCCGATCCGGACAGCTCGACGCGGAGCGCGTTCTTGCGCCCGGTGGCGAAGCGCGTCGCCTCGAACGATCCGATCGGCCCGCCGGCGAAGCGCGCCGTGAAGAGGGCGGCGTCGTCGACGGTCACCTGTCCGCGCTCGGTCCCGGCGATCCCCGAGAGGCCGCGCTGCTCCGCGAGTCGCGGCCGCTCGTGCACGAAGGTCGTCAGCATGCCGCTGACGCTCGCGACCTCGTCGCCGGCCAGGTGCTGGGCGAGGTCGATGGCGTGCGCGCCGATGTCGCCCAGGGCGCCCGAGCCGGCGAGGTGCTTCTCCAGGCGCCACGTCATCGGCGCCTCCGCGTCGGTCAGCCAGTCCTGCAGGTACACGGCGCGGATCTGACGGATCTCGCCGAGCCGGCCCTGCTCGACGAGCTGCTTCGCCAGCCCGATGGCCGGCATCCGGCGGTAGCTGAAGCCGACCATCGCGAACACGCCCTGCTTCGCGGCGGCCCGCGCCGCCGCCGCCATGCGCTCGGCGTCCGCCACGGAGTTCGCGAGCGGCTTCTCGCACAGGACGTGCTTGCCCGCCTCGAGGGCGGCGATCGCGATCTCCACGTGACTGTCGCCGGGCGTGCAGATGTCGACGAGCTGCACGTCGTCGCGCTCGAGCACGGAGCGCCAGTCGGTCGACGACCCCTCCCAGCCCCAGCGCTGCGCCGCCTGCTCCGTCGCGTCGGCGCGCCGGCCGACCACCACCCGCCGCACGGGCGCGAGCGGCAGATCGAAGAAGGCGGGCGCGACCCGCCACGCCTGCGAATGGGTGGCGCCCATGAAGCCCGCCCCGACCATCGCGACCCCGAGTACGTCCTGCGTCATCGCTCCAGACCTCCCTTTTGTTGCCGACCCCACGTTATCCACCCACAAGCTCCTCCCGCACGGCCGAGAGTCCGGCGAGCACCTCCTGGAACGAGGTGCTGAGCGGGGACAGCCCGATGCGCAGCCCGTCCGGCCCGCGGAAGTCCGGCACCACGCCCCGGGCCCACAGCGGCTGGAGCAGCCCCGCGAACGCCGGATGCGCGAGGGTGACGTGACTCCCCCGCACCGCCGCGTCCCGCGGCGACTCCACCCGCACGCCGGCGGGCGCGAGCAGCTCGTCGGCGACCTCGAGGGCGAACTCGGTCAGCGCGACCGACTTGGCCCTCACGGCGGGCATCCCCGCCTCGTCGAGCAGCGCGACCATGTCGGCGATCGGCAGCATGCCGAGGATCGGCGGCGTCCCGCTCGCGAAGCGGCCGACGCCCTCCGCCGGCTCGTACCGCTCCCCCATCAGGAACGGGTCGGCGGCGCCGAGCCAGCCCTGGATGGGCTGCCGCAGCTCGGCCTGCAGCCGGGAGGCGACGTACACGAACGCGGGGGCGCCCGGGCCGCCGTTCAGGTACTTGTAGGTGCAGCCGGCCGCGAGGTCGGCACCCCAGGCGTCGAGCGCGACCGGCACCGCACCCGTCGAATGGCTGAGATCCCAGAGCACGAGCGCGCCGGCCTCGTGCGTGAGCCGGGTGATCGCCTCCGCATCCGTCATATACGCGGAGCGGAATGCGACGTGGCTGAGCAGGACCAGCGCCGTGCACGGCCCGACGACCTCGGCCACCATCGACGCGGTCACCCCACCGTCGGCCGGAGGATCCAGGACGACGAGCCGGTGGCCCAGCTCCGCGGCGATGCCCGCGAGCAGGTACCGGTCGGTGGGGAAGTTCGCCGCGTCCAGCACGATCTCCCTGCGTCCGGGGCGGGCGGCGAGCGCGGCCCGAGCCGCCTTGTAGAGGAGCACGGTGGTGGAGTCGCCGACCAGCGTCTGACCGGCTGCGGCACCCAGGGCGACCCGGCCGATCTCGTCGCCGAGCCGCTCGGGCTCGGCGAGCCAGCGCTCGTCCCAGCCTCGGATCAGCCGCCCGCCCCACCCCTCGCGCACGAACGCCGCGACCCGCTCGGCGGTGCCGGCGATCGGCCGGCCGAGCGAGTTGCCGTCGAGGTAGGCGACCACGTCGGGCGCGGGGACGAACCGATCGCGGAGCTGCGCGAGCGGATCCGCATCGTCCAGCCCCGCGGCGCGGCGCGCGAGTCGATCGGTCATGGCAGCTCCTCGAGGTGCTCGGGACGGAATCGTCGTGCGGCCGCGAACCAGTCGGCGACGCCCTTCGCATCCTCCGGCATCGGCCGCTCGGACCAGACGGCGGCGGTCAGGGCCAGCGGGACCCGGGGCGCGAGCAGGAGCGCGTCGAGCAGCGCGGCGCCCGCCAGCCCTGCTCGGCCCAGCGCCAGGACCTCACGGCGGTTCACCCCCGGCGGGGTCGGTCCGTTCCCCATATCCGTCCCGTA
Source organism: Amnibacterium sp. (assembly GCF_025463795.1). Taxonomy (GTDB): domain Bacteria; phylum Actinomycetota; class Actinomycetes; order Actinomycetales; family Microbacteriaceae; genus Amnibacterium. The sequence continues at coordinate 10,774 of NZ_JAODBE010000074.1, forward strand.
CTCGAGGCGACCCCCGGCGGCGACGAAGCGGCGGGCGTTCGCGAGCGCACGCCCGCGCGCCGGACCGGCGTGCAGGCCGAGTGTCGAGATCCAGGTCGTGCTGCGGGCGAACCGCTCGAGAATTGCATCGGGCAGCCGCTCGGTCCAGGGGACGTGCGCGAGGGCGTCCACCTCCGCGGCGAGCGCCCGCTCGGCGCGTCCCGGCCCCTCCACGTGGGCGACGACGGGGAGCCCCGCCGTCCGCGCGGCGCGCACGAGCGCCTCGAGCACACCGGCGCCGTAGTCGGGGAACGCCGCATGCAGCGTCACCTTCGCCGTCGTGGCGCCGAGCGCGACGAGGCCGGCGACCGCCGCCTCCGCGTCCGCGACGTCGCGCACCTCCTGCACGGCGCCGGCCGGAGCCCACGAGCGGCCGAGCGGATAGCCGCCCGGCGGCGCGAGGAACGGCCCCGCGATGCGCACCGCAAGCCCTGCCGGCGGCCGGCTACGCCATCCCGCGGCCGCAGCGGGCACCCACCCGAGGTCGTCGACGGCGACGACCACCGACGCGGACAGCCGGTCGCGGTCCACCAGGCCGAGGTGCACGTGCCGGTCGTGCAGCCCGGCCGAGAGCGTGCCGGACAGCCGGGGCAGCGTACCGGCGCCTGCGGCGTAGGGCACGAGGACGCCGTCCCGGAGCTCGACGGCGGACGCCGCCGTGCCCGACCACGCCCGGACGGCGAAGCGGAGCGGCGGCATCGGCACCTCCTGATTCTGCCCGGGCGAGGTCCCGAGCATCCGCCGCAAGGCTGCTGAACGTCCAGCACCCCCCTCCTGAGCGGCTGGCAGCATGGACAGCCGATCGACCGAAGGAAGGGTCTCCCCCCATGAAGGGCAAACTGCTGTTCGTCGCCGGACTGGCGACGGGCTACGTCGTCGGTTCCCGCGCCGGCCGTTCCGCGTACACGACGCTCACCGAGAAGCTCCGTGCCGCTCGGGAGAGCGACCGGCTGCAGTCGGTGGTGGGCAAGGTGAAGGAGGTCGCCCAGGAGCGCGCCCCGAAGCTGACCGCCGCCGTCTCGACCGCGGCGGACACGACCTCGTCCGTCGCCGACGCCGTCGCTGCCGCGCCCGACCCCGAGTCGGGCTCGGAGGACGAGGCGACCGCCGAGTCGTCGACGTCCACGCCCGAGGAGCCGAAGCCCTCGACCGCGAAGCGGGTCGGGCGGAGCCGGGCGGCGAGCACGCCGACGGCGCCCGACTCGGCCGAGGAGGCGGCGCACGTGTTCGAGGAGCAGCTGCCGGAGTCCGGCGGCGCCATCGACGACAGCGCGTCCGGCCTGCCGACCGAGGGCGGGACCGCGGACGAGTCCGCCACGCCGACCGCGACCTCCTGACGCCATGACCGGCATCGTCTCCCCCCAGAGCGGGCCGCCGCGCGACGGCGCCCGCACCGTCCTCGGCGCCTCCGCGCTCACGGCCGGCGTCCTCGGCGTGGTCGCCTCGGCGTCCGCGATCGCCCGCCGGGTGGGCGCCATCCCGCCGACGCCGGAGCAGCGGTACCGGCAGGAGCACCCCGCTCCCAAGGGCGGCACCAGCACCGCGGCCCGGGGCGGCTCGAACTCGACCTCGGACTCGGACTCGGGCGGCGAGCCGCGGCCCGGCACGACGCCCTCGCCCGACGACCCCCGCAAGCCCGAGGGTCCCGAGGACCTGAAGAAGCCGACGCTCCTCTACTCGCTGAGGAAGACGTTCCGCGAGTTCGGCAGCGACCAGTGCACCGACCTCGCGGCCGCGCTCGTCTACTACGCGGTCCTCGCCCTCGGCCCCGGGATCGTCGCGATCGTGTCGATCCTCGGCCTGCTCAGCCCCGACACGATCTCGACCCTGTCCTCCACCGTCCTGAAGCCCGCGCTCGCCAGCTCACCGAGCACGTACACGCTGGTGAACGGCCTGCTGACGAACGCCAGCAAGGCGCCGGGCGCCGGCATCGGCCTGGTCGTCGGCGTCGTGGGCGCCCTGTGGTCCGCGTCAGGCTACGTCGGCGCATTCGGGCGGGCGATGAACCGCATCTACAGCATTCCGGAGGGCCGGCCGGTGTGGAAGCTGCGCCCGACGCAGCTCGCCGTGACGATCGCCGTGGTGATCCTGGTCGTCATCGCCGCCCTGCTGCTCGTGTCGACGGGGCCGGCCGTGCAGCGGATCGCCCAGGTCATCGGCCTCGGTGGCCCCGCGTTCACGATCTTCTCGATCGTGAAGTGGCCGATCCTCGTGCTCATCGCCATCGCGGCGGTGGCGATCCTGTACTACTTCTCGCCGAACATCCGCCAGCCGAAGTTCAAGTGGACGAGCACCGGATCCGTGATCGCGCTGCTCGTGTGGGCGATCGCGACGGTGGCCTTCGGCCTCTACCTGGCCTTCTCGGGCGGCGGCAGCTACGCGAAGTCGTACGGCCCCATCGCCGGCGTCATCATCTTCCTGCTGTGGCTCTGGATCACGAACCTGGCGCTGCTGTTCGGCGCGGAGTTCGACGCCGAGCTCGAGCGGAGCCGCGAGCTGCAGGGCGGCATCGCGGCGGAGGAGCAGATCCAGCTCCCGATGCGCGACACCCGAGGCAGCGACAAGAAGGCCAAGAAGCACGAGGAGGACGTCGAGGCCGGCCGCCGGCTGCGCCGGTCCCGCGGGCGCGAGGACTGAGCGTCAGCGCTGCAGCTGCACCGGCGCCGCGAGGCGCGGTGCGGCGAGCGGCCGGCGGACCGGCTCG
>NZ_JAODBE010000098.1 GCF_025463795.1 Amnibacterium sp.
CTCGCTCGGGCCGCCGCGCAGGTGCTCGGCGGCGGTGGCGGCGGCCGGGACGACGTCGCCCAGGGCGGCGGCAGCGACCCGACCGCGATCGGTGCAGCCCTCGAGGCCGTCGCGGCCGGGCTCAGCCGCTGAGCGAGATGCGACGAGGCGTCCGGCTCGGTATCGACGTCGGCACCGTGCGGGTCGGCGTGGCGCGATCGGATCCGGACGGCGTGCTCGCGACCCCGCTCGAGACCGTGCAGCGCGGCGCGGACGTCGCGGGCGTCGTCACCCGCATCGAGGAGCTCGCGGACGAGCTCGAGGCGATCGAGCTGATCGTCGGACTGCCCCTCGCCATGCGGGGCACCGATACGGCCTCGACCGCGGACTCGCGCCGCATCGCCGCCCTGCTGGCCGACGGCCCGAGACCGGTCCGGCTCGTCGACGAGCGGCTCACGACCGTGAGCGCCCAGGCGGCGCTGCACGCGTCCGGCCGGGACACGCGAGGGTCGCGGCGCGTGATCGACCAGGTGGCCGCGGTGATACTTTTGCAGCACGCCCTCGACGCCGAGCGCGCCCGAGGCGAGGCGCCCGGCGCGCTCGTCCACTCGAACCGGAAGTAGTCCCGTGGCCCGTACCCGCAGTGGGGATCCGGACGCGCCTGCGGGCGACGGGCGACCCGACGCGTTCACGGTGCTGCTCGCACCCCGGGAGATCGCCGACGGCACGGAGCCGCAGCGGCACGGCCGGCGGCGTCGACGACGGATCTGGCCGTGGCTCGTCTCGGCCGTCGTGGTGCTGCTCCTGCTCGGGGGCGGCGCCTTCGGCACCGCCTACACGATCTGGCCCGACCAGGTGAAGAGCCTGTTCGGCTACAGCAACGACTACACGGGGAGCGGCATGGGCGCGGTCGAGGTCGTGGTGAAGCAGGGCGATCTCGGATCCGACGTCGCCGGCCGCCTCGCGAAGGCGGGCGTGACGAAGACGACCACGGCGTTCTACGACCTGCTGCTGAAGACGAAGCCCGAGCCGACCCTGGTGCCGGGCACGTACCGCCTCGCGCACCACATGAGCGCCGCCGCCGCCCTCGCGGCGCTGCAGGACCCCCGGCATCGTGTCGTCGCGGACGTCGCGATCCCCGAGGGCAGCACCGTCGAGCAGATCCTTCAGTCCACCGCGACGGCCACCGGCACGCCCCTGGCCGAGCTGCAGGCCATCGCGAAGGACCGCACCGCGCTCGGCGTGCCCGCGTCGGCGCCGAGCCTGGAGGGCTACCTCTTCCCGGCGACGTACCAGTTCCAGCCCGGCACCTCCGCGAAGGCGATGCTGTCGACGATGGTGCAGCGGATGTATCAGGCCCTCGACGCCGACGGGGTGGCGAAGTCCGACCGTCAGAAGGTGCTGACGCTCGCCGGCCTGGTGCAGAAGGAGGGCAACGGGACCGACGACGCGAAGGTCGCCCGGGTCTTCCTCAACCGCATCGCGAAGCACATGATGCTCCAGTCCGACGCCACGGTCAGCTACGGCGCGGGCGGCACCACGGTCGTGCCGACCACGAAGCAGTACGCGAGCAACAACCCCTACAACACCTACAAGCACTACGGCCTGCCCCCTGGCCCCATCTCGAACCCCGGCGACGTGGCGATCAAGGCCGCGCTGCATCCGGCGAAGGGCAGCTGGCTGTTCTTCGTCACCGTGAACCTCGAGACCGGGGAGACGGTGTTCAGCACCACCGACGCCCAGCACGAGAAGGCGCGAGCGCGGTTCGAGGCGTGGCTGAAGGCCCACCCGAACTACGCGAAGTAGTGGCTCCCCGTCGGCTCGCGGTGCTCGGTGCACCGATCGCCCACTCGAAGTCACCGCTGCTGCATGCCGCGGCCTACCGCGTGCTCGGGCTCGACTGGGAGTACGGCCGCGCCGAGGTCGACGAGGCCGGGCTCGAGGCGTTCCTGGCCGGTCTCGGTCCCGAATGGCGGGGGCTCTCGCTCACCATGCCGCTGAAGCGGGCGGTGCTCCGGCTCGTCCCGGGGGGCGACCAGACGGTCGCGCGGCTCGGGCTCGCGAACACCGTGCTGCTCGACGGGCGCCCGGCGCTGTTCAACACGGACGTCCCGGCGATCGTCGCCGTGCTGGGCGAGATCGATCCGGAGAGGCCCTCGTTCGTGCTCGGCGGCGGCGCGACGGCGGCCAGCGCGCTCGAGGCCCTTCGCCTGCTCGGAGCGGACCGCCGCATCGTCGTCGCCCGCGATCCGCGACGTGCCCGACGGGCGCTCGGTGATCTCGCCACCGAGTACCGCCCGCTCGAGCCCGATGCGCTGATCGGCGTCCTTCCCGGAGGCGTCGTCGTGTCGACGCTGCCGGGAGGGGTCGACGCGGCCTCGGTCGTCCCACACCGGCTCGATGGTGAGCGCCTGCTCGACGTCGCCTACGACCCGTGGCCGAGCCCGCTCGGCAGGGACTGGTCGGGTGCGGGAGGAGGCCTGCTGCACGGCCTCGACATGCTGCTCGAGCAGGCGCTGCTGCAGGTGCGCGTGTTCACGGCCGGCGACCCCGACGTGCACCTGCCCGACGAGGAGCGCGTCCGGGCCGCCATGGCAGCCGCGGTGGGGCGCGACATGGAAGACTCGTGACGATGTTGCGCTGGCTCACGGCCGGTGAGTCGCACGGCCCGAGCCTCACCGCCATCCTCGAAGGGCTGCCCGCGGGCGTGCCCGTCGGACTCGACACGATCCGCACCGACCTCGCCAGGCGACGGCTCGGGGTCGGCCGCGGATCCCGCCAGAAGTTCGAGCAGGACGAGCTCGCGGTGACCGGCGGCGTCGTGCACGGCCGGAGCATCGGCGGGCCCGTCGCGGTCACCATCGGCAACACGGAGTGGCCGAAGTGGCAGGAGGTCATGGCGGTCGAGGACGTGCCGCTGTCGGACGCCTCGCGGGGCCGGGGTGCGCCGCTGACCCGCCCACGGCCCGGCCACGCCGACCTCACCGGCATGCAGAAGTACGGCTTCGACGAGGCCCGGCCGGTGCTCGAGCGGGCCAGCGCCCGCGAGACCGCCGCCCGCGTCGCACTCGGCGCCGTCGCCCGCGCCTTCCTCGCCGAGCTCGGCGTCTCGGTGCTCAGCCACGTCGTCGCGATCGGGGCCGTGCTCGTGCCCGAGGACGCGGCGATCCCCGGTCCCGACGACGGCGCCCGCATCGACGACGACCCGGTGCGCTGCGCGGACCCCGCCGCGAGCGCCGCGATGGTCGCGGAGATCGACGACGCGCATCGCGCCGGCGACACCCTCGGGGGCGTGGTCGAGGTGGTCGTGCACGGCCTGCCGCCCGGCCTCGGCTCCTACGTGCACTGGGACCGGCGCATCGACGCCCGGCTCGCCGGCGCGCTCATGGGCATCCAGGCGATCAAGGGCGTCGAGGTCGGCGACGGCTTCGCGACGGCCAGGCGACGCGGATCCGCGGCCCACGACGAGCTCGTGCTCGGTGCCGACGGCATCCACCGCCTCACGGACCGTGCGGGCGGCACCGAGGGCGGCATGACGACGGGCGGCGTGCTGCGCGTCCGCGCGGCGATGAAGCCGATCAGCACCGTGCCGCACGCCCTCCGCACGATCGACGTCGCGACCGGCGAGGTGGCGGCCGCGCACCACCAGCGCTCGGACGTGTGCGCGGTGCCCGCCGCGGGCGTCGTCGCCGAGGCGATGGTCGCGCTCGTGCTCGCCGACGCCGTGCTCGAGAAGTTCGGTGGCGACTCGCTGAGCGAGACCCGCCGCAACCGGGACGCGTACCTCGAGGCGATCCCCGCGGGACTCCGGACCGCCGGATCGTGACCGGGCGCACCGTCGCCGTGATCGGGCCGATGGGCGCGGGCAAGAGCTCGGTCGGGCGCAGGCTCGCCAAGCGGCTCGGCCTGCCGTTCACCGACACCGATCAGCGGGTCGTCGCCCAGCACGGCGGAATCGCCGGGCTCTTCGCCGAACGGGGCGAGCCGGCGTTCCGGGAGCTCGAGCGGGCGGTGGTCGCCGAGGCGCTCGCGGAGGGCGGTGTCGTGGCGCTTGGCGGGGGAGCCGTGCTCGACGCGGGCACCCGCGCCGACCTCGCCCGCTGCACCGTGGTGCTGCTCACGGTCGACGAGGCCGCCGTCGCCGGGCGGCTCGAGAGCGGGAAGCGGCCCCTGCTCGTCGACGGCCTCGACTCCTGGCGGCGCATCGCCGCGGAGCGGGACGCCGTCTACCGCGGCCTCGCCGACCTCGTCGTCGACACGTCCGGGCGACCGATGGCCCACGTCGTCGACGAGCTCGCCGCCGCCCTCGATCCGAAGGAGGACCGCCCGTGACCGAACCCGTGATGGTGCCCGTCCGCGGCGCGGGCGACTACGACGTCGTCATCGGCCGCGACCTCGGCGGCCGCCTCGCCGGCGCTCTCGGGCCCGGCGTGAAGAAGGCGCTCGTCGTGCACCAGCCGGTGCAGACGCAGCGGGCCGAGGCGATCCGCGAGCGGCTCGCCGGGAGCATCGAGGTGCTGCTCGCCGAGGTGCCGGATGCCGAGGACGCGAAACGGATCGAGGTCGCCGCGTTCTGCTGGCAGGTGCTCGGGCAGGCCGAGTTCACCCGCTCCGACGCCGTGATCGGTCTCGGGGGCGGCGCCGTCACCGACCTCGCCGGCTTCGTCGCCGCCACCTGGCTGCGCGGCGTGCGGCTCGTCCAGCTGCCGACGAGCGTGCTCGGCATGGTCGACGCCGCGGTCGGTGGCAAGACCGGCATCAACACCACCGAGGGCAAGAACCTCGTCGGTGCGTTCTGGGCGCCGGCCGCCGTGCTCGCCGATCTCGACACCCTCGAGACGCTGCCCCGGAACGATCTGCTCGCCGGCTTCGCCGAGATCGCGAAGTGCGGGTTCATCGCCGACACCGCGATCCTCGACGCCCTGACCGCCGACGTCGACACCGCGACGGATCCCGGATCCGACGTCTTCGCCGACCTCGTCACCCGCGCCGTCAGGGTCAAGGCCGAGGTCGTGAGCGGCGACTTCCGGGAAGCCGGCAGGCGCGAGATCCTCAACTACGGGCACACGCTCGGGCACGCGATCGAGTACGCCGAGCGCTACCGCTGGCGGCACGGCTCCGCGATCTCCGTCGGCATGGTCTTCGCCGCGGAGCTCGCGCGGCTCGTCGGCCGACTCGACGACGACGGCGTGGAGCTGCACCGCGACGTCCTCGGCAGCCTCACCCTGCCGCTCGGCTACCCCGCGGGCCGCTGGCCGACGCTCACCGCCGCCATGCGCCGCGACAAGAAGGCGAGGGCGGGCCTGCTGCGCTTCGTGCTGCTCGACGGCATCGGCCGCACGAGCATCCTGAACGGGCCGGAGGACCACCTGCTCTTCACGGCCTACAGCGAGATCGCCACCTGACCACCGGGCGGTTTCGGGCACCCGCGGGCGTCATCGGACGCCCGTGATGCCCGAAGCGGCCCGGCGGCCGCCGATACAGTTGCGGTCGTGCCTCGCGTCCTCGTGCTGAACGGTCCGAACCTGCAACGGCTGGGCACGCGGGAACCGGCGATCTACGGATCCGCGACGCTCGCCGATGTGGAGCGCGACCTGAAGGCGGCAGCCCCGGAGCACGTCGAGGTCGAGCTGCGGCAGACCGACGACGAGGCGACGCTCATCTCCTGGCTCCACGAGGCCGTCGACACCCGGTCGCCCGTCATCATGAACCCGGCGGCGTTCACGCACTACAGCTACGCGCTGCGGGACGCGTCGGTGCTCGTCACCGAGGCGGGGCTGCCGCTCATCGAGGTGCACATCTCGAACCCGCACCGTCGCGAGGAGTTCCGTCACACCAGCGTCGTCTCCGGCGTCGCCACCGGTGTCATCGCCGGACTGGGCGTCGAGGGGTACCTGCTCGCGCTGCGGTACGTGGCCGCCAGGATCGGCTCCATTCCCGGCGCGTAGACTGCCGGGTCGGCCCGGCGACCCAGGGCGCAGCAGACCACCCCCAGGGAGAGCATCCACATGGCGACCACCGCCGACATCCGCAACGGCATCGTGCTGAACATCGACGGCCAGCTCTGGAACGTCGTCGACTTCCAGCACGTCAAGCCCGGCAAGGGTGGCGCGTTCGTGCGCACCAAGCTGAAGAACGTGGTCACCGGGAAGGTCGTCGACCGCACCTACAACGCCGGCACCAAGGTCGACATCGAGAACGTCGACCGCCGCGACTACCAGTTCCTCTACCGGGACGGCGACGACTTCGTCTTCATGGACACGTCGACCTACGAGCAGCTGCCGGTCCCGGTCGCGACCGTGGGCACGGCCGCGAACTACCTGCTCGAGAACCAGACCGCGACGATCGCGATGAACAACGGCAACCCGCTCTACGTCGAGCTGCCCGCGTCGGTCGTGCTCGAGGTCACGTACACCGAGCCCGGCCTGCAGGGCGACCGCTCGTCCGCCGGCACGAAGCCGGCGACGCTCGAGACGGGCACGGAGATCCAGGTGCCGCTGTTCCTCGAGACCGGCACCAAGGTCAAGGTCGACACCCGCACCGGCGACTACCTGGGCCGCGTGAGCTGAGGTGTCGGCCCGCACGAAGTCGCGCAAGCGCGCGCTCGACGTGCTGTTCTCGGCGGACGTGCGCGGCGACTCACAGGCCGACGCCCTCGACGCCGAGCAGCAGCGGGCCCTCGCACGCCCTGAGCGGGCGTCGAGCTGGCCGTACGCGCGGGAGATCGTCCAGGGCGTGATCGAGCACGCGCCCGAGATCGACGGCGCGATCACCGAGCACGCCACCGCATGGCCGATCGACCGGATGCCCGCGGTCGACCGCGCGATACTCCGCATCGCCGTGTGGGAGATCCGCTACAACCCGGACGTCCCCGCGGCGGTCGCCATCGACGAGGCCGTCGAGCTCGCGAAGGAGCTGTCGACCGACGACAGCCCTCGGTTCGTCAACGGCCTGCTGCACGCGATCGCGGCGGCCGCCGAGTCCCTGCCGGGTCGGGGCGCCGCGGCGGATGCCTGACCCCACCGACGAGGAGATCCTCGCCGCGCTGCGGTCCGCTCCGGCGGACGCCGTCGAGCGCCTGCGGCACGCGGTCGGCGCGTACCGGTCGGCGACGGCTCCGCTCGTCGAGTGGCGCGGCGGCCGGGACCCGGCCGGGACCGCGGCCGCCGACTCGGCCTATCCGGTCTACGACGACCGCGTGTGGGAGCTGCTCGGGGCGCTCCAGGCCGTGGGGGCCTTCGTGGTCTTCGACTGGATGCACTGGAAGCGGGCAGCGGTCGTCCGCGACGTGCGGCTCGCCGTCTCCGCACCGGTCGCGGATCTGGCGCGCCTCGTCACCGTCCTGCTGCGGGGTGAGCGGTTCGGCGACGGCGTGATCGCCGGCGCGGTGGACGCGGGCGTGCTGCCGGTCCTCGGTGAACGCGTGCTCGCGTTCCTCGACGACCGGGCACCGACGCCGTCCTGAGCGCGGGAACGACCGGCCGGCCGCCGTCCGTCGGGCGCGCTAGGCTCGTCGCCGATCACCTTTAAGGACCGTCCAGTGAGGCGGGGAAGGAGGTCGGATGCCGCCGCGCACCCTCCTGCAGGCCGATGACGTCCGCCGTGCCATCGTCCGCATGGCCCACGAGCTCGTGGAGACCGCGCCCGACGGTGCGCGCCTGCTGGTGCTCGGCATCCCCACCCGCGGTGCGGTTCTCGCCCGCCGCCTCGCCGACGCGATGAGCGGCGTGGTCGGCGCCCCGGTCGCCGTCGGCACGCTCGACGTGACGCTCTACCGCGACGACCTCGGCTCCCAGCCGACGCGCCCGACCGGGCGCACCCAGGTGCCCGCCGACGTCGACGGCGCCGTCGTGGTGCTCGTCGACGACGTGCTGTTCTCCGGCCGCACGGTCCGCGCCGCGCTCGACGCGCTCACGGCGCTCGGCCGGCCCGCGGTCGTGCGCCTCGCGGTCCTCGTGGACCGCGGGCACCGGGAGCTTCCGATCCGGCCGGACTCGGTCGGGCGCAACCTCCCGTCCGCGAAGACGGAGCGGATCCGCGTGCAGCTCACCGAGATCGACGGGACGGACGGGGTGACCATCGAATGAGCGACCACCTGCTCTCCACCCGCGGCCTCGGCCGCGACGGCGGCGTCGCGCTGCTCGACATCGCCGAGGACATGGCGGACACGCAGCAGCGGCAGGTGAAGAAGCTGCCGACGTTGCGCGGCACGACGGTGGTGAACCTGTTCTTCGAGGACTCCACCCGCACCAGGATCTCCTTCGAGGCGGCGGCGAAGCGCCTCTCGGCCGACGTGATCACCTTCAGCGCGAAGGGCTCGTCGGTCTCGAAGGGCGAGAGTCTCCAGGACACCGCGCAGACCCTGCAGGCGATGGGCGCCGACGGCATCGTGCTCCGCCATCCCGCCTCCGGCGCCGCGGAGGTGCTGGCGTCGAGCGGCTGGACCCGGGCGGCCGTCGTGAACGCCGGCGACGGCACCCACGAGCACCCGACGCAGGCCCTGCTCGACGCCTACACGATCCGCAAGCGCCTGCACGGGGACGCGTCGAGGGGCCGGGACCTCGACGGCGTCTCCGTCGTGATCGTCGGGGACGTGCTCCACTCCCGCGTCGCCCGCTCGAACGTGTGGCTGCTCACCGCGCTCGGCGCGTCGGTGCGGCTCGTCGCCCCGCCCACGCTGCTGCCCGGCGCCATCGGCGGCTGGCCCGTCGAGTCCGGCATCGACCTCGACGCCGCGCTCGCCACCGCCCCCGACGTCGTCATGATGCTGCGCGTGCAGCGGGAGCGGATGACCGAGGCCTACTTCCCGAGCTCGCGTGAGTACGCGGCGCTCTACGGGTTGTCGGCCGACCGCGCCGCGCGGCTGCCGGAGAGCAGCCTCGTCATGCATCCCGGTCCGATGAACCGCGGTCTCGAGATCGCGGGCGAGGTCGCCGACTCGGCCCGCTCGACCGTGCTCGAGCAGGTCGAGAACGGCGTGGCGGTGCGCATGGCCGTGCTCTACGACGTGCTGGCCGGACGAAGGGGAGCCGCATGACCAGGACCGTGATCCGCGGGGCCCTCCGCGCCGGCGACGGCGCCCGCACCGATCTCGCCGTCGAGGACGGCCGGATCGTCGCGGACGGGACCGTCCGGCCCGACCCCGGCAATCGCGTGATCGACGCCGACGGCCTGATCGTCCTCCGCGGCTTCGTCGACCTGCACACGCATCTCCGCGAACCCGGTGGCGAGGGCGCGGAGACCGTCCTGACCGGCTCGCGGGCCGCGGCCGCCGGCGGATACACGACCGTGCACGCGATGCCGAACACCGATCCGGTCGCGGACACGGCCGGCGTCGTCGAGCAGGTCGCCGCCCTCGGCCGGGAGGCCGGCTACGTGGACGTGCGGCCGATCGGCGCGGTCTCGAAGGGCCGGGAGGGCAAGGAGCTCGCCGAGCTCGTCACGATGGCCCGCTCCCGCGCCAGGGTGACGATGTTCTCCGACGACGGATCCTGCGTCGCGGATCCACTGCTCATGCGCCGCGCGTTGGAGTACGCCCGCATCGTCGGCGGCGTGATCGCCCAGCACGCGGAGGAGCCGCGGCTGACCCGCGGCGCTCAGCTGCACGAGGGTTCAGTCTCCGCGGAGCTCGGCCTCGCCGGCTGGCCGGCTGTCGCCGAGGAGGCGATCATCGCCCGCGACGTGCTCCTCGCCGAGGCGGCGGGTGCGCGCCTGCACGTCTGCCACGTCTCGACGGCCGGCAGCGTCGAGCTGATCCGATGGGCGAAGGCCCGCGGCGTGCACGTCACGGCGGAGGTCACGCCGCACCACCTGTTCCTCACCGACGAGGCAGCGCGCGGCTACGACCCGCGCTTCAAGGTGAATCCGCCCCTGCGCACCGCGGACGACGTGACCGCCCTCAGGGCCGGTCTCGCCGACGGTACGCTCGACGTCGTCGCGACCGATCACGCCCCGCACCCGGCGGAGGCGAAGCGCAGCGAGTGGCAGGCCGCCGCCAACGGCATGGTGGGCCTCGAGACCGCTGCATCCGTGGTGCAGGCGGCGATGGTCGAGACCGGTCTGCTCGGCTGGGCGGAGGTGGAACGGGTCATGGCGAGCACGCCTGCGGCGATCGGCGCCCTCCCCGACCGCGGCCCGCTCGTGGTCGGTGCGCGCGCCGACCTCCTGCTCCTCGACCCGGCTGCCCGCCGCAGGATCAGCGCGGCGGATCTCGCGGGGCGCAGCACGAACTCGCCCTACCTGGGCCTCGATCTGCCCGGCCGGGTGGTCGCGGTGCTCCATCGAGGACTGGCCACCCTGCTCGACGGCGTGCTCCGCGAGCCCGCCGAGGTCGCCGGAGGCGCCCGGTGATCTCCCCGGTGGCCGTCGCGACCACGATCCTCGTGCTCGTCGCCGCGCTCGTGGGCATGGCCGTCTCGTGGCGCCGGCGCGGCAGCGGGCAGCGGAACCTCGCCCTGCCCACCGTCCCCGTGGATCCGGGCGCCGAGCGCATCGCCGTCGACGGGCTCTACCTCGCCACGACGTTCGCGGGCCGTCCCCTCGAGCGCGTCGCTGCGCACGGCCTCGGGTTCCGGGCCCGCGCCCGCGTCGCGGTGACCGACGCCGGCGTCCGCATCGACCGCGACGGCGCCGAGCCCCTGCTCCTGCCGGCCGCGAGCGTCACCGGCGCCGGGACGGCCACCTGGACGCTCGACCGCGGCGTCGAGCCCGGCGGCCTCACCGTGCTCGCCTGGGAGCTCGACGGCGACGGGGGACCGGTGCCCGTCGAGTCCTCGTTCCGCATCGACCCGCTCCCGCGCGACCGGCTGATCGCCGCCGTCGGGACGCTCGTCGCCCACCGATCCGCTCGAAAGGACCCGAATGCCGACGCCTGAACCCGCCGTGCTCGTGCTCGAGGACGGTCGCCGCTTCCCCGGCCGCGCCTGGGGCGCGCGCGGCCGCACGTTCGGCGAAGCCGTCTTCGCCACCGGGATGACCGGCTACCAGGAGACGCTGACGGACCCGTCGTACGCGGGCCAGATCGTGATCCAGACGGCGCCGCACATCGGCAACACCGGCATGAACGACGAGGACCCCGAGTCCCGCCGCATCTGGGTCGCCGGCTACGCAGCGCACGCGCCGTCACGCATCGCCTCGAACCAGCGGTCGGTCCGCACCCTCGACGACGACCTCGAGCACGACGGCATCGTCGGCATCGCGGGCCTCGACACCCGCGCCGCGACGCGGCACCTCCGCGACAAGGGTGCGATGCGCTCGGGCATCTTCTCGGGCCCCGACGCGGCGCTCGACCCGGACGAGCAGCTCGCGCTCGTCCGGGAGCAGCCGGCCATGAGCGGGGCGAACCTCTCCGCCGAGGTCTCGACCGACGCCGTCTACACGGTGCCGGCGGTGGGGGAGCGGATCGGCTCCGTCGCGATCGTCGACCTCGGCATCAAGGCCGCGACGATCCATGCGCTCGCCGAGCGCGGCCTCGACGTGCACGTGGTGCCCGAGTCCGTCACCGTCGAGGAGCTCTACGCCCTGAATCCCTCGGCGGTGTTCTACTCGAACGGTCCCGGCGACCCGGAGGCGTCCGACCGGCACGTCGCCCTGCTGCGGGAGGTGCTGACGCGGCGCACACCGTTCTTCGGCATCTGCTTCGGCAACCAGCTGCTCGGCCGCGCCCTCGGGTTCGACACCTACAAGCTGCCGTTCGGGCATCGCGGCATCAACCAGCCGGTCGTCGACCTCCGCAGCGGCCGCGTGGGCATCACCGCGCACAACCACGGCTTCGCCGTGCAGGCGCCGATCGGCCGGGTCGTCGACACCCCCGCCGGATTCGGCCGCGCGGAGGTCACCCACGTCGACCTCAACGACGACGTCGTCGAGGGGCTCGCCTGCCTCGACCTGCCCGCGTTCTCCGTGCAGTACCACCCCGAGGCGGCCGCCGGCCCGCACGACGCCGCCGAGCTGTTCGACCGGTTCCGCGACCTCGTGCTCGCCGCGTCAGCGGAGGAGGGCGAGGCTGCAGCCATCGCCGTCGAGGCCGCACCGACGGGGGGCGCGTCATGAGCGTCAGCCCCTTCATGTCGCGCCCCGGGCCGCCATCCGGCATCGGATGCGGCAGGAATCGCGACGCGAACACGATGAGAGGCGAGGCGAATGCCTAAGCGGACCGACATCCGGAGCGTCCTCGTGATCGGCTCCGGGCCGATCGTGATCGGGCAGGCGGCGGAGTTCGACTACTCGGGCACCCAGGCGTGCCGCGTGCTGCGCGAGGAGGGGATCCGCGTGATCCTCGTCAACTCGAACCCGGCGACGATCATGACGGACCCCGACTTCGCCGACGCGACCTACATCGAGCCCATCACGGTGCCGGTCCTCGAGTCCATCATCGCCGCGGAGCGGCCCGACGCCGTCCTCCCGACGCTCGGCGGCCAGACGGCGCTGAACGCCGCGATCGCTCTCGCCGAGGCCGGCGTGCTCGACCGGTACGGCGTCGAGCTCATCGGTGCGAAGGTCGAGGCGATCCGCCGCGGCGAGGACCGGCAGATCTTCAAGGACCTCGTGATCGAGGCCGGCGCCGAGGTCGCCAGGTCGGCCATCGCGCGGAGCGTGCCCGAGGCGCTCGCCCACGCCGAGGACCTCGGCTATCCGCTCGTCGTGCGGCCCTCCTACACGATGGGCGGCCTCGGGTCGGGCTTCGCCCACACGCCGGAGGAGCTCGCGCGGATCGCCGATGACGGCATCGCGGCCAGCACGGTCGGCGAGGTGCTGCTCGAGGAGTCCATCCTCGGGTGGAAGGAGTACGAGCTCGAGCTCATGCGCGACCAGGCCGACAACACGGTCGTCGTCTGCTCGATCGAGAACGTCGACCCGGTCGGCGTGCACACCGGGGACTCCATCACCGTGGCGCCCGCCATGACGCTGACCGACCGGGAGTACCAGCGGCTCCGCGACATCGGGATCGACATCATCCGGCTCGTGGGCGTCGACACCGGTGGCTGCAACATCCAGTTCGCCGTCGAGCCGACCACCGGCCGCGTCATCGTCATCGAGATGAACCCCCGCGTCTCACGTTCCAGCGCGCTCGCCTCGAAGGCGACCGGCTTCCCGATCGCGAAGATCGCCGCCAAGCTGGCGATCGGCTACCGGCTCGACGAGATCCCGAACGACATCACCCGCGTCACGCCGGCGAGCTTCGAGCCGACCCTCGACTACGTGGTCGTCAAGGTGCCACGGTTCGCGTTCGAGAAGTTCCCCGCGGCGGATCCGACCCTCACCACGACCATGAAGTCCGTCGGCGAGGCCATGGCCATCGGTCGCACCTTCGGCGCGGCGCTGCAGAAGGCACTCCGGTCGCTCGAGAAGCGAGGCAGCTCGTTCAGCTGGGAGGGGGAGCCCGGGGACGCGGCGGCCCTGCTCGAGGAGGCGGCGACGCCGACCGACGGCCGGATCGTCGTGCTGCAGCAGGCGATGCGCGCAGGCGCGTCCATCGCGGAGGCGTATGCCGCGACCGGCATCGATCCGTGGTTCCTCGACGAGATCGCGGCGATCAACGAGACCGCCGACGCCGTCCGCGCCGCCCCGGCCCTCGACGCCGACCTGCTCAGGGCGGCGAAGGAGCAGGGCTTCTCCGACGCCCAGCTCGCCGCGCTTCGCGACTCCGACGAGGCGACGATCCGACGGGACCGGCACACCGCGGGCATCCGCCCGGTCTACAAGACCGTCGACACCTGCGCCGGCGAGTTCCCGGCGCTCACGCCGTACCACTACTCGACCTACGACCTGGAGACCGAGGTCGTCCCGTCGGACGCGCGCAAGGTCGTCATCCTCGGCAGCGGCCCGAACCGCATCGGCCAGGGCATCGAGTTCGACTACTCCTGCGTGCACGCCGCCTTCGCCCTCCGCGACGCCGGCTACGAGACCGTCATGGTCAACTGCAACCCCGAGACGGTGTCGACGGACTACGACACGTCCGACCGGCTCTACTTCGAGCCGCTGACGCTCGAGGACGTGCTCGAGGTCATCGCCGCGGAGTCCGCGAGCGGGACCGTCGTCGGCGTGATCGTGCAGCTCGGCGGCCAGACCGCGCTCGGCCTCGCGAAGGGACTCGAGGCGGCGGGCGTGCCGATCCTCGGCACGTCGCCGGCCGCGATCGACCTCGCCGAGGAGCGCGGGCTCTTCTCCGCGATCCTCGCCGACGCCGGCCTCGTCGCACCGAAGAACGGGACGGCGGTCGACGCCGCGAGCGCGAAGGCGGTCGCGGCCGAGATCGGCTACCCGGTGCTCGTGCGCCCGTCGTTCGTGCTGGGGGGCCGGGGGATGGAGATCGTCTACGACGCGTCGAGCCTCGACGGCTACTTCGAGCGCATCGCCGGCCAGGCGATCGTCGGCGCCGACCACCCGCTGCTCGTGGACCGCTTCCTGGACGACGCGGTCGAGATCGACGTCGATGCGCTCTTCGACGGCACCGACCTCTGGATCGGCGGAGTCATGGAGCACATCGAGGAGGCCGGCATCCACTCCGGCGACTCGAGCTGCACCCTGCCGCCCGTCACCCTCGGCCGGTCCGTGATCGACGAGGTGCGCGACGCGACCCTCGCGATCGCGCGCGGCGTCGGTGTGCGGGGGCTGCTCAACGTGCAGTTCGCGGTGGCCGCGGGAGTGCTCTACGTGCTCGAGGCCAACCCTCGCGCGTCGCGCACCGTGCCGTTCGTCTCGAAGGCGCTCGGCGTGCAGGTCGCGAAGGCCGCGGCGCTCGTCATGGCCGGCCGGTCGATCGCAGACCTGATCGCCGAGGGGAGGCTGCCCGCGAGGGACGGCAGCGACGTGCCCGCGGACGCGCCGGTCGCAGTGAAGGAGGCGGTTCTGCCGTTCAAGCGGTTCCGCGACCGGTCGGGGAACGTCATCGACTCGCTGCTCGGCCCGGAGATGCGCTCGACCGGCGAGGTCATGGGCATCGACCGGGACTTCCCGCGGGCGTTCGCGAAGAGCCAGGAGGCCGCATACGGCGGGCTGCCGCTCTCCGGCACGGTGTTCGTGTCCGTCGCGGACCGGGACAAGCGGTCGATCGTGCTCTCCGCGCTGCGGCTCAGCGAGGTCGGGTTCACCCTGGTCGCCACCGCAGGCACCGCGGAGATGCTCCATCGCAACGGCATCAAGGCGGGCGTCGTGCGCAAGCTGTCGGACGCGGGTGAGGTCGGACCCGATGTCGTCGAGCTCATCCGCCGGGGCGAGATCGACATCGTCGTCAACACGCCGTCGGGCCGATCCGCCCGCGCGGACGGCTACGAGATCCGCGCCGCGGCGGTCGCAGCCGACAAACCCCTGTTCACGACGGTGGCTCAGTTGTCCGCTGCGGTGGCATCGCTGGACGCGATTCGGGCAGGATTCGATGTGACCCCCCTTCAGGAGTACGAGCGTCGTCGCAGTTCGGCTGCGGCGAGGAAGAGCAGCCAGTGACCCTGCCCACCTTCGCCGAGCGCCTGGGCGCCGCGTTCGCCGACCACGGGCACCTGTGCGTCGGCATCGATCCCCACGAGTACCTGCTCGCGGAGTGGGGTCTGCCGGTGTCCGCCGTCGGTGCCCACGAGTTCGGGCTGCGCGTGGTCGAGGCCTGCGTCGGTCGCGTCGGCATCGTGAAGCCGCAGGTCGCCTTCTACGAGCGGTTCGGCTCGATCGGCTACCGGGTGCTCGAGGACGTGCTGAAGGAGGCGCGGAACGCGGGCCTCGTCGTCATCGCCGATGTGAAGCGCGGCGACCTCGGGTCCACCATCGAGGCCTACGGCCAGGCGTGGCTCACACCGGGCGCTCCGCTCGAGGCCGACGCCATGACGATCAGCGCCTTCCAGGGCTTCGGCGCGCTCCGTTCGCCGCTCGAGCAGGCCGGGCGGCACGGCAAGGGCCTGTTCGTCCTCGCCGCGACATCCAACCCCGAGGCGATGGCCGTGCAGACGGCGGTCATCCAGCGGGAGACGCAGGCCGGCAAGTCCGTCGCCGGCGGCCTCGCCCAGCGGGCGGTCAACTGGAACCGCACCCACGCGGAGGGCCCGATCGGCAACATCGGCGTCGTGCTCGGCGCGACCGTCGACTTCGCCGACTTCGGCATCGACCTCGCCTCGCTCGCGGCGGTGCCGGCGACGCCGATCCTCGCGCCGGGCTTCGGCTACCAGGGCGCCCAGTTCGCCGACGTGAAGCGCCTCTTCGGTGTGGCCGCGGCGGTGACCGTCGTGACCGCGTCGCGCAGCATCCTCGCCTCGGGTCCCGCCGCGCTCGGCGACGCCATCAAGCGTCAGGCCGACCTGCTCGGCGAGGCGATCGCGTGATCCCGTGGAGCGCACCATGAACCCGCCCGAGGTCGACCGGCTCGCCGGATCCCGGGCGGCGGTCGCGGCCCGGCGGGCGAGGGCCGAGGTGAAGCGGCAGGTGTCGTCCGGCGAGCGCAGCGCCAGCGAGGTGCTCTCGTCTGCCATGCGCGACGGGTCGCAGCCCGAGGCGACCATGCGGGTCAGCGAGCTCATCGGGAGCATCCCGTGGCTCGGCCCTACCCGCACCGCGAAGATCATGCAGGACCTCCGGATCTCGCCCTCGAAGCGCCTCGGCGGACTCGGCGTGCACCAGTACCAGCGCCTGCACGAGTTCCTCGTGCGCCGGCAGGCGCCGCGGCGGCCGATGGAGCCGGAGGGGCCGCGCAGCCGCCTCGTCGTGCTCGCCGGCCCGACCGCGGTCGGCAAGGGCACGGTCGCCGCGCACATCCGGGAGCACCACCCGGAGGTTCTGCTGTCCGTGAGCGCCACCACCCGGCCGCCCCGGCCCGGCGAGATCGACGGCGTGAACTACTACTTCCTCTCGGACGAGCAGTTCGACCGGATGATCGAGGCCGGCCAGTTCCTCGAATGGGCGACCGTCCACAACGCCTATCGCTACGGCACGCCCCGCCAACCCATCGATGCGGCGATCACGGAGGGCCGCAGCGTGCTGCTCGAGATCGACCTGCAGGGCGCGCGGCAGGTGCGGGCGGCGTTCCCCGAGGCGATGCTCGTCTTCCTGCTCCCGCCCACGTGGGAGGAGCTCGTCCGCCGGCTCGTCGGGCGCGGCACCGAGGACGAGGACGAGCGGGAGCGTCGCCTCGAGACGGCGAGGGTCGAGCTGGCGGCCCAGGAGGAGTTCGACGCGGTCGTCGTGAACACGAACGTCGAGGAGGCGGCCCGCGAGGTCGTAAGCTTGATGTCCGTCTGATCCGGCTCGCCCGGGTCCCGCCGCGCCCAGCGCGGCCCCCCGCTTCCGCCCGCCGGCGGTGCCCCTCTACCAGCCAGGAGATCGCATGTCCAAGAACCTCGGCATCATCGACCCGCCCATCGACGAGCTGCTCACGAAGGTCGACTCGAAGTACGGCCTCGTGATCTTCGCGAGCAAGCGGGCCCGGCAGATCAACGACTACTACGCCGACCTGCACGAGGGCAGCCTGTTCGACAACGTCGGCCCGCTCGTCGAGTCGTCGATCGACGACAAGCCGCTGTCGGTCGCGCTCCGCGAGATCAACGAGGACAAGCTCCGCATCACGAGCGTCGAGTGACCCGGCACGGGCGCCCCGGCCGGGCTTCAGGCGCGGGATCGGAGCGTCCGTGAGGGTCGTCGTCGGGATCTCGGGCGGCATCGCCGCGTACAAGGCGGTCAACGTCGTCCGGGCCCTGGTGCTCGGCGGCCACGACGTCCACGTCGTGCCGACCGCCGCAGCGCTGCGGTTCGTCGGCCGTCCGACGCTCGAGGCGATCAGCCGCAACCCCGTCGAGACGGACCTCTACGAGGGCGTCGCCGAGGTGCGCCACGTCGCGCTCGGCCAGTCCGCCGACCTCATCGTGATCGCTCCGGCGACCGCGAACACCCTCGCCAAGCTCGCGACCGGCCTCGCCGACGACCTGCTCGGCACCACCGTGCTCGCGAGCCGTGCGCCGCTCGTCGTCGCGCCCGCGATGCACACCGAGATGTGGGAGAACCCCGCCACCCGGGCGAACGTGGCGACCCTCGTCGGGCGCGGTGTCGTGGTCGTCGGACCCGGGTCCGGCCGGCTCACCGGGCACGACGTGGGCGCAGGCCGGATGGCGGAGCCCGGCGACATCGTCGCAGCCGCGCTCGGCGCCGCCACGACGGCGGACGTCCCCACCCGCACGGCCGCCCCGCCGCTTCGCGGCGCGCCGGTACCGGACGGCATGGTGGGCACCAGGGTGCTGATAACGGCCGGCGGGACCCGGGAACCCCTCGACCCGGTGCGGTTCCTCGGCAACGCGTCGAGCGGACGCCAGGGCGTCGCCCTCGCCGAGGCGGCCCGCGACCGGGGCGCGGAGGTCGTGCTCGTCGCCGCGCACCTCGAGGTGCCGGTCCCGGCCGGAGTCGACGTCGTGCAGGTGGCGACCGCCCAGCAGATGCTCGAGGCCGTGCGCCGGGAGGCGGCCGCCGCCGACCTCGTGATCATGGCCGCCGCCGTCGCCGACTGGCGGCCCGCCGCTGTCGCGGACGGCAAGCTGAAGAAGCGCGATCTCGGCGAGACGTTCGCCGTCGAGCTCGTGCGGACGCCCGACGTGCTCGCGACCATCGCCGCGGAGCGGCCGCGGGCCGGCCAGATCATCGTCGGGTTCGCCGCCGAGACCGAGCCGGACCACGAGCGGCTGCTCGCCCTCGGCCGCGACAAGATCGCGGCGAAGCGCGCCGACTTCCTCGTGCTGAACGAGGTCGGGCACGACCTCGTCTTCGGCCGGCAGGAGACCGCCGTCACCGTCCTCGACCGGACGGGTGACGTTCTCGGATCGGCCGGGGGCGACAAGCGGTCGGTGGCGGACGCCATCCTGGACTTCGTCGTGCCCGTCTGACCGCCCCCGTTCCCACCCTGCAGGAGGATCAGTGACCGCGTTGCGTCTGTTCACGTCGGAGTCCGTGACGCCAGGTCACCCCGACAAGATCTGCGACCAGATCTCCGACAGCGTGCTCGACGCCCTCATCGCGCAGGACGTGCACGCGCGAGTCGCCGTCGAGACGCTCGTCACCACCGGGCTCGTGCACGTCGCCGGGGAGGTCTCCACGAGCGGCTACGCGGACATCCCCGGGATCGTGCGGGACCGCATCCGTCGCATCGGCTACGACTCGTCCGACCAGAGCTTCGACGGCTCCACCTGCGGCGTGTCCGTGTCGATCGGCTCGCAGTCCGTCGACATCGCCCGCGGCGTCGACCGGGCGCTCGAGGCCCGTGCCGGCAGCTCGGAGGCCTACGACCAGCTCGGCGCCGGAGACCAGGGCATCATGTTCGGCTTCGCCGTTCGCGAGACGCCGGAGCTCATGCCGATCCCCATCGCCCTCGCGCACAAGCTCGCCGAGCGGCTCACCCGGGCGCGGCAGGAGGGCGTGCTGCCCTACCTCCGGCCCGACGGCAAGACGCAGGTGACGATCGGCTACGACGGTGTCCGGCCCGTCACCGTCGAGGCGGTCGTCGTCTCCACGCAGCACGCCCCCACGGTGGAGTCCGGCGACCTGCGCGACGACGTGCGCCGGCTCGTGATCGACCCGGTGCTGGAGGCGAGCGGCCTCGACGCCGGCGCGCCCCGCATCTACGTGAACCCGTCCGGGAGATTCGAGGTCGGAGGGCCGAAGGCGGACGCGGGGCTCACCGGCCGCAAGATCATCGTCGACACGTACGGCGGGGCGAGCCGGCACGGTGGCGGTGCGTTCAGCGGCAAGGACCCGTCGAAGGTCGACCGCTCCGGCGCGTATGCGATGCGGTGGGTCGCGAAGACCGCCGTCGCCGCCGGCCTCGCCGATCGGCTCGAGCTGCAGGTCGCCTACGCGATCGGCGCGGCGGAGCCCGTCGGGCTCTATGCGGAGACGTTCGGCACCGCCCACGTGCCGGAGGAGCGGATCGTCGCCGCGATCCGTGAGGTCTTCGACCTTCGGCCCCGGGCGATCATCGACGCGCTCGACCTGCTGCGCCCCATCTACGCCGAGACCAGCGTGTTCGGGCACTTCGGGCGCGAGCTGCCGCAGTTCACGTGGGAGCGCACCGACCGCGCGGCGGACCTCGCCGCCGCGGCCGGGCTGGGCTGACCGCCCCGAGCGCCGAGGGCGACATGACCGTCCCGTCGATCGCGAACGTCGTGCTCGACTCGCCGCTGCCGCGCCTCGACCACCTCTTCGACTACCGGGTCCCCGAGGCGCTGCAGGGCACGATCACGCCGGGCGTCCGCGTGAAGGTGCCGCTGCGGGTCGCGGGGCGCAGCGCCGACGGCTGGGTGGTCGGCCTGTCCGAGACCACGGACGCGCCCGGGGAGCTGTCCACGATCGACAAGCTCGTGTCGCCCGTCCCCGTGCTGCCGCGCGAGGTGTGGCGCCTCGCGCGCGCCGTGGCCGATCGCGGCGCCGGGGTGGCCTCCGACGTGCTGCGGCTCGCGGTGCCGAAGCGGCAGGCCCGCGTCGAGCAGCGCTGGCTGAAGGACGGCGCGACGGCACCGGCCCCGGTCGACGCGCCCCGCCTGGCCGTGGGCGACGCGCTGGTCGAGGGACGCCGGCTGACGGCACTCGCGACCCC